>NZ_LMHQ01000031.1:0-418780 GCF_001428225.1 Acidovorax sp. Root70
GCCGCAGGCCACTGCGGCCGTGACGGTGTTCAGCGTGGCGCCCTTGATGGACGCGTTGTTGTGTTCAGCAATAACGAGTACCGACATTTAGATCACCTTCGCTTCGTTCTTGAGTTTCTCGACCAGGGCGGCCACRTCSGCCACCTTGAYGCCTGCGCCGCGYTTGGCGGGTTCGGTCACCTTGAGGGTCTTCAGGCGCGGGGTCACGTCCACGCCGAGGTCTTCGGGCTTGACGGTGTCCAGCTGCTTCTTCTTGGCCTTCATGATGTTGGGCAAGGTGACGTAGCGGGGTTCGTTCAGGCGCAGGTCGGTGGTGATGACGGCGGGCAGTGTCAGGGCCAGGGTTTCCAGGCCGCCGTCGACTTCGCGGGTCACGCTGACCTTGTCGGCAGCCAGTTCGACCTTGTTGGCGAACGTGGCCTGGGGCAGGTCGGCCAGGGCCGCCAGCATCTGGCCGGTCTGGTTGGCGTCGTCGTCGATGGCTTGCTTGCCCAGGATGATGAGACCGGGCTGCTCTTTGTCCACCAGGGCCTTCAAGAGCTTGGCCACGGCCAGGGGCTGCAGTTCGGCATCGGTCTCCGGGTTTCCAGGCCGCCGTCGACTTCGCGGGTCACGCTGACCTTGTCGGCAGCCAGTTCGACCTTGTTGGCGAACGTGGCCTGGGGCAGGTCGGCCAGGGCCGCCAGCATCTGGCCGGTCTGGTTGGCGTCGTCGTCGATGGCTTGTTTGCCCAGGATCACTAGGCCCGGTTGTTCTTTGTCCACCAGGGCCTTCAAGAGCTTGGCCACAGCCAGAGGCTGCAGTTCGGCATCGGTCTCGACCAGGATGGCGCGGTCGGCGCCGATGGCCATGGCAGTGCGCAGGGTTTCCTGGCATTGGGCYACGCCGCAGGAAACAGCGATGACTTCGGTCACCAGGCCTTTTTCTTTCAGGCGCACGGCCTCTTCRACGGCGATTTCGTCAAAGGGGTTCATGCTCATCTTCACGTTGGCGATGTCCACACCCGTGTTGTCCGACTTCACGCGGACCTTCACGTTGTAGTCCACCNGATTTCGTCAAAGGGGTTCATGCTCATCTTCACGTTGGCGATGTCCACACCCGTGTTGTCCGACTTCACGCGGACCTTCACGTTGTAGTCCACCACGCGTTTCACGGGAACGAGGATCTTCATGGTTGGGTCTTTCTGAAAAAACAGGAAATCAATCAGTGCGACAGCGTGCGGTGCAGGTCGCGCAGCTCGCGCTTGAGCACCTTGCCGATGGCGCTGCGCGGCAGCTCGTCGATGAAATGCAGTGCGGCCAGCCGCTGTGTTTTGCCCGCCCGGGCGTTGTACCAACCCATGATCTGGGCGGCGTCTTCGGTGGCGCCCGGTCGGCGGCACACAAAGGCCACTGGCGTCTCGCCCCACTGTTCAGAGGGCACGCCGGTCACGGCCACGTCCTCCACGGCGGGGTGCTTGCGCAGCTCGGCTTCGAGGTCGCTGGGGTAGATGTTGAAGCCGCCGCTGATGACCATGTCCTTGCGGCGGTCCAGCAGGGTCAGAAATCCCTGCGCGTCAAACCGGCCCACGTCGCCTGTGCGGATGAAGCGCTTGCCGGTGGCGTCAAACCACTCGGCCTCGCGCGTCTTGTCGGGTTGCCGGTGGTAGCCGGTCATCATGCCGGGCGAGTGGCCCACCACCTCGCCGGTGGTACCGGGCGGCAACTCGTTTCCTTCTTCATCGATCAGGCGGATGTCACTGGTGGAGGCCGGCTGGCCCACGGTGTGCAGCTTGTCCGGGTGCTCGTGCGCCGCCAGGATGCAGGTGCCGCCCCCTTCGGTCATGCCGTAGAACTCGTACAGCGCGCCCGGCCAGCGCGCCAGGATGTCGGCCTTCAGCTCGGCGCGGAATGGCGCGCTGGTGCAGAACTTGGCGCGAAAGGACGACAGGTCGAACTCACCAAACTGCGGCAGCGCCATGATGCGCTGGTACTGCACCGGCACCAGCATCGAATGCGTGGCGCGGATCTGCTGCGCGGTCTGCAGGTAACGCAGTGCATCGAACTTTGGCATCAGCCGCACGCTGCCGCCCCAGCACAGGCCGGGGAAGAACGACACCAGCGTGGTGTTGGAATACAGCGGCGTCGCCAGCAGCGTGACGCTGTCTGGGCCGTAGCCCTGCGCCAGGCCGCGCACCAGATGCGCCCAGCGCATGCCGTGCGATTGCACGATGCCCTTGGGGTTGCCGGTGGTGCCAGAGGAATAAATGATGTTGAACGGGTGCTCGGGGCCCACGTCCACCGGCTGCGGCACCGCGCCTTCAGGGGCAAGCCACTCGATCCACGGCGTGCCCGCACCCGCGTCGTCCAGCGCCACGAGCGGCAGCGCACCGGCGCCTTCTATCACGGCAGGCGGTACCGCCGCCCTGCCCTGCGCATCGGCAAACAGCAGGCGCGCCTGCGCATCGCCCAGCATGGACGCCATGGCCTCAGGCGTGACGGACGGCGCCAGCGGTGCCACCACCACACCTGCACGCAGGGCGCCCAGGTACGCAGCGGCATAACGCACCGACGACGCGGCACACACGGCCACCACATCGCCCGACTGCAGGCCGGCCTGCTGCAACGATGCGGCCACGCGGTCCACCAGGGCATCGAGCGCGGCCCAGCCCAGCGCAGAGTCGTCATCGGCCAAGGCATTGGCCTGCGGGCGCTGCTGCGCGTTGTCACGCAGCAGATCGGAGACCCGGCGGAACGGGGGAAAAGGGGCAGAAGCAGTGGTGTTGGTCATGGCCCAACTTACTCGAACGTGATGCCCTTGTCGCGGATCACCTGGCCCCACTTGGCGTAATCGCCACGCACGCGCTTGGCCATCTGGTCCGGGCCCTGGTAGTTGGCGATGGCACCGGCGTTGAGCAGCTTGTCCTGCACTTCCTTGTCGGCCAGGATGGCCTTGACTTCGGTGCTGATGCGATCGACCACCTCCTTGGGCGTACCGGGCGGGGCCATCAGGCCGCCCCACGACACGGCATCAAAGCCCTTGAAGCCCTGCTCGGCAATGGTGGGCACATTGGGGATAACGCCCACGCGCTGCGGCGAACCCACCGCAATCGCACGCAGCTTGCCCGTCTGGATATGGGGCAGCGCCGCCACGAGGTCGGCATACATCATGGGCACCTGGCCGCCCAGCGTGTCGGTGATGGCGGGCACACCGCCCTTGTAGGGCACATGCTCCATCTCAAATTGGCCCAACTGCTTGAGCAGCTCCATGCTCAGGTGGCCAAAGCTGCCCACACCCGACGAGGTGTAGTTGAGCTGCCCCGGCCGCGCCTTGGCGTGGGTGATGAGCTTTTGCAGATCAGTCACGGTGGGCATCTGCGCCGGGTTGACCACTACCACGATGGGCAGGTCGTACACCGTGGCCACGGAGACGAAATCCTTGGTGGTGTCGTAGCCCGCCTTTCTGTACAGGTGCGGCGCCAGCAGCGTGGGCGTGGCCAGCATCATGAGCGTGTAGCCGTCGCCAGGGGTCTTGGCGATCTGCTGCGCGGCAATCGAGCCCGACGCACCCGCTCGGTTCTCCACCACCACGGGCTGCTTCAGGCGCTCGGCCAGCTTCTGGCCGACGATGCGCGAGGCCGTGTCGGTGGGGCCGCCCGCCGGGAAGGGCACCACGAGCTTGATCATCTTGTTGGGCCAGGCCTGGGCGTGTACCGGGGCAGTGCCCAGCAGGCCCATGGCCGACACTGCAGCAGCGGCGAACAGCACGGCGCGACGCGAAAACGCAGCGGGGAAAAGGGATGGTTTGTTCATGGCGAAAACGTCTTGTCTTTCAGGGGTCCTTAGCGCTGCGTAGGCCCACACCGTCCGAAACTGGCGAGGCCGAAGCGAGAGCAGCCGCGCAAGGGCCGCCCTGCCGCGCTGGCTGCGTCCCCGTGCCCGCATGGCGCAGCCGTGTGAGAGCGGGGGGAAGCCGCGCAGCGGCTCAGGGGGGTGTTAATCGAGCTTCGCGCCAGAGACCTTCACCACCCGCTCCCACACCGGTGCGTCCTTCTTGAACTGCGCGTTGAACTGCTCGGGGCTGCTACCCACGGGAATGAAGCCCATCTGCTGGATGCGCTCGCGCACCTCGGGCATCGCGATCACGGCCTGCAGCTCGGCGCCGAGCCGGGCCACCACTTCGGGCGGCGTCTTGGCAGGTGCGCTCATGCCCACCCAGCCCGTCACCTGGAAGACCTCGTCCTTGATACCCTGCTCGGCCATAGTGGCCACTTTGGGCAGTGCGTCCATGCGCTGCGCGCCGGTCACGGCCAGTGGCTTGAGACGGCCCGATTCGATGTACGGCCGGGCCGACTGCAGGCTGGCAAACGCCATCTGGAACTGCCCGCCCACAAGGTCCTGCAGCATGGGGGCCTCGCCCTTGTAGGCCACATGGTTCATGTCGGCCTTGTGCTTGTCGGACAGCCATGCACCCGCCAGGTGAGCGTACGAACCCATGCCCCACGAGCCATAGGCGATCTTGCCCTTGTTGCGGTCGATGTAGGCCATCAGTTCCGACGCGTTGTTGACCGGCAGCTGCGGGTTGACCAGCAGCACCACCGGCGCCAGCGCGATCTGCGTGATGAGGGCCTGGTCCTTTTGCGGCTGGTAAGGCAGACGGTCGTACAGGAACTGGTTGATGAGCATAGTGGTGCCCAGGGACACCAGCAGGGTGTAGCCGTCGGCCGGCGACTTGAGCGCCTGGTCGGTGCCAGTCACCCCGCCGGCTCCGCCGCGGTTGTCCACCAGCACAGGCTGGCCCAGACGGGCCGAGAGCTTCTCGCCCAGCGTGCGGGCGGTAATGTCCGTGGCGCCGCCCGCCTGGTACGGCACGATCAGCTTGATGGGCTTGGCAGGCCAAGCCTGCGCATGGGCTGCCGACATCATGCCGGGGACAGCCAAGGGGGCCAGGGCAGCCACGGTGGCCAGGATGGCGCGGCGGGAAAGGGATCGCATGGGGGGAGTCTCCTGTCAATGTTGTTGTGGGTCGGGCAGCGTGAGCACGCCCTTGTCGCGCAGGGCCTGCAGCTCGGCCTCGGGCAGTTGCAGCAGCTGCCGCAGCACCTCGCGCGTGGCGGCGCCCAGGGTGGGCGGTGCGTTGCGGATGGGCAAGCGCTGGCCGTCCAGCCGATAAGGCGGCGCGAATACATGCGTGGTGCCCGCTACGGGGTGGGGCATTTCCTGCAGCAGGCCGCCGCGGCGCGTGCGCTCGCTGGTCAGCGCCTCATGCAGGCCGGCCACGCGGCCGCAAGGGATGCCCGCAGCGGTCAGGCGTTCGAGCAGCACATCACGCGGGAAGCTGGCAATCAACGCCTTCATCTCCGGCAGCAGGGTCAGTCGATTGCGGGCACGTTCGACGTTGGTGGCAAAACGGGGGTCTTCCACGATATCCGGGCGCATCACCACCTGGCGGCAGAACTTGTCGAACTGGCTGTTGTTGCCCACGGCGATGATGAGCGGACCATCCTGCGCCTCGAACATGCCGTAGGGCACGATGGACGGGTGGGCGTTGCCGTAGCGCTGCGGGTCGTGGCCCAGCAGCATGGCGTCCAGGCCGTAGTAGCCGGTAATCATCAGGCCGCAGTCGTACAGCGCCATCTCGATGTGGCGGCCCTGGCCGGTGCGTTCCCGGCGGAACAGCGCGGCCAGCACAGCCTGCGCGGCGTACATGCCGGTCATCATGTCCACCACGGCCACGCCGAACTTCAGGGGCGGCTGGCTGGCCTCACCGTTGATGGCCATCAGCCCCGCCTCGCCCTGGATCACCAGGTCGTAGCCGGGGCGCTTGGCCTCGGGGCCGGAGCTGTCGTAGCCCGCCACCGAGCAGTAGATGAGGTCGGGTTTGATGGCCTTGAGCTGCTCGTAGCCCAGGCCCAGCTTCTCGGCGCCGCCGGTCTTGAAGTTCTGGACCACCACGTCGCACTGCGGCAGCAGGTCGCGGATGATCTTCACGCCTTCGGGCGTCTGCAAATCCACCGTGATGGACCGCTTGTTGCGGTTCATGCTGTTGTAGTAGGTGGTCTCGGTCTTGCCGATGCGCATGCCCCAGTCACGGGTGTCGTCACCCCGGCCGGGGTGTTCCACCTTGATCACGTCGGCACCAAAGTCGGCCAGCACCTGGCCGCACAGCGGCCCGGCAAACACGCGCGAAAGGTCGAGTACGCGCACGCCTTCGAGCGGGAAGTCCATGCCCTCGGGCAATGCGGGTGTGGGGGTTGTGGAGGTCATTGCGTAGTGTCTTGTGTACCCGCGCCAGCGGCATTGACCTGGCGCAGGCGGGCGAAATCGGCCGGTCGTTTTTCCAGAAACGCACCAATGCCTTCGCGGGATTCTTCGGTGGCTTGCGACTGCACCATGAGCTGTGCTTCTAGCTCCAGCTGGCCGTCCAGAGGCTGGGCATAGGCACTGCGGCACAGCGCCTTGATGCGGCCCATGGCCAGGTCCGGCCCGACGGCCACCTGCGCGGCCAATGCCAATGCCTGCGTCAGCGCCTCACCCGGTTCTGCCAGTCGGTTGACCGGGCCCAGTGCATGCAGCCGCTCGCCCGAAATGCGTTCGCCGGTGAGGCACAGCTCGGTCAGCACCTGGCGCGACACGAACTCGGCCAGGAAGGCCGTGGCGCCGCCATCGGGCGTGAGGCCCACCTTCACATAAGCCACCGAGAACACGGCATTGCGCGCAGCCACCAGCATGTCGCAGGCCAGCGCCAGCGACAGGCCCGCACCGGCCGCTGCGCCCTCCACCGCCGCAATCACCGGCTTGCGGCAAGCGCGCACGGTGCGGATCAGGTCATGCAGGCCTTCGAGCTTGGCGCGGCGCTCTTCAATGGGCAGCTCGCGGCGCTTGGCCAGCTGGCGCAAGTCACCGCCCGCACAAAAGTGCCCGCCTTCGCCGGTGAGCACGATGGCACCCACGGTGGGGTCGGCCTCGGCCTGCGCCAATGCCTCGGTCAGCGCCGCGTAGAACGCGGGCGACAGCGCATTGCGCGCCGCGGGGTTGTTGTTGGAGAGCACGAGCACCGCGCCCTCGCGGCGTTGCAGCAGAGGCAGTGGCTGCTCCATGGCTTCAGCTCCGGCCCAGCGCGATGAAGCGCGCCAGGTGGTGGTCTTCGTCGCCAAACTGGTGGTCCACCATGACGAGGCGCTTGGCGTAGTGCGACAGCGGCAGCTCCCATGTCATGCCAATGCCGCCGTGCAGTTGGATGCTTTCCTCAGCCACCAGCGCGCCGATGCGGCCCATGGTGACCTTGGCGGCCGACAGCGCGCGCTCGCGCTCGGTGCGGTCGGTGCTGTCCATCGCGGCCGCTGCGTTGATGACGGCAGAGCGCGCCTGCTCCACTTCCAGCAGCAGGTCGGCCATGCGGTGCTGCAAGGCCTGAAAGCTGCCGATGGGCACACCAAACTGCTTGCGCGTTTGCAGGTATTCCAGCGTGTGCTTCTTGGCCACATCCATGGCGCCCAGCGCCTCCGCGCACACGGCCAGAATGCCCCAGCCTACCGCGTGCTCCAGCGTCGCGTAGCCCTGCCCTTCTGCGCCCAGCAAAGCCCCTGCGCTCACCTGCACGTTCTGCAAACTGACTTCGGCCACGCGGCCACCGTCGATGCGGCCCATGCCACGGCGGCTCAGGCCTGCGGCATCAGTGGGCACCAGGAACAGCGAGATGCCGTTTTCATCGTCCACAGCGCCCGAGGTACGGGCGCTGACCAGCAGCCACTGCGCCTGGTCGCCATGCAGCACCACGGCCTTGTGGCCGGTGAGTTGCCAGCCATCGCCATGGCGCACTGCGCGGGTGGTCACGCGGTTCAGGGCGTAGTGCGCGCCGGGCTCTTCGTGCGCCAGCGCGGCGACGGTGCTGCCGTCGATGAAGCTGGCGATGTGTTCCTTTTGCGCCGCGCTGCCCGCCTGGCCCAGCGCCCGGCCCACCACCAGCGCGCTGACAAAGGGCTCCACCACCAGGCCGCCGCCCAGGGCTTCAAACACCACGGCCACATCAAAGCCTGCGCCGCCAAAGCCGCCATCGGCTTCGGGGAAGAGCGCGCCAATCGCGCCCAGCTCGGCAAAGCGAGCCCACAGCGCAGGGTCCGTGCCGGTGTCGCCGTAGGCAATGTGGTTGCGCGTTTCGATGCCGTACTGCTCGGCCACGAAGCGGGTCAGGGTGTCCGCCAGCATGCGGCGGTCTTCGGTATGTTCAAAGTTCATCGCGGCAACCTCACAGGCCGAGAATCATCTTGGAGATGATGTTCTTCTGGATTTCATTGGAGCCGCCAAAGATCGACAGCTTGCGGTAGTTGAAGTAGTTGGCCGCAGCCGTGGCCGCCTCTTTCGGCCCCACGGGTTCATCGGCATAGCCTTCGTACTGCGCTTCTTCGATGAACGGCAGCGCGTAAGGCCCCACCGCGCGGCGGATGAGCGAGAGGATCTCCTGGCGGATTTCGGTGCCACGGATCTTGAGCATGGAGCTTTCCGCCCCCGGCACGCCGCCACCGGCCACGGCAGCAATCACGCGCAGGTTGGTGGTCTTCATGTTCTCCAGGTCAATCTCGACCTGGGCCATGCGGGCGGCAAACAGCGGGTCCTGGTCCAGCGTCTGGCCGTTCTTCATCACCTTGGCGGCCACCACCTTCAGCTTGGCCAGTGCGGCAATGCAAAAGCCCACGCCTGCGATGCCGGTGCGCTCGTAGGTCAGCAGGTACTTGGCGTACGTCCAGCCCTTGTTTTCCTCGCCCACCAGGTTTTCCACGGGCACCTTCACATCGGTGAAAAACACTTCGTTGACTTCCTTGTCGCCATCGAGCGTGCGGATGGGGCGCAGTTCCACGCCGGGCGATTTCATGTCCACCAGCAAGAAGCTGATGCCCGACTGCGCCTTGGCTTCGCGGTCGGTGCGCACCAGGCAGAAGATCATGTTGGCGTGCTGGCCCTGGGTGGTCCAGGTCTTCTGGCCGTTGACGATGTAGTGGTCGCCTTGGCGTACTGCCGTGGTCTTGACCGAAGCCAGATCCGAGCCCGCACCGGGTTCGGAGTAGCCCTGGCACCACCAGTCCTCACCACTCAGGATGCGGGGCAGCCAGTATTTTTTCTGCGCCTCGTTGCCAAACTTGATGAGCACCGGGCCCAGCATGTTCACGCCAAAGGGCACGATGCGCGGGCCACCGGCCAGGGCGCACTCGGTGTCGAAGATGAACTTCTCGACCGCGCCCCAGCCTGGGCCGCCGTAGGCCTGGGGCCAGTGGTTGGCCAGCCAGCCGCGCTCGTTGAGGATGGCGTGCCACTCATCCTGGTCGGCCTTGGACAGGCGCTGCCCGGCCTTGACCTTGGTGGCGATGCGTGCGGGCAGCTTGTCTTTCAAGAAAGCCTGCACCTCGGCGCGAAAGGCTTCTTCTTGGGGGGTGAAATTCAGGTCCATATCGGGTCGCTTGCAGTTCAGAGTTCGGTGGTGTGGCGCAAGGTCAGAAAATTTCGAAGAGGCCTGCAGCGCCCATGCCACCGGCAATGCACATCGTCACCACGCCGTACTTGGCCTTGCGGCGGCGGCCTTCGAGCAGCAGGTGGCCCACCAGGCGCGCACCGGTCATGCCAAAGGGGTGGCCAATGGCAATCGCCCCGCCGTTCACGTTCAGACGCTCGGAGGGAATGCCCAGGCGGCGCTGGCAGTACAGGGCCTGCGAGGCAAAGGCCTCGTTCATCTCCCACAGGTCAATGTCTTGCACCGTGAGGCCGTGGCGTGCCAGCAGCTTGGGCACGGCAAACACGGGGCCGATGCCCATTTCGTCGGGCTCGCAACCGGCCACGGCAAAACCACGGAAGGCACCCAGGGGCTGCAGGCCACGGCGCTCGGCCTCCTTGGCTTCCATCAGCACGCAGGCGCTGGAGCCGTCGGACAGTTGCGAGGCATTGCCTGCGGTGATGAACTGGCCGGGGCCCTTCACGGGCTCCAGCTTGGCCAGGCCCTCCAGCGTGGTGTTGGCACGGTTGCAGTTGTCGTGCGTGGCGGTCACTTCGCGGTAGGTGACCTCGCCGGTCTCCTTGTTCTTTTCCATCATGCGTGCGGCGCAGGGCACGATCTCGTCGGCAAACACCCCCGCCTGCTGTGCGGCGGCGGTGCGCTGCTGGCTTTGCAGCGAGAAGGCGTCCTGGTCTTCGCGGCTAATGCCGTAGCGGTGGGCCACGATGTCGGCCGTGTCGATCATGGCCATGAAGAGGTCGGGCTTGTGCTCTTGCAGCCAGGGGTCGATGTCTGCCGGGTTGCCTGCGCGGATGGCCGAGATGCTCTCTACCCCGCCCGCCACCATGGCAGGTACGCCTTCGGCCACGATGCGGCCCGCCGCAATCGCCACGGACTGCAGGCCCGACGCGCAAAACCGGCTGGCCACCATGCCCGCCACCGACAGGGGCAGACCCGCGCGCAGCGCCGTCTGGCGGCCAATGTTCTTGCCGGTGATGCCCTCGGGGTAGCCGCAGCCCATCACCAGGTCTTCAATCAGCTCGGGGTCGATGCCCGAGCGCTCCACGGCCGCCTTGACGGAATACGCGGCCAGCTGCGGGCCGGGCGTGGCGTTGAATTCGCCCCGGTGCGACTTGGTCAGCGGGGTGCGGGCGGTGGAAACGATGACGGCTTCACGCATGATTTGCTCCTTATTTGATAGCTTTTTGCGCTTATTGATCAAGCGCCAGAGGCCAAAATGATTTGAATTCGATGGATCCTAAAAATCGCGGCGAGAGGCGAGGTCAGCTCTTTTCAGCCTGGTTCAGGCTGTCAAAGTTGCGCCCTTCCCGCACCAGCTTTTCCAGCAAGGGCGAGGGCTTCCAGAACAGCGGGTCTTCCTTGGCGAACTCGCGGATGTCGGCCAGCACCTTGGGGAGCCCCGTCATGTCGGCCCACTTCATCGGGCCGCCCCGGTGGCGCGGAAAGCCGTAGCCCGCCACAAAGGTCACGTCCACATCCAGCGGGCGCAGGGCAATGCCTTCGTGCACCACATTGGCCCCTTCGTTGGCCATGGCGGCCATGTAGCGGCGCATGATCTCGTCGGCGGTGAAGCTGCGGGGCGTCACGCCCTTCTTGGCGCGCTCGGCCTCCACAATGGCCAGCACTTCAGGGTCGGGCTGGCCCACGCGGGCGCCATCGGGGTAGAGGTAAAAACCGCGCCCCGTCTTCTGGCCAAACCAGCCGCGCTCGCAGATGCGGTCGGCAATTTCCACGTAGCGGGCCTGGGGGTCGCGCGTCGCAGCGCGGCGCTTGCGGGTGGCCCAGCCAATGTCGCCACCGGCCAGGTCCGTCACCTGGAAGGGGCCCATGGCAAAGCCAAATCCGCGCACGGCGGCGTCGATCTCATACGGGCTGGCACCGTCTTCCAGCAGGTAGTCGGCGGCCTGCTTGTACACGGCCAGAATGCGGTTGCCGATGAAGCCGTCGCACACACCGGCGCGCACAGGCACCTTTTTCAGCTTGCGGGCCAGCTCAAACGCCTTGGACACCACATCGGGCGCCACCTTGGCGGGCACCACGATCTCCAGCAGCTTCATGATGTTGGCGGGGCTGAAGAAGTGCAGGCCGATCACGTCCTGCGGGCGGCGGGTGGCAGCGGCAATGGCGTCGATGTCGAGGTACGACGTGTTGGTGGCCAGCACGGCACCGGGCTTGCACACGCCGTCCAACTCGCGGAACACGGCTTTCTTGACCTCGATGTCTTCAAACACGGCCTCGATCACGAGGTCCACCTGGGCGATGTCGGCATAGCTGGTGCTGCCGCTGTACCGCGCCATCACGGCGGCCTTCGCGGCATCGGTCATGCGGCCTTTGGCCACCAGGCCGTTGTAGACCTTCTCGACATTGGCGCGGCCCCGGGCAATGGACTCGGCGTCGCGCTCGATCATGGTCACGGGCAGGCCCGCATCCAGCGCCGCCACGGCAATGCCCGCGCCCATGGTGCCACCACCGATGACGGCAATGCTGCCCACGGGGCGTGGCTGCGCGGCCTGTGCCTCAGGCACCTTGACCACTTCGCGCTCGGCAAAAAAGGCGTGGATGAGCCCGGCGCGTTGTGGGCTGTCCAGGCATTCCATGAACAGGGCGCGCTCGCGGGCCATGCCTTCATCAAACGGCAGTTGCAGCGCAGCCTGCACGCATTCGATGATCTTGAGGGGCGAGAACAGGCCGCGCGACTTTTTGGCGGTCTCGGTCTTCTGTGCTTCCAGCCAGGCCAGCGCGGCTTGTGGCTCGGCAATGGCGAGGTCACGCGTGCGGCGCACGGGAGCGTTGGCCGCCAGCAGTTCGTGCACATAGGCCAGGCCTGCGGCCAGCGGGTCGGTGCCTTCCACCAGTTTGTCGACCAGACCTGCCTGCAGCGCGGCCTGTGCCTTGAGGGGCTGACCACTGAGCATGAGGGTAGTGGCGGCCTGCACGCCCATCAGGCGCGGGGCGCGCTGCGTACCGCCCGAGCCGGGCAACAGGCCCAGGTTTACCTCGGGCAGGCCCAGCGTGGCAGCGGGCAAGGCCAACCGGTAGTGGGCCGACAAGGCCACCTCCAGCCCACCGCCCAGGGCCGCACCGTGCAGCACGGCCACCACGGGCTTGTTCAGGTTTTCGATGGCGCGGCAGGCCTCGGGCAGGATGGGCGCAACCGGTGGCTTGCCGAATTCGCGGATGTCCGCCCCGGCAATGAAGGCCTTGCCCGCGCCCACCAGCAGCACGGCGGCCACGTTGATGTCGGCCTGCGCCTGCTGCATGGCGGCCAAAAGGCCCTGGCGCACGGCGGCGCCCAGGGCATTGACGGGCGGGTTGTCGATGGTGACGACCAGAACATCGCCATGCAGCGCGGTCGTAACAACGGAAGATGCGGCAGCGGCGGCGTGCATACGGGGAAGTCTCCTGGTCAATGGCTGTGCCTGTTGATGACGGGGTGATTGTTGATGGGTGAAGTAATCTTGACAATTACATAGCCCATTGACAGACTGTCAAAGTTCTTTTGACAAACTGCAGCAAACGAGCGTTCACGCGCCGCCCCACCTATGGAACTCACCTCCCTCACCGTGCTGGTCGATATCCTCGATGCCGGCAACCTGAGCCAGGCCGCGCGCAACCTGAAGATGACGCGGGCCAACGTGAGCTACCACCTGCACCAGTTGGAAAAATCGGTGGGCGTGCAGCTGGTGCGCCGCACCACGCGCCGGGTAGAGCCCACCGAGGTGGGGCTGCGCCTGTATGCCCATGGCCGCGCCATTCAGAACGAAATGCTGGCTGCGCGCGAGACCATTGCCACGCTGGGCCAGGGCCTGCAGGGCCGCGTGGGCCTGAGCGTGCCCAGTGGTTACGGGCAGATGGTGATGTCAGACTGGCTGATCGACTTCAAGCGGCTGTACCCTGGCATCGTGCTGGATGTACGCTTTGAAAACCGGGTGGACGACCTCATCCGTGACGAGGTGGACATCGCCATCCGCGTGATGCCCGAGCCCCCGCCCACGCTGGTGGCGCGCGACCTGGGCAGCGTGCGCTACATCGCCTGCGCATCGCGTGGATACGCCCAGGCGCATGGGCTACCCCAGGACTTCGAGGCTCTGCAGGCTGCGCCGGTGATCACCGCAGGGGTGGTGGGCAAGCAACTGCGCCTGCGCGGGTACCGGGGTGACCAGCGCCAGGAAGCCTTGCTGGAGCCCACCATCATTTCGGAGCACTTTCCGTTTCTGCGCCAGGGCATCCTGGCAGGGCTGGGCGTGGGGCTGGTACCGGATTACGTGGTGCAGGACGCCGTGTCCAGCGGGGAAGTGCTGACCACGCTCGACGACTGGCGGCTGAGCATTTTTGGCACCCAGATGTTCATGCTCTACATGCCCAACCGCCACCAGACCCGAGCGGTGCGCACCTGCATTGACTACCTGCTGGGGCGGGCTCTGCCCGCCGCCGAGCCAGGCGCGTCAGCGGCGGCCGGATCAGCGCCTTGATCGACTCCCAATGCAAAAACGGGCGCAGGTGCTAGTTAATCATGCGTCAATAGCTATATTTTTCATAGCAAATGACATCCACCTGCACCTGTGTCCCGCACAGCGGGTGACTTGGCCGCACGCCGGTGCGGCGCGGGACGTCAGATCCGCCCTTCCTCCACCGCATGGCACGCAATGCGGATGCCGCCGATGCTTTGGAGCTTGGGGCGCTCGGTGCGGCAACGGTCGTTGACATGCGGGCAGCGGGGGTTGAACGCGCAGCCGGGCGGCGGGTTCAGCGGGTTGGGCACCTCGCCCTGTACCGGTGTGCGCGCCTTGCCGGTGTCGTGCATCTTGGGGATGGCATCGAGCAGCATGCGCGTGTAGGGGTGGCGCGGCGTGTCGAACAGCGTGTGCTTGTCGGCCAGCTCCACCAGGCGGCCCAGGTACATCACGCCCACCTGGTCGCTCACGTGGCGCACCACGGCCAGGTTGTGGCTGATGAACAGGTAGGTGAGCTGCCGCTCGCGCTGCAGGTCCTTCATGATGTTGAGCACCTGCGCCTGCACCGACACGTCGAGCGCGCTGGTGGGCTCGTCGCAGACCAGGAACTCGGGCTCCGTGGCCAGGGCACGCGCAATGGAGATGCGCTGGCGCTGGCCGCCGGAGAACTGGTGCGGGTACTTGACCATGTCGAGCGGCGATAGGCCCACCGACTGCAGCAGTTCGCCCACACGCTGCTTGAGCTCTGCCTTGTCGGTGATGAGTCCATGCTCCTTGAGCGGCTCACCGATGATGTCCTCCACCAGCCAGCGAGGGTTCAGACTCGCGTACGGGTCCTGGAAGATCATCTGGATGCGGCGGCGCATGGCCTTGGCATCGTTGCCCTTGAAGGCCGCGTGCGCATCCTGGTTGTCGAACGTGAGACCGCCACGGGTGGGCTCGTACAGGCCCACCAGCAAGCGGGCCACGGTGCTCTTGCCGCAGCCGGACTCGCCCACCAGGGCCAGCGTCTTGCCCTTTTCGATCTCGAAGCTCACGCCGTCCACCGCGTGCAGCAGGGTGCGGGGCTTGCGCTCGATCACACGGTTGAGCCACGGGGCAGAGACGTCAAAGGTCTTGGCCAGGTCATGCGCCTGCACCAGGGCCTTACTTTTCGTTGCGGCGGCGCTCATGCGGTCACCTCGGCGCGGGTCGTGGCACCGGCGTGCAGCCAGCAGGCAGCGCGGGTAGCGCCGGCATCCATCAGGTCGGGGCGGTCGGTCATGCAGCGGTCAAAAGTCTTGGGGCAGCGGGGGTTGTAGGCACAGCCCTTGGGGATGGCGTTGAGTCGCGGCATGGCGCCGTCGATCTGGTTGAGGCGCTCGCGGTCCTGCTCCATGTCGGGGATGGAGGCCATCAACCCAGCGGTGTAGGGGTGGGATGGCTGGTTGATCACGTCATGCACCGGGCCGATCTCGGCCACGCGGCCGGCGTACAGCACGGCCACGCGGTCGCAGGTCTCGGCGATCACGCCCATGTCGTGGGTGATCAGCATCACGGCCGCACCACGCGATTTGCAGATGTTTTTCAGCAGCGTGATGATTTGCGCCTGGATGGACACATCGAGCGCCGTGGTGGGCTCGTCGGCCACGATGAGCTTGGGCTCGGCGGCCAGGGCCAGGGCGATCACCACGCGCTGGCGCATGCCGCCCGAGAACTGGTGGGGGTAGTGGTCGATGCGCTCTTCGGCCGCCGGGATGCCGGTGTCCTTGAGCAGCTGGATCGCACGCTGGCGTGCCTCGGCAGCGTTGACCGGCAGGTGGGCGAGGATGGTCTCGGTGAGCTGGCGGCCCACGGTGTACAGCGGGTTCAGCGAGGTCAGCGGGTCTTGAAAGATCGCACCGATGCGGCGGCCCCGGATGTGGCGCATTTCCTCGTTGCTGAGGTTGTCGATGCGCTGGCCTTCCAGCAGGATCTGGCCCGAGGCCACACGGCCTGGCGGCTCCAGCAGGCCGATGATGGCCGCGCCGGTGAGCGACTTGCCGGCGCCGGACTCTCCCACCACGCCCAGGATCTCGCCGGGTGCGATGGAAAAGGAAATGTCGTCCAGAGCGCGCAGGGTACCGCGGCGGCCTGGGAATTCGACAACGAGGTTTTTGACTTCGAGAAGGCTCATGGAAATATCGCTTTTCTTCTTGTTCTTGTTCAACGCAGGCGGGGGTTGAGCGCGTCGCGCAGCCAGTCACCCAGCAGGTTCACGGACAAAGCAATCAGCACCAGCATGGCGCCAGGGAAGACGGTGATCCACCATTCGCCCGAGAACAGGTAATCGTTGCCGATGCGGATCAGCGTGCCCAGCGAAGGCGAAGTGGGCGGTGCACCCACGCCCAGGAAGGACAGCGTAGCCTCCGTGATGATGGCCGTGGCCACCTGGATGGTGGCCAGCACCAGGACGGGCCCCATCACGTTGGGCAGCACGTGCTTGCGCATAATGCGCAGCGGCGAGACGCCCGTCACACGGGCGGCCTGCACGTATTCCTTGTTGCGCTCCACCAGCGTGGAGCCGCGCACCGTGCGGGCATATTGCACCCAGCCGGTGAGGGAGATGGACAGGATCAGCACGCCAAACGCCAGTGATTCGTGCGCATTGGGGAACAGCGCACGGCCCACGCCGGCAATCAACAGCGCGACCAGAATGGCAGGAAAAGACAGCATCACGTCGCACAAGCGCATGAGCACGGCGTCCACCCAGCCGCCTCGAAAGCCTGCCAGCAGGCCGAACGCCACACCCACCACCACGGACAGCACCACCGAGGCGATGCCCACCACGAGGGAAATGCGCGCGCCGTAGATCAGGGCAGACAGGATGTCGCGGCCCTGGTCGTCGGTGCCCAGGGGGTATTTCATGGAGCCCATTTCGCTCCATGCCGGAGGCAGCCGCGCATCGCTCAGCTCCAGCGTGGTCAGGTCAAACGGGTTGTGGGGTGCCACCCATCCGGCAAACACCGAACAGAACAGGCAAATCAGCGCAATGGCGGCGGCCAGCATGGCGACCGGCGATGTGCGGAAGCTGTAGCCAACGTCGCTGTCAAACCAGCGGGCAAGGGTAGTTTTCATTGTGGGAAACCAGTCAACAGGCAACAACACGCGCAGCGGGTAGCCGCGGGTGTTGTTGCGGGCTTGAATCAGCCAGTGGCTTTGTTGTTGTCGTCGTATCGATCAGTCGGGAACGCGCGGGCTTACTTGCTCACGGTGATCCACTTGAACGGCATGTAGTTGTCGGCCATCTGCACGAGCTTGACCTTCTTGCTCACGCCCCAGGCCAGTGCCTGCTGGTGCAACGGCAGGTGACCCACGTCGGCGGTGTGCACGTCAAAGGCTTCCTTGATCATGGCGTCGCGCTTGGGCTTGTCGGTCTCGACCAGGATCTTCTTGGTCAGCTCGTCCAGCTTGGGGTTGCAATACGCACCCAGGTTGAACTGGCCCGCGCCGGTCTTATCGTCCGGGCAGATCATCAGCGCATTGAGGGCGTTGTGCGAGTCGTACGTGGTAGGCGTCCAGCCCAGCATGTAGAAGCTGGTGTCACGACGCAGCACCTTGGGGAAGTACGTGCCCTTGGTTTCAGCCGCAAGGTTGATCTTGACGTTGATGCGCGACAGGTTGGCAGCCACCGTCTGGCAGATGCGGCCGTCGTTCACATAACGGTCGTTGGGGCAGTTCATGGTGACTTCAAAGCCGTTGGGGTAGCCGGCTTCGACCATGAGCTTCTTGGCGGCCTCGACGTCGTAAGGCAGGCGCTTGACCTCTGGCTGGAAGCCGTTGATGCCAGGGCCCACCATCAGTGCGGATGGATTGGACGCGCCACGCATCACAGTCTTCTTGATGCCTTCGATGTCGATGGCCTGGTAGAAGGCCTGGCGCACACGCTTATCCTTGAAGGGGTTCTTGCCCTTGACGTTGGAGTACAGCAACTCATCGCGCTTCTGGTCCATGCCCAGGAAGATGGTGCGCAGCTCGGGGCCGGTGATGGCGCGGGCGTTGGCGCTGTTGTTGACGCGCTCGATGTCCTGCACAGGCACGGGCTCCATCACGTCCACTTCGCCGGACAGCAGGGCCGCCACGCGCGTGGCGTCATTGCCAATCGGGGTGAACACCACCTCGGTGGCGTTGCCTTCGATCTTGCCCCAGTAGGCGCCGTTGCGCACGAACACGGAGCGTACGTTGGGCTGGCGTTCACGCAGGCGGTAGGGTCCGGTGCCGTTGGCGCGGAACGACGCAGCGTTCTCAATGCCCTTGCGGCGGTCCACGGGGGTGACAGCCTGGTTGGTCTCACACCACTTCTTGCTCATCATGTAGGAGGTGGTGATCACGTCTGGCAGGATGGGCTGGGGGGCCATGGTGTCGATCTCGACCGTGTGGTCGTCGATCTTGCGCACCTGCTTGATGTCGCTGTTGGTGGCCTTCATGTCGGAGCCGTCGCCCTTCATGCGGGTGAAGCTGAACACCACATCGTCGGCCGTGAACGGCGTGCCGTCATGGAACTGCACACCCTTGCGCAGTTCGAAGCGCCACACGGTCGGGGCAATCTGCTTCCAGCTGGTGGCCAGCGCGGGCGCCAGGCTCAGGTCCTTGTTGCGGCCCACCAGGGGTTCGTACACGTTGCTGGTCACGCTCAATTGCAGCGACTCGTTGAGCGAGTGCGGGTCCATCGACAGGGCATCGCCCTGGTTGGCGATGCGCACGGTCTGGGCCTGGGCTACCAGACTCGCGGCAGTCAACGCAGCGAAGAGAGCGGTCACAACGACTTTTTTCTGGAATTTCATGGAAATCTCCTGGTAGTGAAAGGGTGGAATGGAAGGGTACGAAGACTTCCGGTGGGTGAACAGCGTGTTTGCGCGAAGAGACAAGGGCAGCAACAAGGGCCTGGCATCCGGTCAGACTGCCGGCAAGGGCATGGCCTGCTCGATCAGGCTGGCGTGCAGCGCAGCTCCCAGCGGCAGGATGTCGTCGTTGAAATCGTAGCGGCTGTTGTGCAGCGCACTGCCACTGGACCCTGTGCCCTGGCCAATGCGCAGGTAAGCACCTGGTTTGTTCTGCAGCATGAAAGAGAAGTCTTCTGCGCCCATGCTGGGCTCCAGGT
Source organism: Acidovorax sp. Root70 (assembly GCF_001428225.1). Taxonomy (NCBI): domain Bacteria; kingdom Pseudomonadati; phylum Pseudomonadota; class Betaproteobacteria; order Burkholderiales; family Comamonadaceae; genus Acidovorax; species Acidovorax sp. Root70. The sequence goes on from NZ_LMHQ01000031.1 coordinate 19,057, forward strand.
CGCGCACCACATGGTCGGCACCCAGCAGCGACTCGGCCACGTCGCCCGCAAAGATCGCTTCGCTTTCGCTGTTGATGGTGGCGGGGTAGATGCGTTCGTAGTGCACGGTGGCGGTGGCCCCGAAGCCCAGCGCAATGGCGCTGCATAGCTCCTTGAGGCGCTTCTCGACCATCTCCTGCACCTGCGGATCAAAGGTGCGCACGGTGCCGACCAGCGTGGCCGTGCCTGGCAGCACGCTGAACGCCCCCAGATCGCCTGCCTGCATCGCGCACAGGCTGACCACCGCACTGTCGATGGGCCGGACATTGCGCGACACGATGCTCTGCGCCGCAGTGATGATGTGGGCCGCGACCAGCACCACGTCCACCGTCTGGTAGGCATGCGCGCCGTGGCCGCCACGCCCGGTGATTTCAACCGTGAAGCGGTCGGCAGCGGCCATCATGGGCCCGGCATTGATGCCCACCGTGCCGGGCTTCATCGCCGGCCAGTTATGCATGGCAAAGATGGACTGCACCGGAAACCGGTCAAACAGCCCGTCTTCCATCATCACGCGGGCACCGGCAAAACCTTCTTCGCCCGGCTGGAACACCAGCACGGCGGTGCCGTCGAAGTTGCGCGTCTCCGCCATGTAGCGCGCAGCGCCAATCAGCATGGCGGTGTGGCCGTCGTGGCCGCAGCCGTGCATGAGGCCCTGCTTGCAGGATTTCCAGGCGAAGTCGTTGTGCTCGGTCAGCGGCAGGGCGTCCATGTCGGCACGCAGGCCTACCATGCTGCCGCTGGCCGTGCTGCGCCCCCGAATGACGCCCACCACACCCGTGCGCCCGATGCCGTCGTGGATCTCATCCACACCGCAGAGCTTCAACGCTTCCTTGACGCGTTTGCTGGTATAGATCTCTTCGAAGCCCAGCTCGGGATGGGCGTGCAGGTCACGCCGCAGTGCCGTCAACTCGGGGTGGTATTGAGCGATGTGCGCGAAGGCGCGACCACCAGCTTTCAAACGAGGGCCTTGCATCAGTGGCCTCCTGCCTTGCCCACGCGCAGGCGCGGATCAACCGCGAAGTACAGCAGGTCCACCACCAGGTTGATGACCACGAAGATCAGTGCGATCAGGCACAGGTAAGCAGCCATGACGGGGATGTCGGCAAACGTGACGGCCTGGATGAACAGCAGGCCCATGCCCGGCCACTGGAACACGGTCTCGGTGATGATGGCAAACGCGATCAGACCACCCAGTTGCAAGCCGGTAATGGTCAGCACGGGCACCAGCGTGTTCTTGAGGGCGTGGCCGAAATGGATGGCACGGTTGGAGAGGCCGCGTGCCCGGGCGAACTTGATGTAGTCGGTGCGCAGCACCTCCAGCATTTCAGCCCGCACCAGACGCATGATCAGCGTGAGCTGGAAGATGGCCAGCGTGATCGCAGGCAGGATGATGTGGTGCCAGCCCTTGGCCTTGAGCAAGCCGGTGCTCCACCAGCCCAGTTGCACCACTTCGCCGCGGCCGAAGCTGGGGAACCAGCCCAGGTGCACGGCAAACACCAGGATCAGCAAGATGCCGATCAGGAAAGTGGGCAGGGACACGCCCAGCAGCGAAAGGGTCATGAACAGCTGGCTGGTGAAGGTGCCGCGCTTGAGGGCGGCATACACGCCCATCGGCACCCCAATCACCAGCGCGAGCAGGGCCGCAACGAGGGCTAGCTCCAGCGTGGCCGGGAAGCGCTCGGCAATCAGGCGCGACACCTTGGCACCCTGGCGCAGGCTCAAGCCAAACTCCCCTTGCGCCGCATTCACGAGGAAGTGCCAGAACTGTACGAAGAAAGATTTGTCCAGGCCGAGGGCACTGCGCAGCTCGCGGATCTGCTCCGGAGTGGCATCCTGGCCCAGCAGGAACACCACGGGATCCCCCACGTACTGGAACAGCATGAAGGAGATGAAGGCCACCGTGACCATGACAATCACAGCCTGTATCAGGCGGCGCAATATAAAGGCAAGCATCAGAGAGTCGAGTGAGTGTTCGATGGAGGTGCCGTCGCCACTTTTGGTGACCGAGGCACGGCGGGTCAATACATCGTCAGATATACCAAAGAAAGCAAGGGCCGCATGGCCCTTGCTTTCAGTCCGTCAAGAATAAATCAGTTCACCTTGACTGTGCGCATGTCCACGCGGTTATCGGCACGGTGCACCAGTTCGATGTTCTTCTTCATGGCCCAAGGGATCACCTGGTCATGTAGAGGGATGTGGGACACAGTATCGTTGGACAATTGCAGCGCCTCGGTCAGCATGCGCGCCCGCACAGGCGCATCGGTCTCGGCCTTGATGCGGTCCACCAGATAATCCATGCGCTGGTTGCTGTAACGGCCCACGTTGTAGTTGCCGTCGCCCCCCTGGCCCACACTACGCACCAGCGATTGCAGGCTGTACAACCCGTCGAACGTAGGTACGCCCCAGCCCAGCATGTAGATGCTGGCTTCGTAGCGCTGGATCATCGGGAAGTAGTTGACCAGGGGCAGCGTGCGCAGCTTGGCCTTCACGCCCACGCGCGCCCACATGGCTGTGACGGCCTGGCAGATTGCTTCGTCATTGATGTAGCGGTTGTTGGGGCAGGCGAAGTCCACCTCAAATCCATCAGGGTAACCGGCCTCGGCGAGCAGCTTCTTGGAGGCATCCACGCTGTACGGGAAGCGCTTGCCCACCGCCTCGGTATAGCCAGCCACCTGCGGCGCCACGATGGTGCCCGTGGGCTTGCCCAGGCCACGCATGATGTTGCGCGAGATGGTCTCGGCATCAATCGCCTGGTAGAGCGCCTTGCGTACACGCACATCCTTGAGCGGGTTCTTGCCCTTGATGTTCGAGCCCGGCAGCTCTTCACGGAACTGGTCCATGCCCAGGAAAATGGTGCGGTTTTCCACACCGTCAATCACCTTCAGGTCAGAGCTGGCGCGCAGTCGGCCCAAGTCCTGGGGAGACGGGTCGAGCACCAGGTCCACTTCGCCCGACAGCAGCGCCGCGATGCGCGTGGCGGCGGACTTGATGGGGGTGTAGACGATCTCGGTCACGTTGCCGTCCATCTTGCCCCACCAGTTGGGGTTGCGCTTGAACACCATCTTCACATCGGGCTGCCACGACTCAAGGGTGTAGGGACCTGTGCCCATGGCATTGCGGTGGGCAAAGTTTTCGTCGGTGCCCTTGATGTCTTTGGGCTCGACGGACTTGTTCTTCTCCGCCCAGGCCTTGCTCATGATGCGCAGCTCAGTCATCTGACGCAGCAGCACCGGATTGGGCGACGACAGCATGACGTCGAAGTTTTGCGCATCCACTTTCACTACCTTGCTGATGCCCTGCACATAAGGCGTGAAATTGGATGTTTTGGCCATGGCCCGCTGGATGGAGTACACGGCGTCATCCGTGGTCAGGGGCGAACCATCGTGGAACTTGACGCCCTGGCGCAGCGTAAAACGCACCTGCGTGGGGCTGATTTCCTTCCAAGCCGTTGCCAGCACGGGCTCCACATCAAACGTCTTGCTGTTGTAGTACACCAGGCTCTCGTACACGTTGGCATGAAGGCCGTTTTGCAACGCATTGTTCTGGGAGTGAATGTCCCACGTCGAAATTTCCCCCTGACTGGCCCACTTGAAGGGCTTGGCCTGCAGTGATGGCGCAAACAGCAGTGCGGCAGCAGCAGCAGCCACCGACAAAAGACTGTAGTTGAGTTTCATGGAACCCTCTTGATTAAAAGTTTTACTATGCAGTAAAGGTTGCGCTATAGCCAACGGGAAATCCCTGAATCCCCGATGCGATAAAGGGCCTATAGCCCCCAAAGCCAACTCAGTAATGCAAGGATGGTGCCAAGCCTTCGATATGGCTTTGTTCCGCCTCCCTGTAACCCTCCAATCAGAGTGCTCCGTCCCGAGCGGTCGCGCCACTCTCAGCGCCCATTGATACAGGCTCTGACCGCACCACGCCTGGTGGGAAACACCCTTTTGCAGTATTCATCACCCATAACCGGACGTGAAGCCGGGGCTTGCCAGCAAAATTTGCGACAGGAGCCACCAGAAACCCACAACAACGTCAGAGCCAATAAAAAAAGCCGCCCGGAGGCGGCTTTTTTTGAGCTTGAATATCGGCAGCTGGCTGACGCCAGCCGTCAATATTAGAAGCTGTGACGGATACCGAAGTCGTAGCCGTTGGAGTTGTCGTTCACACCGGTCACAGCGCCGTTCAGAGCTTGTGCAGCGCCGTTCTTGTTGTTCACGTGAGCGTACGTTGCGTACAGAGCAGTGCGCTTGGACAGGTTGTGGACATAGCCCAGAGCCAGCTTGTTCGTACGGGGATCAGCACCAACGGTGTCGATCTTGTAGGTGGAGTAGGACAGACGAACTTCGCCAGCGCCCACGGGGATCAGACCACCGATCAGGAAGCCCTTGCCGTCGTTGCCACCGCTGATCTTGTCTTGGTTGTAGTGAGCCATGATCTTGGCCATGCCCAGATCATACTGACCACCCAGGTTCACGGCCTTGATGTTGCCGGTCAGGAACTTGGTTTCGGAGAAAGCGATAGCGGCGTTGATGGGGCCGTTAGCGTAACCAGCGCGCAGTGCCAGGCCGTTGCCGTCCTTCTTGTTGGCAGCGTTGCTGTTGTTCTCACCCATGTAGTACTGGGCTTGGCCGTAGAAACCACCCAGGTTGCCAGGCAGGAAGTAGCCGATGGAGTTCGAAGCGCGGATGGTGGTAGGGCCACCCAGGCTGGAGTTCAGGGTTTGGGTGGTGCCCACGCCGTTCGTGCCGAACGGATCGAACACGGTCAGGTTCCAGAATTGGGGGGTGTAGTCACGGCCCAGACGCACTTCACCGAAGCCGCCGTTCAGGCTAACCGTCGAACGACGGTTGAAAGTCAGGCCGCCGCCAGTGCTGGTAGCTGCTTGGTTGTTGGTGTTGGTAACGCCGCCGGTGCCGTTGTCGTTGTTCAGACCAGCTTCGAGCCAGAACGAAGCGGACATGCCGCCACCCAGGTCTTCAACGCCGCGGAAACCCAGACGGCTGCTGTTGTAGCCGGAGTTCGTCAGTTGCGACTTGTTAGAGACGCTGCCGGAACCGTAAGCGTAGGTTGCGTCAACCACGCCGAACAGGGTCACGGAAGATTGAGCCATTGCAGCGCCGGAAGCAGCCAGCACAGCCAGGGCAATCAGGGATTTTTTCATTGCGAGTTACTCCAAGGTTAAACATCGGGCTCCGGTACGGGGGGTCTATGGTGAAAACACCTGCACAGTCCCGCCGGTTTCCCGGGCCAACCTCCTGGTGGGGAAGTTGCTCTTATTGCACCAGACCCGGCCGGGTTTCGCAAAGGAATTCACCCACAATCGCCCCGAAAGGGGAAATTCGTTGCAGTGTTGCAACATTTCAGTGCGCACGGGCAGAATCACGATTGCTGCATGCAACTCCTGTGCCTTGCCTTGTGGTTTTTTGTATCCAGGTGCAATTTGTGTTTCGACGCCATTGCCATTCGAGAGCTTTCCATGGACGCTTTTTTGACTGCCGCAGACAACGCGCTGCGCACACTGTTTGCCCAACCGCGCGCTTCCGAACAGACACCGGCCCATGGCGTGCCCGAGGCATCGCTGGACCCTGCGCAGAAAAAGCTGGCGGGGGCTCTGATGCGAGTGAACCATGTGGGGGAAGTGTGCGCACAGGCGCTCTACAGCGCGCAGGCGGCCGTCACCCGCGACCCTGCCCTGCGGGACCACCTGCAGGCAGCAGCGCGCGAAGAAACCGACCACCTGGCCTGGACACAACAGCGCCTGGACGCGCTGGGCGCGCGCCCCAGTCTGCTCAACCCTCTGTGGTTCGCAGGGGCTTTTGCACTGGGGCTGGTAGCCGCCAAGGTCAGTGACCGAGCCAACCTGGGGTTTGTGGTGGAAACAGAAACCCAGGTGGCCGCGCACCTGCAGAGCCATCTCGACCGGCTTCCCGAGCAGGATCAGGCCTCAAGGGCCGTGGTCGCCCGGATGAAGCAAGACGAAGAGCGGCACGCAGACCAAGCCCGCGCCGCCGGCGCGTTGGAATTGCCCGCCCCGGTGCGCCTGGCCATGAAAGGCGCCGCCAAGGTCATGACCACCACGGCGCACTATCTTTGAACCCCCAGCTGGTTCACGCGGGCAGCAGGTGCACCAAAAACATACGCACAACTACCCGCTCAGTCTGGCAATCCAGACCATCCCACGACTTCGTCAGGCCTCCAGCACCTCGTAGCCGGTGGTGATGTCGGCCGTCTTGCCCAGCATGATGCTGGCCGAGCAGTACTTGTCATGGCTCATGGCAATCGCGCGCTCCACGGCGGCTGGAGGGATGCCCTTGCCCGTGACGGTGAAGTGCATGTGGATCTTGGTGAACACCTTGGGGTCGGTCTCTGCGCGTTCCGTCGTCAACTTGACGCTGCAGCCGCGCACGTCATGGCGGCCGCGCTTGAGGATCAGCACCACGTCATAGGCGGTGCAACCGCCCGTGCCTGCCAGCACGGTCTCCATGGGCCGGGGCGCCAGGTTCTGGCCGCCATTGGCAGGGTTGGCGGCATCGGGAGCGCCGTCCATGGTCAAAACATGGCCGCTGCCGGTTTCGGCCACAAAACCCATGCCGGAGCGGGTCCCCGTCCCGCCGGTCCAACTGACTGTGCATTCCATTTATGTTTCTCCTGTGTGACACGTGGTTTTTTTCGCACGGAAAACCGAAACGAAAAGAATTTGATGCGAATTTTGCTGCATCGCAACAAGACTCGCGCTAAACTTCGCCCATGCGCTGCCGCTTTCGAACAGAAAGGAACCGGCAGGCGGCAAGAAGCCTGGAATCCGGCACTTGCCTCGCACCGATTGTCTCCTCCATCTCCTCAAAGGATGGATTAGCCCCAGGCCTCACGGCCCGGGGCTTTTTTTTGCCCGCTCGCCCTGCGCCGCAACAGGCAGCCCGCCCAGAGGCCTCGGCCCCGCCCCAGGGCGACGCCCTATGATGTGGGCCCCCGCCCGCCGCCCTGCGCCGGTGGGGCTCTCCTCCTGCACCTGCCATGACCCAGCACCTCACCCCCGCCGACTACCTCAAGAAAATCCTGACCGCCCGCGTGTACGACGTGGCGGTGGAGTCGGCGCTGGAGCCCGCCAAGAACCTCAGCCGCCGCCTGCACAACAAAGTGCTCCTCAAACGCGAGGACCAGCAGCCCGTGTTCAGCTTCAAGCTGCGGGGCGCCTATAACAAGATGGCGCACCTCACGCCCGAGCAGCTGCAGCGCGGCGTGATCTGCGCATCGGCGGGCAACCACGCCCAGGGCGTGGCCATGAGCGCCCACCGGCTGGGCACCCGTGCCGTGATCGTGATGCCCACCACCACGCCGCAGCTCAAGATCGACGCCGTGAAGACGCTCGGTGGCGAGGTCGTGCTGTTTGGCGAGAGCTATTCCGACGCCTACGGCCATTCCGTCCAACTGGAGAAAGAACAGGGCCTGACCTTCGTGCACCCGTTCGACGACCCGGACGTGATCGCTGGCCAGGGCACCATCGCCATGGAGATCCTGCGCCAGCTGCAAAGCCTGGGCAGCAACCAGCTCGATGCCGTGTTCGTGGCCATTGGCGGCGGCGGCCTCATCTCGGGCGTGGCCAACTACATCAAGGCCGTGCGGCCCGAGATCAAAGTGATCGGCGTGCAGATGAACGATTCGGACGCCATGATCCAGTCGGTGCAGGCGCACGAGCGCGTGACGCTGGCCGACGTGGGCCTGTTCTCCGACGGCACGGCCGTGAAGCTGGTGGGCGAGGAAACCTTCCGCGTGGCACAGGGCCTGGTGGATGACTACATCACGGTCGATACCGACGCCGTCTGCGCCGCCATCAAGGACATCTTTGTGGACACGCGCAGCATCGTGGAGCCCGCTGGCGCGCTGGCGGTGGCGGCCATCAAACAATATGTCGCCAAGAACAAGACCAAGGGCGAGACCTACGCCGCCATCCTTTGCGGCGCCAACATGAACTTCGACCGGCTGCGCTTTGTGGCCGAGCGCGCCGAGGTGGGCGAGGAGCGCGAGGCGCTGCTCGCCGTCACCATCCCCGAAGAGCGCGGCAGTTTCCGCCGGTTCTGCGAGGTGGTGGGCGGCCTGCCCGGCGGCCCGCGCAACGTGACCGAGTTCAACTACCGCATCAGCGACGCCGCCCGGGCCCACGTGTTTGTGGGGCTGACCACCAACGGCAAGGGTGAATCGGAAAAGATCGCCAAGAACTTCAACCGCCACGGCTTCGAGGCGCTGGACCTGACCCACGACGAACTGGCCAAGGAACACCTGCGCCACCTGGTGGGCGGGCACTCGGCCCTGGCCCAGGACGAGCGCCTGATGCGCTTCACCTTCCCCGAGCGGCCCGGCGCGCTGCTCAAATTTTTGAGCCTGATGCAGCCGACCTGGAACATCAGCCTGTTCCACTACCGCAACCAGGGCGCGGACTACGGCCGCATCCTCGTGGGCATGCAGGTGCCGCCCGAAGACAAGGCCGCCTTCGACGCCTTCCTGGCCACGCTGGGCTACCCCTATGTGGAAGAAACACTGAATCCGGCCTACCGCCTGTTCCTGCGCTCCAAATAATGCCCAAAGTGACTGCAAGCGCTAGTTGAACATGCCCTAGCAGCTATCAAAACAGAAGCATCAAGCCCCCACTGCACACCATGCAAGCCCTGCGCCACTACCTGCTGGCCGTGCAGTTCTTCACCCGCATCCCCGTCACCGGGCGGCTGGCGAACTGGGTGGGCTACAGCCCGGCCATGCTGCGGGCCAGCGCGGCGCACTTTCCGGGCATTGGCTGGCTGGCGGCGCTGCTGTCTGCGGCCGTGTACGCCGCGCTGCACTGGGCGATGGCGCCCAACCCGCTGGCCCCGGCCGTGGCAGCGGTGTTCTGCACCATCGCCACGGTGCTGATGACGGGCGGTTTCCATGAAGACGGCCTGGCCGACGTGGCCGATGGCCTGGGCGGCAGCTACAACCGCGAACGCGCGCTGGACATCATGAAGGACTCGCGCATCGGCGCCTTCGGGGCCATGGCGCTGGTGCTGGCTTTGCTGGCCAAGCTCAGCCTGCTGGCGCTGCTGGGGGCGCACAGCCTGCTGGCCGCCCTGGCCGCGCTGGTGGGCGCGCATGTGCTGTCGCGCTTTTGGCCCCTGCTCATCGTGCGCAGCCTGCCGCATGTGGGCGACACGGCGCGCTCCAAAAGCAAGCCGCTGGCCGATCAAATCTCCGGCCAGGCACTGGTTGCGGCGCTTTTATGGTGTTTTCCGCCCCTGGCGCTCGTCGGATATGCCCAGACAGCTCTTTTTTTGGTAGCACCCATCGCTCTCAGCGCGCTCTGCGCGGCCTGGATGGCGCGCTGGTTTGCCCGGCGACTGCAAGGCTTCACCGGCGACTGCCTGGGCGCCACGCAGCAGGTTAGCGAGATCGGGTTCTACCTGGGCGCGGCCATCGCACTGCGATGGCTATGACGCCCTCTCCCGCCGCCGCCAGCAGCCGCCTGTGGCTGGTGCGCCATGCGGCCCCGCTGGTTGCCCCGGGCACCTGCTACGGCGCTTTGGACGTGCGCGCCGACACGCAGGCCACCCGCGCTGCGGCAGAGCGACTGTCAACGGCACTACCTCCCGGAGTTCGCGTGGCGCATTCCACGCTACAAAGATGTGAGCTGCTGGCGCATGATTTACAGGCGCTCAGACCCGATTTGACCTTCACCCCTGACGCCAGACTGCGCGAGATGGACTTCGGCCGCTGGGAGGGGAAAACCTGGGACGCCATCGGCAAAAGTGCCATCGATGCCTGGGTGGCCGGGTTCGCCACTCACGCACCCGGCGGGGGCGAAAGCCTGGCCCACATGCTGCACCGCGTGGCGGCCGCCCTGCAAACCGCCCGGGAGTGGCGCACCGATCAGGGAGCGAAGGATATGGTGTGGATCACCCACGCCGGGGTGGCACGCTGCGTGGCCTGGTTGCAGGAGCGTGGCGAAAGCGCACTGCCCCGCTCGGAGGACTGGCCGGTGGCGGCGCCGGGCTGGGGGGAATGGGAAATCAGGGAGCTGGCCTGACGCCACGTGCTGCAGCTCAACGAAAAGAGCGTCAGTTTTTCAGCGGCATGTCCAGCGTCACCGTGGCAGGCCCGCCCATGCTGGCCCCCAGTTGGGCCTGGCGGGGGCCCAGGGCCTGCAGCACCAGCCCCTCATCCACGGCAGCGCCCACGCGGAAGGGCTTGGCGGGCTTGCCGTCCACGGCAATCAAGGCGGCTCCGCCGCCGCTGCTGCGCCCCGACAGAACGCCGATCAGCGTGAACCGGCTTGCGGTGGGCGCCACCGGTGCTGCCACGCCAGGGGCGGCAGGTGCCGCACCCAGCAAACGCGCCAGCGCCTGCGCATCCATGGCCACGGGGGCAGGCGCTACGGCCGGCGCGGTGGATGCGGACGAAGGCGCCGACAGGCGCAGCCCCCAATAGACCACACTGGCACCGGCTGCTGCCCAGAGCACCAGAGTCCCCAGGCGGACGCCCCATTTGCTGTACGTATTGGTCACCATGCGCGGATTATGATTCACGCGATTCGACCATCCGAGAGACCGCCAGCAGTGAACACTTCTTTCTCCCTCCTCGTGCGCTCCGCCCCGCGCCGCGTTGCCAAGTCCGTGGCCCGTGGTTTCACCCTCATCGAACTGATGGTGGTTCTGGTGATCATCGGCGTGCTGGCCGCGCTGATCGTGCCCAACGTGCTCGAGCGTGCCGACGATGCCCGCGTGACGGCCGCCCGCACCGACATCACCAACATCATGCAGGCGCTCAAGCTCTACCGCCTGGACAACCAGCGCTACCCCACGGCCGAACAGGGCCTGCAAGCCCTGGTCATCAAGCCCACCGCGGGCCCCGTGCCAGGCAACTGGAAGCTGTACCTCGAAAAGCTGCCCAACGACCCCTGGGGCCGCCCTTACCAATACCTCAACCCCGGCATCAAGGGCGAGATCGACGTGATGTCGTTCGGCGCCGATGGCCAGTCGGGCGGCGAAGGCAAGGACGCCGATATTGGCAGCTGGCAGTGACCACTCATTGCCAAGGTGCCCCAGCCCCATGAACCGGGCGCGCACCCAGCGAGGGACGCCGTGGAACTGGCTTTGCCAGGCCACTGGCGTCTTCTCCCCCGGAAGAAGCCGCGCTGCAGCTCAACGGGGCTTCACCCTCCTGGAGCTGCTGGTGGTCATCAGCATCATGGCGCTGGCCACGGCGGGCGTGGGGCTGGCGATGCGCGATGGCGGGCAGACGCAGCTGGAGCGGGAGGCCGCGCGGCTGGCGGCGCTGCTTGAATCCGCACGCGCCCAGTCGCGCGCTGGGGGCATCCCAGTGCGCTGGCGTGCGCTGCCGGGCGGCTTCCGTTTTGAAGGGCTGCCGCGCAGCGCGCAGGCCGCTCTGCCCAACCAGTGGCTGGACCCCGGCACCGTGGTGCGCGGACCGGCGGTGCTGCAACTGGGCCCCGAGCCCCTGATCGGACCGCAGCAGGTGCTGATCACCCACCAGTCCTCCCCCGACCGTACCCTGCGCATTGCCACAGATGGTGTGCGCCCGTTTTCCGTGGACGCGGTGCAGTGAGGACGCGCCGCCCTTTCATCGGCCATCGGGGCTTCACGCTGGTGGAAGTGCTGGTGGCGCTGGCCATCGTGGCCATTGCCCTCATGGCGGGGCTGCAGGCCACGACGGCACTCACGCGCAACGCCCTGCGGCAGTCCGACATCGTGCTCGCGCAGCTGTGCGCGGAGAACGAACTGGTCAAGGCCCGGCTCTCGCGCCAGATGCCCAGCGTGGGAGACAGCAGCCTGACCTGCGAGCAGGCCGGGCGCCAGCTGCAGGTGGTGACCATCGTGCGGCCCACACCCAACCCGAGTTTTCGGCGCATCGATGCGCAAGTGCTGGATGGAGACAACTCCATCCTGCGCCTCTCCACCATCATTGGAAGGTATTGATGCCCCCCCTGAGTCGCTTCGCGCCTTTCCCCCGTGAGGGGGACGCACCCGGTGGCCTGGCAGAGCCAGTTCCACGGGTGCGCTGGCCTCGCGTCGCGCCAGTTTTGAAGGTCCCGCGCGGCTTCACACTCATCGAGCTGCTGGTCGCCATCAGCGTGATGGCGTTGATTGCCATCCTGAGCTGGCGTGGGCTCGATGGCATGGTGCGGGCGCAAGAGTCCACGCGCCAGCGGGCGGACGAGATGCTGGTGCTGCAGGCCGCGCTGGGCCAGTGGGGGACGGACCTGGACGCCCTGGTGTCCATCGCCAACACCACGCCGCTGGACTGGGATGGCCAGGTACTGCGCCTCACCCGCCGCAGCAGCGCCGTGCCCGACGAGGGTGCGCTGGTGGTGGCCTGGACCCGCCGCAACAACAACCAGGGCGTGGGCCAGTGGCTGCGCTGGCAGTCGCCGCCAGTGCGCACCCGTGCTGACTGGCGGCAGGCCTGGGAGCAGGCCGCCCAGTGGGCGCGCACGCCGGGCGACGCCGAGCGGCGCTACGAGGTGACGCTGCTGCCGCTGGATAACTGGCAAATCTTTTACTACCGAGGCGGCGCATGGTCCAACCCACAGTCGAGCACGGGCACCCCGACGGGCGACAGCACCTCGGCCATCCCGGACGGCATTCGTTTGCAGATCACCCTGCCCCCGGGCCAGGCGCTGACGGGCCAGCTCACGCGTGACTGGGTCAACCCCGTGCTGGGCGGAGGCAGATCGTGAGTACCCCCCTGAGCGGCTGCGCCGCATCCCCTCAGGGGGACACCACCCGTTGCCTGGCAAAGCCAGCTCCACGGTGGCACTCGCTGTGGCAGCGCCCATTGCACAGGCACAGGACGCACGGCGCCGCCCTGCTCGCCGCCATGCTCACCGTCACGCTGGTCGCCACCTTTGCGGCCGCCGCGATGTGGCAGCAGTGGCGCGCGGTGGAGGTCGAGACGGCCGAGCGCGGCCGCGTGCAGTCCGCGTGGATCTTGATCGGCGCGCTCGACTGGTCGCGGCTGATCCTGCGCGAGGATGGGCGCTCCGGCGGGGCCGACCACTTGGCCGAGCCCTGGGCCATCCCCTTGCAGGAGGCCCGCCTGTCCACCTTCCTCGCGGCCGACAAGAACGTGGCACAGGTGGACGACGCCAGCACCGACACCACCGAGGCCTTCCTCTCGGGCCAGATCACCGACCTGCAGGGCCGCCTGAACATCACCAACCTCGCAGAAGGTGGGCAGGTGCAGGCCGTGGCCCTGCGGCAGTTCACCCGGCTGTTCGAGCGCCTGGGCCTGCCCGGCCAGCAGCTGAGCACCCTCATCGACGGCCTGCGCCGCGCGCAGGCGGGTGCAGGCACCGACAGCGGCTCCGCCCCCCTGCTGCCCCCCAGCGTGACCCAGCTGGGATGGCTGGGCCTGACCCCGGCCACGGTGGCGGTGCTCGCCCCCCATGTGACGCTGCTGCCCGTGCGCACCCCGGTCAACCTGAACACCGCCGACATCAACGTGCTCATGGCCGCCATCGACGGGCTGGACAGCGCCACGGCCCAGAAGATCGTGCAGACCCGCGAGGCGCGGCACTTCCGCACCCTCAGCGACGTGCGCGACCTGGTGGGCGCCAGCATCGACATCAACGAAAGCGCCCATGCCGTGGCTTCGTCGTACTTTGAAGTGCGGGGCCGCCTGCGCCTGGGCGATGCGATGGTGGACGAGCGCTCTTTGGTGCGCAAACAGGGCATCGACGTGACCACGCTGTGGCGCGAGCGCGGGGCCTTCGACCGGGAAACCACGCAAACCCTGCCCGGAGCGCAGCGCTGAGAACCTATTCTGAGGCACAACAACCCTCAACACCGCACCACCCACACCGCCGCCGTGTCACGCCCGCCCCCTAAAATGGCCCGCAAAACCCGCCCATGAGCACCCTGATCCTTTTCCTGCCGCCGGCACGCCCGGGCCCCGCCTCCGAGTACGCCTATACGCTCACGGCAGACGGCCATTCCGCCCTCCAGCACGCCACCGCACCCGCTGCGCTGCTGCCCGAGCCCACCCGCCCCGGCGGCGAGGTCGTGGCCGTGGTGTCTGCACGGGCCCTGTCGTGGCAGCGCGTGACCATTCCGGCCGGTGTGCCGCTGGGTGCCGGCCAGCAGACGCCCCGGCTGCGCTCGGTGCTCGAAGGCCTGCTCGAAGACCGCGTGCTGGACGATGCCAGCCAACTGCACTTTGCGCTGCAGCCCGGCGCACAAACTCGCGCGCAGGCCGGCGAGCCGGTGTGGGTGGCCGTGTGCGACCGCGCCTGGCTGCGCGAACACCTGCAGGCGCTCGAAGCCGCAGGCCGCCGCGTGGCCCGCGTGGTGCCCGAATTTGCGCCCGGCCCCACAGCCACCGGCCAGCCCGAACTGTGCGCCCTGGGCACGCCCGAAGAGGCCTACGTGGTGCTCACCGGCCACGGTGCCGACCAGGGCGTGGCCGTGCTGCCGCTGACCCCCATGGCCCTGACGCTGGCGCGTACCGGCTTGCCGGCCGCCGAGGCTGGCGACGACCAGGCCCTCATGGTCCGCGCCGAGCCCGCCGTGGCTGCGCTGGCCGAACGCACCCTGGGCCAGCAAGGCCCACGCATTGCCCTGCACACCACCAGCCAGCGCGCACTCGATGCCGCCCGTGGCGACTGGGACCTGGCGCAGTTCGACCTGTCCAGCACCAGCAGCACCCGCGCGCTGCGCAAGGTGGGCATCGCGCTGAGCGCGGCGCTGCACGCCCCGCAGTGGCGTGCCGCCCGCTGGGGCGCAGGCGTGCTGGTGGTGGCGCACCTGGTGGGGCTCAACGCCTGGGCCTGGCAAGAACGGCAGGCACTGACCGCCAAGCAGGCCAGCGTGCGCAACACCCTGACCCAGACCTTTCCCAAAGTGCAGGTGGTCGTCGATGCGCCGGTGCAAATGGAGCGCGAACTCGCCCAGCTGCGGCAGGCCGCCGGTAGCGTGTCGGCGCGCGACCTGGAGCCCCTGCTGGCAGCGGCCGGTGCGGCCTTGCCCGATGGCCGCCTGCCCAGCAGCATCGAATACACGCCCGGCGAGCTGCGCCTGCGTGGCGTGACGCTGGCGCCCGATGAAGAATCTGTGGTGTCTGGCCGCCTGCAAGCCGCCGGGTACCGTGCCCGCATGGACGATGGCAGCCTGTTGCTGCGCACCGAGGTGAGCCCATGACCCAAACCTCCGCCCTCCAGGACCGCTGGAAAGCCCTGGCGCCCCGCGAGCAGAACCTGGTGCTGGCCGCCGGCACGGTGGTGGCGCTGGCCCTGCTGTGGTGGGTGGCCGTCGCCCCCGCACTCGGCACCTTGCGCGCCGCGCCCGCACGGCACGCCGCACTCGACGCCCAGCTGCAGCGCATGCAAAGCCTGCAGGCCGAGGCCCAGCAGCTGCAGGCCACACCCGCCACCAGCCCCGGCGATGCCGTGGGCGCGCTGCGCACCGCCCTCACGCAGCGCTTGGGCAACACGGCCCAGCTCAACGTGGCGGGCGACCGCGCCACGGTCACGCTCAAAGGCGCATCGGCCGACGCGCTGGCCCAGTGGCTGGCCCAGGCCCGCAGCAACGCCCACGCCACGCCGCTCGAAGCGCGCCTGACCCGCAGCGCTGCTCCTGCTGCTGCGGCGCCGGCCGGCAATGCACCCGTCACCCTGGGCAGCGCACCCGTGGCCATGCCCCGGTGGGATGGCACCGTGGTGCTGGCCCTGCCTGCCGCACCGGCCCGCTGACCCGCTGCCCCGTCACCGCCCTGAACGACACCCTCCCCACCGTGGCCCGCAACCTCCGTCCGACACGCCCTGCCCCCCGCTCCGTCCCCCGCACGGCGTGGGGCTGGGCATGGGCCGGCGTGCTGGCCGGCGTGCTGCCCGCCGTGGTGGCCTTTGCGCCAGCGCACTGGCTGGCCGGCGGCGTGGCCCGTGCCACCCAAGGGCAGTTGCTGTTGCTGCAGCCACGCGGCACGGTATGGACCGGATCGGCCCAACTGGTGTTGACCGGCGGCCAGGCCAGCAAAGACAGCGCCGCCCTGCCCGGCCGGGTGGACTGGCAGCTGCGCCCCACCTGGAGCGGGCTGCGCGCCCGGCTGCAAGCGGGCTGCTGCACGGCGGAGCCCCTGCAGGCCCAGGTGCACCTGCGCTGGGCCGGCCCCCAAATCACCCTGGCCGACGGCCAGAGCCAGTGGCCCGCCGCCTTGCTGGCGGGCCTCGGCACCCCCTGGAACACGCTGCAGCCGCAGGGCCAGCTGGCGCTGCAGACCCGCGCACTGGCCGTGCAATGGGCCGCTGGCCGCATGGTGCTGTCGGGCCAGGCCCAGCTGGATGCGAGGGCCATGTCCTCGCGCCTGTCCACCCTGCGCCCCATGGGCAGCTACCGGCTGGTGCTGCAGGGCGGCGAGGTGCCCACGCTCGCCCTCAGCACGCTCGACGGGGCCTTGCAACTGAGCGGCATCGGCCAGTGGGTGGGCAACCGCCTGCGCTTTGCGGGCGAGGCCAGTGCCGCCCCCGAGCGGGAGGCCGCACTGTCCAATCTTCTGAACATCATCGGACGGCGCAATGGCGCGCGCTCCATCATCACCGTGGGTTGAATCTATGACTTTCCTGTTTGCTCCACGCCTGCGCTTTACTCTCAAAACAATAGCTGCCAGCACAATACTTGCCTGCGCTAGCGGCCAGATTGGCGCCCAAACGGCGGTGGACACCCGCACCGGCAGCGTGCGCCCCAGCGAACCCGTCACGCTCAACTTTGCCAACGCTGAGATCGAAGCCGTGGCCCGCACCATGGCCACCATCACTGGCCGCAACGTGGTGGTGGACCCGCGCGTGAAAGGCCAGCTCAACCTGGTGACCGAGCGCGCGGTGACACCCGCCGCCGCGTTCCAGCAGTTCCTGGCCGCGCTGCGGCTGCAAGGCTTCACGGTGGTGGAGGCGGCCGGCCTGTACAAGGTGGTGCCCGAGGCCGACGCCAAGCTGCAGGGCGGCAGCGTGAGCGTGGTGCAGGGCAACGCGGGCAGCGCACCCGGCGGTGGGCAGATCGTCACGCAGATCTTCAAGCTCAACTTCGAGAACGCGGCCAATCTGGTGCCGGTGCTGCGCCCGCTGATCAGCCCCAACAACACCATCAACGTGAACCCCGGCAACAACTCGCTGGTGATCACCGACTACGCCGACAACCTGCAGCGCCTGGCGCGCATCGTGGCAGCCATGGATGTGTCCAACGCCAGCGATGTGGAAGTGATTCCGCTCAAGAACGCCATTGCCAGCGACCTGGCACCGCTGGTGTCGCGCCTGATCGACGGCGGCAGCACCAACGGGGGCGCCGCCGCTGCGGCCGCACCCGGCCAGGCCGACACCGCGTTCAAGACCACCCTGATTGCCGAGCCGCGCAGCAACTCGCTGATCCTGCGCGCCGCCAACCCGGCCCGCGTGGCCCAGGTGCGCGCCCTGGTGGCCCAGCTGGACCAGGCGCCCGCGCCCGGCAGCAGCGCCGCCAGCGGCAACATCCATGTGGTCTACCTCAAGAACGCCGACGCCACCAAGCTGGCCACCACCCTGCGTGCCGCCATGGCGGCCATGGGCGGCAGCAATGGCGGAGCGGCCAGCGGCGGTGGCGGTGCCAGCTCGCCGGCACCCAGCACGGGGCTGAGCACCGGCGGCATGCTATCCACCAATGGCAGCTCGTCCGGCAGCAGCAGTAGCACCGGAGGTCTGGGCTCCAGCACCAGCGCCATGGGCACCAGCAGCACCAACAACAACCAGCCCTCCACCGGCGGGCAGATCCAGGCCGACCCCACCACCAACTCGCTCATCATCACGGCGCCCGAGCCGCTGTACCGCCAGCTGCGCGACGTGATCGACAAGCTCGACGGCCGCCGCGCGCAGGTGCTGGTCGAGAGCCTGATCGTCGAGGTCTCTGCCAACAAGGTGGCCGAGTTCGGCATCCAGTGGCAGGGCATTCTGGGCAAGAACGGAGATGGCACTGTGGGCGTGATTGGTACCAACTCCGGCGCTGCCGGTGCCAACATCTTGAACGTGACAGCCGCCCTGGCCTCGGGCTCCACCACCTCCATCGCTTCAGCGGCCAGCTCGCTGGGCAAGGGGTTGAATCTGGCGCTCGCACCGCGCATCAACGGCCAGTACTACCTGGGCGCGCTGGCCAACTTCCTGCAGAACAGCGGCGATGCCAACGTGCTCTCCACCCCCAACCTGATGACGCTGGACAACGAAGAGGCGCGCATCATCATCGGCAACAACGTGCCCTTCGTGACCGGCTCGTACGCCAACAGCACGGGCAGCAGCACGGTGAACCCGTTCACCACGGTGGAGCGCAAGGACGTGGGCCTGATGCTCAAGGTGCGCCCGCAGATCAGCGAGAACGGCACCGTGAAGATGGCCATCTATCAGGAGGTCTCCAAGATCGACACCGCCACGCTGAGCAACGCCAACGGTCCCACCACCAGCAAGCGCTCCATCGAGTCGAACGTGGTGGTGGACGACGGCAGCATCATCGTGATCGGTGGCCTGCTGGAAGACAGCTACTCGCAAGGCCAGGACAAGGTGCCGGTGATGGGTGACATCCCGGTGCTGGGCAATCTGTTCCGCAGCGAGAACCGCACCCGCAACAAGACCAACCTGATGGTGTTCCTGCGCCCCATTGTGGTGCGTGACAACGCCACCAGCGACGCGCTCATGATGGACCGATACGAGGCCATCCGCGCGCTGCAGCAGACCACGCAGCCAGCGCCCAGCGTGGTGATGAAGTCGGTGTCCGGCGCGCCCATCCTGCCCGCGCTGCCACAGCGCGCAGAGCCCGGCGCAGCCACTGTGCCTGCGCAGCCGCTGGCCCCGCTGCCCGCCGAGACTTCGCCACGCTGAAGAAGAGAAGAGCCGCCACCCATGCGCCACCCCCTGCCCTACGCCTTTGCCCGCACCGCCCAGCTGCTGCTGGAGGACGACGGCCACCAGCTGGTGCTGTGGCACGGCCCCAGCCC
Organism: Acidovorax sp. Root70; assembly: GCF_001428225.1. Classification (NCBI taxonomy): domain Bacteria; kingdom Pseudomonadati; phylum Pseudomonadota; class Betaproteobacteria; order Burkholderiales; family Comamonadaceae; genus Acidovorax; species Acidovorax sp. Root70. The sequence continues at coordinate 38,077 of NZ_LMHQ01000031.1, forward strand.
CGACGCGGGCGCGCTGTCCGAAGTGCTGCGCAAGCACCCGGTGCAGCAGCTGCTGCCGCTAGATGCCCCGGCCCTGGCCCAGCGCATCAGCGCGGCCTATTCGCACAGCGAATCGAGCGCCGCCACCGTGGTGAGCGAGGTCGAAAGCGATGCCGACCTCTCGCGCATGATGCAGGAGCTGCCCGCCGTCGAGGACTTGCTGGAATCCGCCGGCGACGCGCCCATCATCCGCATGCTCAACGCCCTGCTCACGCAGGCCGCACGCGACGGCGCGAGCGACATCCACATCGAGCCCTACGAGCGGCATTCGAGCGTGCGCTTTCGGGTGGACGGCACGCTGCGCGAAGTGGTGCAGCCCAACCGCGCACTGCATGCCGCCCTGATCTCGCGCCTGAAGATCATGGCCGACCTGGACATCAGCGAAAAACGCCTGCCGCAGGACGGCCGCATCAGCCTGCGCCTGGGCACCCGCGCCATCGACGTGCGCGTGTCCACCCTGCCCAGTGCCCATGGCGAACGCGCGGTGCTGCGCCTGCTGGACAAGAGCGAAAGCAAGCTGAGCCTGGAAGCCGTGGGCATGCAGGGCGACACCTTGCACCGCTTCGAGGGCCTGATCGGCCAGCCGCACGGCATCATCCTGGTGACCGGCCCCACGGGCTCAGGCAAGACCACCACGCTGTACGCGGCGCTGGGCCGGCTCGATGCCACGCGCAACAACATCATGACGGTGGAAGACCCCATCGAGTACGAGCTGCCGGGCGTGGGCCAGACACAGGTGAACAGCAAGATCGAGCTGACCTTCGCCAAAGCCCTGCGCGCCATCCTGCGGCAGGACCCGGACATCATCATGATTGGTGAAATCCGCGACTTCGAGACCGCGCAGATCGCCATCCAGGCGTCGCTGACGGGCCATCTGGTGCTGGCCACGCTGCACACCAACGATGCCGCCAGCGCCGTGACGCGCCTGACGGACATGGGCGTGGAGCCGTTTCTGCTGTCGTCATCCCTGCTGGGGGTGCTGGCGCAGCGCCTGGTGCGCAAGTTCTGCAGCCACTGCCACGGCAGCGGCTGCGAGCACTGCGGCCAGACCGGCTACACCGGCCGCACCGGCGTGTTCGAGCTGCTGGTGACCACGGACGCGATCCGCGCGCAAATCCACGCCCAGGCGTCAGAGGCCGACATCCGCGCCGCCGCCATGGCCGATGGCATGGCACTGATGCGAGAGGATGGCGAACGCCTGATTGCCGCCGGCATCACGAGCCGCGAAGAAGTGCTGCGGGTGACGCGGGACTGATTTGCTATACATCTGATAGCTGCTAGCGCATGAAGCACTAGCGCTACCAGCCAAAAACACCTGAAATTACCGGATCTGCAACGCAGGTCGGCGCGCCACCTGGGCGACGGCGGGTGCTGCGGCAACGGGGGTGTTGAACGTGGCCGAGGGCGATGCGCCATCCTGCAGCTTGAACTGGCTGACGGCGCTGTTGAGGTGGTGGGCCTGCTCACGCAGCGACTCGGACGCTGCGGTAGATTCCTCCACCAGCGCCGCGTTCTGCTGCGTCATCTGGTCCAGCTGGGTGACCGACTGGCTGATCTGGCCGATGTTGTCGCTCTGCTCGGCCGACGAGGCGGTGATCTCCGCAATGATGTCGGACACGCGCCGCACGCTGCTCACGATCTCCGTCATGGTCTGGCCGGCCTGGCTCACCAGACGCGAGCCGTCCTCCACCCGCTCCACCGACGAACCGATCAGGCCCTTGATCTCCTTGGCGGCCTCGGCGCTGCGCTGCGCGAGGTTGCGCACCTCGCTGGCCACCACGGCAAAGCCGCGGCCCTGCTCACCGGCACGGGCGGCTTCCACTGCAGCGTTGAGCGCCAGGATGTTGGTCTGGAACGCAATCGAATCGATCACGCCCGTGATGTCGGCAATCTTGCGCGAGCTGGTGGTGATCTGGTCCATGGTGGTCACCACCTGCGACACCACGGCCCCGCCGCGTGCGGCCACCTCGGCGGCGGTCGACGCGAAGTCGCTGGCCTGGCGCGAGGACTGTGCACTTTGCTGCACGGTGCTGGTCAGCACTTCCATCGACGAGGCCGTCTCTTCCAGGTTGGCCGCCGTCTGCTCGGTGCGGTGGCTCAGGTCGTGGTTGCCGCTGGCGATCTCGGAGCTGGCGGTGGAGATGTTGCCCGCCGCGTCCTGCACCTGGCGCACCAGGTCACGCAACGCGTCCTGCATGCGGCCCATGGCGCCCACCAGCTGGCCCACTTCGTCCTGGTTCATGGCCGCCACATCGCGCGACAGGTCGCCGCTGGCAATGCGTTCGGCCAGCTCCTGCGCCTGCCCGAGGGACTTGGTGATGGAGCGCACGCTGAAGAACGTGAGCGGAATCAGCACCGCCAGCGCCAGCACCAGGCCCACACCGATCAGCGCGGCCATGGTGGAGGTGCGCGATTCAACGCCCGCACGGGCCTCGTCCATCTGTGCGCGCGCGGCGGCGGCCAGGCTGGAGAACAGCTTGTCGGTGGCCTCCATGTGGACCTTCAGGCGGTCGGCATAGGCGCCGCCGCCCGCGCCATCAAGCTGCGCCCGCTCGATCTGCTCGAAGATGGGCGAGATGCCGGTTTCGTAGGCCTTGATCTCGGCCAGCGACTTGTCGATGGACTCGACAAACGCCGCATCGCCCGACTGCACCTGGCGCACATCGGACAGGCTCTTGCGCAACGCAGCCAGTGTCTTGGCCCAGGTCTCGCGCAAGGCGGACACCTCGACCGAGTTGTTGAAGTTGATGATGATGTCTTTCTCGGTCCGGCGCAGGTCACCCAGGGTGGTGCGCAGTTCGGACATGTCGGTCAGGGTCTGCACGCGCTCCGAGAACAGCACCTGCAGCGTGCCGCGCGTGCGGTCGAGGGCCACATAACCCATGGCTCCAATGACGACCAGAAGGATCAGGGAAAAGACGGTTCCGAAATAGAGACGCGTGCGGATCGAGAAGCGGCCGAGAGCGTTCATTGCTCTTCCTTACATTTTTTAACAGACAGTCCAGCATAGCAAATTTGGTGCCACACACACCCCCTACCTTCTGGGCCGGGGGTGGGCGGGACTATATGCCGGGCCGGGCCGTCCGCCGCACAGGGTAAGCACGGCCCCGAGGCCCGGTTGCAGGGAATCCTCGGGGCCAGTAGCTGCGCTTATTGCGCCGCCGCCATCACACGGGCTTGAGCGGGATGTACAGCTCGCCCCCGCCCTGCTGGAACTCCGCCGCCTTGGTCTGCATGCCCTGGGCCAGGGCTTCGGCCTCGGCCACGCCCTTTTGCGCCGCGAAGTCGCGCACTTCCTGCGTGATCTTCATCGAGCAGAACTTGGGGCCGCACATCGAGCAGAAATGCGCCACCTTGGCCGAGTCCTTGGGCAGGGTCTCGTCGTGGTATTCCTTGGCCGTCTCGGGGTCCAGGCCCAGGTTGAACTGGTCCTGCCAGCGGAAGTCGAAGCGCGCCTGGCTCAACGCATCGTCGCGCGAGCGGGCACCCGGGTGGCCCTTGGCCACATCGGCCGCGTGGGCCGCGATCTTGTACGCAATGATCCCCTGCTTCACGTCGTCACGGTCGGGCAGGCCCAGGTGCTCCTTGGGCGTCACGTAGCACAGCATGGCCGTGCCCATCCAGCCGATCATGGCGGCGCCGATGGCGCTGGCGATGTGGTCGTACCCGGGCGCGATGTCGATGGTCAACGGCCCCAGGGTGTAGAACGGCGCTTCGTGGCAGGTCTTGAGCTGCTCGGTCATGTTGGCCTGGATCATGTGCATGGGCACATGGCCGGGGCCTTCGATCATGGTCTGCACGTCGTGCTTCCACGCCACCTGAGTCAGTTCGCCCAGCGTGTGCAGCTCGGCAAACTGCGCTTCGTCATTGGCGTCCGATGCGCAGCCGGGCCGCAGGCCATCGCCCAGGCTGAACGACACGTCGTACGCCTTCATGATGTCGCAGATGTCTTCGAAGTGCTCGTGCAGGAAGCTCTCGCGGTGGTGCGCCATGCACCACTTGGCCATGATGGAGCCGCCGCGCGAGACGATGCCGGTGCGGCGCTGCGCCGTGAGGTGGATGTAGGCCAGGCGCACGCCGGCGTGGATGGTGAAGTAGTCCACGCCCTGCTCGGCCTGCTCGATCAGCGTGTCGCGGAAGATTTCCCAGGTCAGGTCCTCGGCAATGCCGCCCACCTTTTCCAACGCTTGGTAGATCGGCACCGTGCCGATGGGCACAGGCGAGTTGCGCACTATCCAGTCGCGCGTGGTGTGGATGTTCTTGCCAGTGGACAGGTCCATCACGTTGTCGGCACCCCAGCGGATCGCCCACACCAGCTTTTCAACCTCTTCTTCAATGCTGGACGTGACGGCCGAGTTGCCGATGTTGGCGTTGATCTTGACCAGGAAGTTGCGGCCAATCGCCATCGGTTCCACCTCGGGGTGGTTGATGTTGGCCGGAATGATGGCGCGGCCCCGGGCCACTTCGTCGCGCACGAATTCGGGCGTGATGATGCGCGGGATGCTGGCGCCCATGGGGTTGCCCATCAGGCGCTGCTCACGGCCTGCATCGGCCATGTACTGGGCCATCCACTCGCGCTTGCCGTTTTCACGGATGGCCACGTACTCCATCTCGGGCGTGATGATGCCCTTCTTGGCGTAGTGCATCTGCGTGACGTTGGCACCACTTTTAGCGCGCAGGGGCTTGCGCTGCAGCGCGGCAGCTTCAGCGCGCAATTGGGCGAGGCGGGTGGCGTCTTCGCTCTTTTGCCCATCGTCCAACGCCACGGGCGCGCGGCCTTCGTAGTGCTCCACGTCGCCACGGCCGGTGATCCAGCCGCCGCGCACGCTGGCCAGGCCTTGGCGCACATCGATCACCGCGTTGGGGTCGGTGTACGGGCCCGAGGTGTCATACACGCTGACCAGCTCGCCGTTGGTGAGCGCAATATCGCGTACGGGCACGCGCAGGTCGGCGTGCAGCTGGCCGGGGATATAGGCCTTGCGCGATGCGGGAAAGGGTTCGCGGGTGCGTGCGAGCAGCTCGGCGAATTTCTCGGGGGCAGCCAGTTGGGCGTGGGGATCGGGGGCGTTCATGGGCAGGTCTCCTGGTTCCGGTGGCGGTGGGGTCTGCTCCGGAATGGACCTGTGCGCCCCCCAGGTGCTGCGGCGCCTGGGGCATGGCGTGCCCACAGGGACTGCGGGCACGGGGACAAGGAGGTCGGCTCTTCTTCCGCCGGTATGAACCGGATCAAGTTCGTCGGGTTCGCAAGCTCGCCCGAATTCCTTCAGGACCCTTGCATCTCAGCGCATCAGCACACCCCGGAGCAGGCGCGAGTATAGGGCAGAGGAAAACCGGGGCTGCAGAGCCCCTTGCATCAGCGCATCAGGCCAGGCGACCGATGAGGAGCACTGCAAAGAAGAAAACGGCGGCAATCACCGTCCACTTGAGGATGACGAGCCCCAGGCGCTTGTAGCGCGGCTGGCCGGTGCCGGCATAAAACGCAAACGACACGGCCGCTGCCAGAAGCAGCAGCATGGCCAGCCAGCGAAAGATCAACATGGCGGGCGGGCCTTACCAGGCGCGCGCGGGCTGCGCAAAGCCGGGGGGGGCGTGGCGTTCGTCTTCGAACGTGACCACTTCCCAGGCATCGCGCTGGGCCAGCAGCTCGCGCAGCAGCAAGTTGTTCATGGCATGGCCCGAGCGGAAGGCGCTGTAGGCGGCCAGCAGCGGCTTGCCGATGAGGTACAGGTCGCCCATGGCATCCAGGATCTTGTGCTTCACGAACTCGTCGTCGTAGCGCAGGCCGTCGCTGTTGAGCACCTTGTAGTCGTCCATGACGATGGCGTTGTCCAGTCCGCCGCCCAGCGCCAGGCCGTTGGAGCGCATCATTTCGACATCGCGGGTGAAGCCAAAGGTGCGCGCGCGAGCAATGTCGCGGCTGTAGTTGCCTTGCCCCAGGTCAAACTCCACGCGCTGGCCGGTGGAGTCCACGGCCGGGTGGTCAAAGTCGATTTCAAAACTGAGCTTGTAGCCGTGGTACGGCGTGAGGCGCGCCCACTTGGCGTTGGCGCCTTCGCCCTCGCGCACCTCCACGGGGCGGGTGACGCGGATGAAGCGCTTGGGCGCGTTCTGCAGCTCCACCCCGGCGCTCTGCAGCAGGAACACGAACGAGGCCGAAGACCCGTCGAGGATGGGGACCTCTTCGGCCGTGATGTCCACATAGAGGTTGTCGATACCCAGCCCCGCACAGGCCGACATCAGATGCTCCACGGTGTGCACCTTGGCATTGCCCACCGCGATGGTGGACGCCAACCGCGTATCCGTCACCGCCTCGGCACGGATGGGAATGTCCACCGGCTGCGGCAGGTCCACCCGCCGGAACACGATGCCCGTGTCCGGCTGCGCGGGCCGCAGGGTCAACTCGACCCGCTGGCCGCTGTGCAAACCCACACCTACGGCGCGGGTCAGGGTCTTGAGGGTGCGTTGCTGGAGCATCTGCGCATTTTAGTTTCTGCGGCACTGCCCCGCACACGCAGAGGTCTTGTCGCTTCTCAAAGCAATGCGTACGTAGAGCTACCGCCGCGTTTTCACCTACTGTGCAGGCCCCATGCTTCGCCGCACAATTTGCAGTCTGAGGGCCTTGAAAATACACAACATGAACTCACTACACCCGCCCCACAGGAGACTCCCATGAGCAAACTCAGTTTCAAGATGAAGGTCATGCTCATGATCGGCACCGCGCTCACGGCGCTGCTGATCATGGCCATCCTGTCCCTCCTCCAGGAGCGGCGGCTGATCACCGAGTCCCGCAAGGACTTGCTGACCACCGCCGTACAGTCCGCCCACAGCATCGTGGTCGGCTACCAGGCCAAGGCCGCCAGCGGCGCCATGTCGGTAGAAGACGCGCAGAAAGCCGCCAAGGATGCCTTGCGCATTGCCCGGTACGGCGGGCCCGAGGGCAAGACCGAATACTTCTACATCTGGACCACGGAGGGCGTGGGCGTGATGCACCCCTTCAAGACCGAGTGGGACGGGCAGGACATGCTCGGCAAGGTCAAGGACGGCTCGGGCGTGGACATCATCGGCTTGCTGGTCAACGGCATGCGCAGCAGCAAGGATGGCAAGGCCTTTGTGCCCACCATGTTTGCGCGCCCCGGTCAGCAGACGCCCGTGCCCAAGCTGCAGTACATCGTCAAGGTGGAGGGCTGGAACTGGATGGTCGGCTCCGGGCTGTATACGGATGACGTGGATGCCATGCTGCGCCAGGCCCTGTGGTCGAGCCTGGCACTGGTGCTGGCGGTATTTGTGGCGGTGGGGGTGATCGGCCTGCTGGTGTCGCGCTCGGTGTTGCGCCAGATTGGCGGCGAGCCCACCCATGCCATTTCCATCATGTCGGAGGTGGCCGAAGGCAACTTGGACGCGCAGATCCCGGCCGCCCCGCCGGGCTCCATGCTCGACGGCCTGGCCCACATGGTGACCTCGCTGCGCAAGCTGGTGACCGAAGTGCGCTCGGCCACCGACAGCATCGCCACCGCGTCCAGCGAGATCGCCCAGGGCAACAACGACCTGGCCCACCGCACCGAAGACACGGCCAGCAACCTGCAGACCACGGCCAGCAGCATGGAGGAGCTGACCAGCACCGTGAAGCAGACCTCCGACTCCGCGCAGACCGCCAACCAGATGGCCACGTCCGCCGCCGAGGTGGCCGCGCGCGGGGGCGAGGTGGTGTCGCAGGTGGTGTCCACCATGCAGGACATCAACGCCAGCAGCAAGAAGATCAGCGACATCATTGGCGTCATCGACGGCATCGCGTTCCAGACCAACATCCTCGCGCTCAACGCCGCCGTGGAAGCCGCCCGCGCTGGAGAGCAGGGCCGGGGCTTTGCCGTGGTGGCGGGCGAGGTGCGCAGCCTGGCGCAGCGCAGCGCCGAGGCCGCCAAGGAGATCAAGTCGCTGATCGGCGCGTCGGTCGAAAAGGTCGAATCCGGAACGGCCCTGGTGGGCAATGCGGGCGCCACCATGACCGAGATCGTGGCCAGTGTGCAGCGCGTGACCGACATCATTGGCGAGATCCGTGCGGCCACGTCCGAACAGAGCCAGGGCATTGCACAGGTCAACACTGCCATGAACCAGCTGGACCAGATGACGCAGCAGAACTCAGCGCTGGTGGAAGAATCCACGGCCGCCGCCGACAGCCTGCGCGAGCAGGCCATGAAGCTCACCCAGGTGGTGGCGCTGTTCCGAGTGAACGGCAGCACCTCGGCGCCCGCCCCGACCAGCCGACCCGCGCCAACCCGGCGTCCGGCTGCGGCTCCTGCGGTGCGTGCGGCAGCGCCCCGCCCTGCCCTGGCCAAAGCGCCAGCAGCCTCTCGCCCTGCTGCGCCTTCACCGGCCCCAGCGGCGGCATTGCCCCCCAAAGCCAGCAGCCCCAAGCCTGCGGCAGACAACAACGACGATTGGGAATCTTTCTGATCGCTGAGAGGCCTGGGGCCACCCAGGCATGAGCGCGCGCTGAATCACGCCAACCCAGAAAAAAAGTCCTGCCAGCTTGCGCTGGCAGGACTTTTTTCTTGCAGCCCCGGGAAGAGGCGGCGAGATCCGATCAGCCGGGCTGTCAGTCGGCCTGTTTGCGCAGGAAGGCGGGGATCTCCAGATCATCCATGCCGCCCGACGACAGGGCATCCACGCGGGCTGCCGCCTGCGTGCGGTTGGTGCGCCACACGCTGGGCACCGACATGCTGCCGTAGTCAGCCTGTGTGCTGCCTGCATGGCCACCTTGCACGCCCACCGCGCCACCCAGGGTACCAACGCCTGCAACAGGCATCTGGTAGGCCATGTTGTCCGTGCCCGTGCGCAAGCCACCCTGCACCACGGAGATGGGCTGGCGGCGTGCGTTGGCACGCGACAGGCCTGTGGCCACCACGGTCACGCGGATCTCGTCGCCCAGGCTTTCGTCGTAGGCGGCACCGAAGATCACATGCGCATCGGTCGACGCGTAGGCGTTGATGGTGTTCATGGCCTGGCGCGACTCGGACAGCTTGAGGCTGCCCTTGCTGGCCGTGACCAGCACCAGCACCCCCTTGGCGCCCGACAGGTCGATGCCTTCGAGCAGCGGGCAGGCAATGGCCTGCTCGGCAGCGATGCGCGCGCGGTCCGGGCCGCTGGCGGTGGCCGTACCCATCATGGCCTTGCCGGGCTCGCCCATCACGGTGCGCACGTCTTCAAAGTCCACGTTCACCTGGCCGTACTCGTTGATGATCTCGGCAATGCCGCCCACGGCGTTCTTAAGCACGTCGTTGGCATGGGCAAAGGCCTCGTCCTGGGTGATGTCGTCGCCCAGCACGTCCAGCAGCTTTTCGTTGAGCACCACGATCAGCGAGTCCACGTTGGCTTCCAGCTCGGCCAGGCCATCGTCGGCATTCTTCATGCGGCGACCGCCTTCCCAATCGAAGGGCTTGGTGACCACGCCCACCGTCAGGATGCCCATTTCCTTGGCCACGCGCGCGATCACGGGTGCCGCGCCAGTGCCCGTGCCGCCGCCCATGCCGGCCGTGATGAACAGCATGTGTGCGCCAGCGATGGCCTCGCGGATATCTTCCGCCGCCGCCTCTGCAGCATCGCGCGCCTTCTCTGGCTTGCCGCCTGCTCCCAGGCCGCTGTTGCCGAGCTGGATGACGCGGTGCGCCGAGCTGCGCGTGAGCGCCTGCGCATCGGTGTTGGCGCTGACAAACTCCACACCCTGCACACTGCGGGCAATCATGTGCTCGACGGCATTGCTGCCGCCGCCGCCCACACCGATCACCTTGATCTGGGTGCCCTGGTTGAATTCTTCGGCTTCGATCATTTCGATGGTCATCTTGGAGCTCCTGGTTCTAAATTCGTATGCAATTGCCAATTGAGAGATGGGATCATTTTTCTTGTAGGGCGTGGCGGTCCTGTACATCGCCATCGCTCGCGCGGTACTTGGTGAGGGCTCCCACGCGCTAGCCACAGGGGGTATTTCATGGTCAGAAATTCCCCACGATGAAATCCTTGAAGCGCCCGAATGCGGTCTTCATCGACCCGCTCTTCTGGGCCACCTTGAAGCCGCGCAGGCGCGCCAGTCGGGCCTCTTCCAGCAAGCCCATGACGGTGGCCGCACGGGGCTGGGCCACCATGTCCGCCAGCGCGCTCGAATACTTGGGGATGCCGCGCCGCACGGGCTTGAGGAAGATGTCTTCGCCCAGCTCGATCATCCCGGGCATCACCGAGCTGCCGCCCGTGAGCACGATGCCCGAGGACAGCACTTCTTCGTAGCCCGACTCGCGCACCACCTGCTGCACGAGCGAGAAGATTTCTTCGACACGCGGCTCGATCACACCGGCCAGCGCCTGCTTGCTCAGCATGCGCGGGCTGCGGTCGCCCAGGCCGGGCACTTCCACCTGCGCCTCGGGGTCCGCCAGCAGCTGCTTGGCGTAGCCGCTTTCCACCTTGATGTCTTCGGCGTCCTTCGTAGGGGTGCGCAGCGCCATCGCGATGTCGCTGGTGATGAGGTCGCCCGCAATCGGAATCACCGCTGTGTGGCGGATGGCACCGCCGGTGAAGATGGCCACGTCGGTCGTGCCTGCGCCGATGTCCACCACCACCACGCCCAGCTCGCGCTCGTCGTCGGTCAGCACCGCCTGGCTGCTGGCGAGCGGGTTCAGCATGAGCTGCTCGACCTCCAGGCCGCAGCGGCGCACGCACTTGATGATGTTCTCGGCGGCGCTTTGCGCGCCGGTCACGATATGGATCTTGGCCTCGAGGCGGATGCCGCTCATGCCGATGGGCTCCTTCACGTCCTGCCCGTCGATCACGAATTCCTGCGGCTCCACCAGCAACAGGCGCTGGTCGCTGCTGATGTTGATGGCCTTGGCCGTCTCCACCACGCGCGCCACGTCGGCCGAGGTGACTTCCTTGTCCTTCACGGCCACCATGCCGCTGGAGTTCAGCCCGCGGATATGGCTGCCCGTGATGCCGGTGTACACGCGCTGGATCTTGCAGTCCGCCATCAGCTCGGCTTCTTTCAAGGCCTGCTGAATGCTCTGGACCGTGGCGTCGATGTTGACCACCACGCCGCGCTTGAGACCGTTGCTCGGGGCCACGCCCAAGCCTGCGAGCTTGAGCTCGCCATTGGGCAGAACCTCGGCCACCACGGCCATGACCTTGGCGGTGCCAATGTCCAGCCCCACGACGACATCTTTGTATTCTCTTGCCATATCAGTCTCTGCCCTTCTCTGTTCTTGCCTGTGGCACTGCGGCCCACCCCSCCCGCCCCGTCACGCACCACACCACCACCGATTCGCTGCGGTCCATGCCATCACCTCCGGCGCACACCCGCAGCGCCGCCAGCGGCGTCCGCGCTCACCGTGGTCACGCCCCGCAAACGCAGCGCATAGCCCCCCGCGTGGCGCAAGTCCGCAGACTCCAGCGCATCCACGCGGCGGCCGTACTGCGCGGCCACCTGGGTGAGGGTGCGCACAAACCGCTGTGTGCGTTGCACCACTTCCTGTGGCGTGCCGCCCCCCAGCTCCACCACCGCCTCGCTGTCGAGGGTGACGCGCCAGCCGCCCCGCCCCGTCAGCTCCAGTTCTTCCACGTCCAGCCCCAGGGGCTTGAACACCGGCTCCAGCAGGCCATACATCTGCAGCACCTCGGCCGAACTACCTGCAGGCCCTAACAGGCGCGGCAGGCCTTCCTGCTCCACATCGCCCACATTCGCCTCGAAGACTTCACCCTGGCTGTTGACCAGCGCTGAGCCAGTGTCTGGGCCCCAATACGCCACGGCGTCGTGCTCCTGCAACTCCACGCGCAGGCTGCCGGGGTAGACCCGACGCACTTGCGCGCGGCGCACCCAGGGCACCTGCTCGAAGGCCTCGCGGGCGGCCCGCAGGTCCACCGTGAAGAAGTTGCCCACCAGGTGCGGCGCCACATTGGCCCGCAGCGTCACCGCGTTGTTGTGCACCAGCTCGCCCTGCACCACGATGCGTGCGATGGCAAAGCCCGGGTAGCGCAGTACCCACCATGCCCCCGCTGCCAGCACCGCCATGGCGCAGCCCACGAACAGGACCGACGCGGTCAGGTTCATGAGCTTGACGTCCAGGGGTGCGGGCAGCGTCTGATTCATCAGGCAGCCTTTGGCTTTGCGGGCGTGTCCAGTGCCGCATCCGCGAGGATGCGCAGGCACAGCTCTTCGTAGCTGATGCCCGAGGCCCGGGCCGACATGGGCACGAGCGAATGGCCTGTCATGCCTGGGGATGTGTTCATCTCCAGGAGGAAGGGCTTGCGGTCGCTCGCGCGGATCATCAGGTCGGCACGGCCCCAGCCACGGCAGCCCAGGGTGCGGTAGGCCTCCAGCACGATGCGCTGGATCTCGCGCTCCTCGGCCTCGGGCAGGCCGCTCGGGCACTGGTACTTCACGTCGTCGGTGAAGTACTTGTTCTGGTAGTCGTAGGCGCCATCGGGCGCCACGATGCGGATCACCGGCAGCGCACGGGCGCTGGCGCCCTGGCCCAGCACGGGGCAGGTCACCTCTTCGCCTTCGATGAACTCTTCACACAGCACGTCGGGGTCGTACTGGGCCGACAGCTGCACGGCCTCCTGCATGTCCGAATAGCCGCGCACCTTGGTCACGCCGATGGACGAGCCTTCGCGCGGCGGCTTGACGATGAGGGGCAAGCCCAGTTCATCGGGCACCGTGCGCACTACTTCACGCTGTTGACGGTCAGGGGCCAGCCACACGTAACGTGGCGTGGGCAGGCCCTCGGCCAGCCATACCCGTTTGGTCATGACCTTGTCCATGGCGATTGCGGATGCCATCACGCCGGGACCGGTATACGGAATGCGCAGCAGCTCCAGCGCGCCCTGCACCGTGCCGTCTTCGCCATGGCGGCCGTGCAGTGCGATGAAGCAGCGCGCATAGCCATCGCGCTTCAAATCGCCCAGCGCGTTCTGTGCGGGGTCAAACGCATGGGCATCCACGCCACGCGAGCGCAGCGCCTGCAGCACGCCGCTGCCCGACATCAGCGACACCTCGCGCTCGGCCGAGTCTCCGCCCATCAGGACGGCCACCTTGCCCAGCGATTTCACGTCGATATTCGATTCAGGAAGGGTCATGGTGCGCTCCCTTCGTGCGCTTTCAGCTCATTATTTTGTAGCATTTCAACCACCTTGCCGGGCACGGCGCCAATGGAGCCCGCGCCCATGCACATCACCACGTCGCCCGCGCGTGCGTTGTCGGCGATGGCCTGCGGCATGTCGGCCACGTTGTCCACAAACACCGGCTCCACCCGCCCTGCCACCCGCAGGGCACGGGCCAGCGAGCGACCGTCGGCGGCCACGACTGGCGCCTCACCAGCGGCGTACACCTCGGTGAGCAGCACCGCGTCGGCATTGCCGATGACCTTGACGAAATCCTCGAAGCAATCGCGCGTGCGGCTGTAGCGGTGCGGCTGGAAGGCCAGCACCAGGCGCCGCCCGGGGAAGGCACCGCGTGCGGCCGCCAGCGTGGCGGCCATCTCCACTGGGTGGTGGCCGTAGTCGTCGATGACGGTGAAGGTGCCGCCGTCCTTCGCGGGCAGATCGCCATAGCGCTGGAAGCGCCGGCCTACGCCCTTGAAGCCTGCCAGCGCGCGTTGCACCGCTTCGTCGGGGATGTTCAGCTCCACCGCCACGGCAATGGCCGACAACGCGTTGAGCACGTTGTGCTCGCCCGCCAGGTTGAGCACGATCTCCATGTCGGGCAGCGTGACGCCATTGCGCCGCTGCACCGTGAAGCGCATCTGGCCGGCCTCGGCACGCACGTTGATGGCACGCACCTGCGCGTCTTCCGAGAAGCCGTAGCTGGTGATGGGGCAGGTCACGCTTTGCAGGATGTCGCGCACGGCCGGGCTGTCCACGCAGAGGACGGCCGTGCCGTAGAACGGCATGCGGTGCAGAAAGTCGACAAACGCTCCCTTGAGCCGGCCGAAGTCGTGGCCGTAGGTCTCCATGTGGTCGGCATCGATGTTGGTCACCACCGCCATCACGGGCAGCAGGTTCAGGAACGACGCATCAGACTCATCGGCCTCGACCACGATGTAGTCGCCGCTGCCCAGTTTGGCATTGGCTCCCGCACTGTTGAGCTTGCCACCGATCACAAAGGTGGGGTCCAGCCCTGCCTCGGCCAGCACGCTGGTGACGAGGCTGGTGGTGGTCGTCTTGCCGTGCGTGCCTGCAATGGCAATGCCTTGCTTGAGGCGCATCAGCTCGGCCAGCATCAGCGCGCGCGGCACCACGGGGATCTTCTTTTCGCGTGCGGCCAGCACTTCGGGATTGTCAGAAGTGACCGCGGTGGACGTGACCACGGCGTCGGCGCCATCGATGTGCGCTGCCGCGTGGCCGAGGCAGGTTTTGATTCCCAGGTCTGCCAGACGGCGCAGCGTGGCGCTGTCGGCCAGGTCCGAGCCCGAGATGCGATAGCCCAGGTTGAACAGCACCTCCGCGATGCCGCTCATGCCGGCACCGCCCAGGCCTACGAAATGGATATGGCGAATCGCATGTTTCATGGTTGGGCCAACTCCTCGCAGGCAGTCACCACCTCGCGGGTGGCGTTGATTTTTTGCATGTTTTTGGCCTTGAGCGCTACATCCACAAGCGTGGATCGCTCCAATTTCAATAGCATTTCAGACAGCCCTTGCGGCGTCAGGTCGCGCTGCTGCACCAGCCAGCCGCCGCCCGCATTCACCAGGAACTGCGCGTTGGTGGTCTGGTGGTCGTCCACGGCCGACGGGAAGGGCACAAAGATGGACGCGGCGCCCACGGCCGCGATCTCGGTGACGGTGCTCGCACCCGCCCGACAGACGATGATGTCGGCCGCTGCGAACGCGCTGGCGGTGTCGTCGATGAAAGGCGTCAGCTCTGCCTTGACACCTGCAGCAGCGTAGTTGGCGCGCAGCGCATCGATCTGCGCGGCACCGCTTTGGTGGACCACGGTGGGGCGCTGGTCGGCAGGCATCAGCGCAATGGCCTGGGGCACGATCTCGTTGAGCGCACGCGCGCCCAGGCTGCCGCCCACCACCAGCAGACGCAGCGGACCACTGCGGCCCGCAAACCGTTCGGCCGGGCCGGGCTGCTGCGTGAAGGCCGTGCGCAGAGGGTTCCCCACCCACTGGCCCTTTTCAAAGACCTTGGGGAAGGCGGTGAACACCCGGTCGGCCACACCCGCCAGCACCTTGTTGGCCATGCCCGCTACCGAGTTCTGCTCGTGCAACACCAGCGGCTTGCCCGCGAGCACACCCATCATCCCGCCCGGGAAGGTGATGTAGCCACCCAGGCCCACCACCACGTCGGGCTTCACACGGCGCACGACCTGCAGCGCCTGCCAGAACGCGCGCAACAGGCGCAGCGGCAGCAGGGCCAGCGTGACGAGCCCCTTGCCGCGCACACCCGAGAAATCGATGAGTTCCAGCGCAAAGCCCTGCTGCGGCACGATGCGCGACTCCATGCTGCCGGGCGCGCCCAGCCAATGCACGCGCCAGCCACGCGTACGCAGCTCTTCGGCCACGGCCAAGCCGGGGAAGATGTGGCCACCGGTGCCACCGGCCATGATGAGTGCGGTCTTTTGCTTGCTCATACGCGGCCTCCGCGCATGAGCAGCTTGTTTTCATAGTCCACGCGCAGCACCACCGCCAACGCCACCAGGTTCATCAGGATCGCCGACCCGCCAAAACTCATCAGCGGCAGCGTGAGCCCCTTGGTCGGCAGCGCGCCCAGGTTCACGCCCATGTTGATGAAGGCCTGGAAACCGATCCAGATCGCCACGCCCTGCGCGACGAGGCCCGAGAAAACGCGGTCCAGCGCAATGGCCTGGCGACCAATGTGCATGATGCGGCGGGTCATCCACAGGAACAGGATGATGAGCGCGACCACGCCCACCAGGCCAAACTCTTCACCGATCACCGCCATCAGGAAGTCGGTGTGAGCCTCGGGCAGCCAGTGCAGCTTCTCCACACTGCCCCCCAGGCCCACGCCAAACACCTCGCCGCGTCCGATGGCGATCAGCGAGTGCGACAGCTGGTAGCCCTTGCCCAACGCGTGCTGGTCGCTGAAGGGGTCCAGGTACGCAAACACGCGCTCGCGGCGCCAGGGCGAGCTGGCAATCATCAGCGCAAAGGCCCCCACCAGCACGCCCGCGATCAGGAAGAACATGCGGGCATTCACACCGCCCAGGAACAGGATGCCCATGGCGATCACGGCGACGACCATGAAGGCGCCCATGTCGGGCTCGGCCAGCAGCAACACGCCCACGATGGCCACCGCCGCGCCCATGGGCAGCACGGCGCGGAAGAAACGTTCCTTCACCTCCATCTTGCGCACCATGTAGTCGGCAGCGTAGACAAGCACCGCAAACTTCGCCACCTCCGAGGGCTGGAAGCCCACGGGCCCGATGGACAACCAGCGGCGCGCGCCATTGACCACCTTGCCCACGCCGGGGATCAGCACTGCCACCAGCATGAGCAGCGCCACGATGAACAACCAGGGCGCCACGCGCTCCCACAGCGCCATGGGTATCTGGAACGCCAGCAGCGCCGCCACAAACCCCACCACCAGGTACATCATGTGGCGGGTCAGGAAGTGCGTGGACGCGTAGTTGGCAAACCGGGGGTTGTCCGGCATGGCAATCGACGCGGAATACACCATCACCAGCCCCCACGCCAGCAACGCCACCACCACCCAGAGCAAGGCCTGGTCAAAGCCCAGCACGCTCGCGGGCGTGCTCGACGACTGGCGGTACTCGGTGCCGCCCACGCGCACGGGCAGCACATCGGCCGCCTTGCCGGGCAGGCCACCGAACCAGCCGGTGACGCGTTGCAGCAGGGTCAGGGTGCTGGCCTTGGCGGTCATTGCATACCCTCCGTCGGCTGGCCGGCGTCGTCGGCCATGGTCCGCACCGTCTCGCAGAAGACCTGCGCGCGGTGTTCGTAGTCCTTGAACATGTCGAAGCTCGCGCAGGCGGGTGACATCAGCACCGCGTCGCCCGAATGGGCACGCTGCGCGGCCAGTGCCACGGCCTGGGGCAAGGTTTCAGCATCCAGCAGCGGCACACCCGCGTCCTGCAGTGCCGCGCGGATCAGTGGCGCATCGCGGCCGATCAACACCACCGCACGCGCATAACGCGCCACGGGCGCCGCCAGGGGCGCAAAGTCCTGCCCCTTGCCTTCTCCGCCCAGGATGACCACCAGGCGCCGCTCCGTGCCCAGCCCGACCAGCGCTGCCGCCGTAGCGCCCACGTTGGTGCCCTTGCTGTCGTCGAAATATTCCACGCCGTGGATGATGGCCACGGGCTCCACACGGTGGGGCTCACCCCGGTACTCGCGCAGGCCGTACAACATGGGAGCCAGCGGACAACCGGCCGCCGAAGCCAGCGCCAGCGCCGCCAGTGCATTGGTGGCGTTGTGACGGCCGCGGATGCGCAGCGCATCCGCCGGCATGAGCCGCTGGATGTGCAGGTCTTCCTCAACCTCGTTACGGCCGCGCTTGCGGGTTTCGTCCGCGTCCATCGCGCGCACCAGCCAGGGCATGCCGCTCACCACTTCGATGCCAAAGTCGCCCGGACGCCGCGGCATGTCGCCACCAAAGGTGAGGTGCGCACGCACCTGCGGCTTTTGCAGCTTGACTTTGACGGGGGGCGGAAGCATGGCCATCACCGCCGTGTCTTCGCGGTTCAGGATCATCAAGCCCGTCTGACCAAAGATGCGCGCCTTGGCGGCCGCATAGGCCTCGATGCTGCCGTGCCAGTCCAGGTGGTCCTGCGTGATGTTGAGCACCGTGGCGGCCGTGGGCTCGAAGCCCGTGATGCCATCCAGCTGAAAGCTCGACAGTTCCAGCACCCACACATCGGGCAAGGTGTCTGCATCCAGGTGCTCAGCCAGCGTGTCGAGCAAGGTGGGGCCGATGTTGCCGGCCACGGCCACGCGTTTGCCTGAGCGCTCCACCAGCTGGCCGGTGAGCGAGGTCACGGTGGTCTTGCCGTTGGTCCCGGTGATGGCCAGCACGGCCGGTGCATACGCGTGCGATCCATGCAAAACTGCCAGGGCCTGGGCGTACAGGCTCAATTCGCCGCCAGTGCTGATGTTATTTGCACGAGCTGCTTCCAAAACAGGAGCAATCGCTTCGGGGCTCAGCCCGGGTGAACGATAAACCGCGTGCAGGCTCTGCCCTTGCACCAGGCTGGCATCGAATGCGCCCGACACAAACCGTACCTGGGGGAGCTCCTGTTGCAGTGCGGGCAATTGCGGTGGGGCCGCGCGGGTATCGGCCACGGTGACCTGCGCGCCGCAACGCACGCACCAGCGTGCCATCGCCAAGCCCGAGGCACCCAGGCCCAGGATCAGGATGGGCTGGTTGTGCAGCAGGTTCGCAACGCCCTCACGCGCGGTGCCTGCAGGCACATCGGGAGTCACGGGCTCGTCGGCCTCCACGGCGTCGGGGGCATCCGCACTGTCAGAGGCTCCCGACTCGGGTGCGGCCACCTCGGCAAAGATCTGGGCCACAAAGTCCGCAGCCGCCTTGGCGGCGGAGACGGCAGGCACCGCCTCGGGATTCCAGGCAGCGCTGGTGCCTTTCGCTGCAGGCACGCCTGGGGCCACCTCGGTGTCCCCGGCGGCGAGCGGAGCGTCTGTTACTTCACTGCTATCCGTCGCTGGATCGACAACGTCCTGGGCCGCATTCACGTCAGGTGCCAGGGGCGCAGCGTCCTGCGTTCCGGAATTGACCTCTGGAGCGCCGTCAGCGTCCACCCCGGCCCCTGCCATCGGGGGCACGGCCTCGGGTGTGCCGAGGGGGTCGGGAAGAAGGGGCTCGTTCGGGTTCATCGCAGTTTCAGCGTGGACAGACCAATCAAGCACAGCAGCATGGTGATGATCCAGAA
The DNA here is from genome assembly GCF_001428225.1 of Acidovorax sp. Root70. Classification (NCBI taxonomy): domain Bacteria; kingdom Pseudomonadati; phylum Pseudomonadota; class Betaproteobacteria; order Burkholderiales; family Comamonadaceae; genus Acidovorax; species Acidovorax sp. Root70. The sequence continues at coordinate 57,023 of NZ_LMHQ01000031.1, forward strand.
GCGCACGACCACCTGCGTCTCCTTCCAGCCGCTCTTTTCAAAGTGGTGATGCAGCGGCGCCATCTTCAGCAGACGGCGGCCCTCGCCGTAGCGCTTCTTGGTGTATTTGAACCAGGTCACCTGCAGCATCACCGACAGGGCCTCGACCACAAAGATGCCGCCCATGATGGCGAGCACGATCTCCTGGCGCACGATCACGGCGATGGTGCCCAAGGCGCCACCGAGGGCCAGCGCGCCCACGTCACCCATGAACACCTGCGCCGGGTGCGCGTTGAACCACAGGAAGGCCAGGCCCGCGCCCGCCATGGCCGCGCAGAAGATCAGCAGCTCGCCAGAACCCGGAATGTGCGGGAAGAACAGGTACTTGGAATACACCGAGCTGCCGGTGACATAGGCGAACACGCCCAAGGCCGAGCCCACCATCACCACGGGCATGATGGCCAGGCCGTCCAGGCCGTCGGTCAGGTTCACCGCGTTGCTCGAACCCACGATGACGAGGTAGGTCAGAACCACAAAGCCCAGCACTCCCAGCGGGTAGCTGATTTCCTTGAAGAATGGCAGCTGCAGCCCGGCCTTGGGAGGCAGGTCGAGCGAGAAGCCGGACTGCACCCACGCCACGAACAGCTCCCACACCTTGGCGTTGGAGCTTTCGGAAATGCTGAACGCCAGGTACAGCGCTGCCACCAAGCCGATGACGGACTGCCAGAAATACTTTTCGCGCGAACGCATGCCCTCGGGGTCCTTGTTGACCACCTTGCGCCAGTCGTCCGCCCAGCCAATGGCACCAAAGCCCAGCGTGACGATGAGCACGATCCACACAAAGCGGTTGGACAGGTCAAACCACAGCAGGGTGGAAATGGCGATCGACAACAGGATCAGCACGCCCCCCATGGTGGGCGTGCCGCTCTTGGAAAGGTGCGACTGCATGGCATAGCCCCGGATGGGCTGGCCAATCTTGAGCGAGGTGAGCACGCGGATCACCTTGGGGCCCGCCACCAGGCCGATGAGCAGCGCCGTCAAGGCCGCCATCACCGCACGGAAGGTGAGGTACTGGAACACCCGGAAAAAGCCGAACTCAGGCGACAACCCCTGCAGCCATTGCGACAGCATCAGCAGCATGTGGCACCTCCGGTATGGGCTGGCACCGTGCGGGCGATTTCAATGCGTTGCGCCATGGTGTCCCTCCCGTGGATTGATCGGCTTTTGTTGTTGTTCTGACGGCGGTGCGGCGGCCGCAATGGCCTCGACCACCTGTTCCATCTTCATGAATCGCGACCCTTTGACCAGCACACTGCCCACCGCGGGCAATGCGCTGCGCACGGCATCCAGCAGGGCGCCCATCTCGTTGAAATGTCGGGCCCCATCGCCATAGGCCGACGCGGCATGCACCGACTGCGCGCCCAGCGCAAACATCGTGGGGATGCCAGCCTCACGGGCCAGTGCGCCCGCCTCGGCATGGAACTGCGGGCCTTGGTCGCCCACCTCGCCCATGTCGCCCATCACCAGCAGTTGCGGGCTCGGCAGTTCGGCCAGTACCTGGATGGCAGCGTGCATGGAATCGGGGTTGGCGTTGTAGGTGTCGTCCACCACCGTGATGTCGCGCCCTGCAACGGACACACTGAACGCGCGCGAACGGCCCTTGACGGGTGTGAAGTCACGCAGCCCCTGGGCAATGGCCGCAACGGGTGCGCCGGCTGCCAGCGTGCACGCCGTGGCTGCCAGCGCATTGGTGACGTTGTGGCGGCCAGCGATGTGCAGGCGGGTCGTGATCTCGCCGCGTGGCGTGGCCAGGGTGACCGCCCAGGCGCCACGCTCCCAGGCGGCCTGCGCACAGCGCACATCGCCGCCATCGCCGCCATCGCCAAAGGTGACTGTGCGGCGGCCGGGTTGCTCCATGGCCAGCGACTGCCACAGGCCCGTGTAGGCATCCCCTGCCGGGAACACGGCCACACCGTCGGCGGGCAGGCTGGCAAACACCGAGCCGTTTTCGCGGGCTACCGCCTCGACGGTGTGCATGAACTCCAGATGCTCGCGCTGCGCGTTGTTGACCAAGGCCACCATGGGCTGGGCCATGGCGGCCAGCGCGGCGATCTCGCCAGGGTGGTTCATGCCCATCTCGATCACGGCGGCGCGGTGGCTGGCGCGCAGGCGCATCAGCATCAGCGGCACGCCGATGTCGTTGTTGAAGTTGCCCTGCGTGGCAAACGCGGCCTCGCCCTGCCAGGCGCGCAGGATGGACGCAATCATCTGCGTCACCGTGGTCTTGCCATTGCTGCCAGTCACGCCAATCAGCGGCAGGTGGAACTGCGTGCGCCAGCCGGTGGCCAGTGCGCCCAGCGCAGCCAGGCTGTTGGGCACTTCGATGCCGGGCAAGCCCGCGGCTTCCAGGCCACCGTGCGCAATAGCGGCCGCGGCGCCGCCTGCACGGGCATCGGCCAGGAAGGCGTTGGCGTCAAAACGCTCGCCCTTGAGTGCCACAAACAAATCGCCCGGCTGCAGCGTACGCGTGTCGGTGTGCACGCGCGCCAGCGGGGTGGCGCCATCGCCCACCAGACGGGCAGTGGGAATACGCGGCTGCAGCAGCGCCCAGGCTTGCTGCAGTGTCATGACGGGTGCAATGGTGTTCATGCCCATGTGTGGGCTCCTCGGGCCTGCAGCGCAGCCTGCGCATGGGCCATGTCAGAGAACGGCACGCGCACGCCTGCCGCCTCCTGAGTATCTTCGTGGCCCTTGCCGGCAATCAGCACCACATCGGCGGGCGCGGCTTCGGCAATGGCCTGGGCGATAGCGGCTGCACGGTCGGGCTCGGCGCGCACCGTGCCGCCGGCAATCGTGCCCTGCAGGATCTGGTGCAGGATGGCCGCAGGGTCTTCGCTGCGGGGGTTGTCGCTGGTCACCAGCACCTGGTCGGCCTGCTGCTGGGCCACGGCGCCCATCAGGGGGCGCTTGCCTGCGTCGCGGTCGCCGCCGCAGCCGAACACGCACCACAGCCGCCCACCACGCTCGGCAGCCAGGGGGCGCAGGGCTTGCAGGGCCTTGTCCAAAGCGTCGGGGGTGTGGGCGTAGTCCACCGCCACCAGGGGTTGGCCCGCCGCCACCAGCCGCTGCATACGGCCCGGCACGGGCTGCAGGCTGGCGCAGGCGTGCACGGCGCGGTCCAGCGGCACGCCCAGGCTGCGCAGCGTGGCCAGCACGCCCAGCAGGTTTTGCACGTTGTACTGTCCGATGACGCGGGTTTGCAGCCACTGGCGGTCAGCGCCCTCGACCACCATGAAGCGCAGGCCCTGGTCACCCAGGGCAATATCCTGTGCGGCCAGGCGCGCGGGGCCCTGGGCCGAGAAGCTCCACAGATCCAGCGCACTGCCTTCGAGTTCGCCATGCAATTGGGCGCCCGCAGGGTCGTCCACATTGACGATGGCGGACTGCAGTCCAGGCCAGTCGAAAAGCGCCCGCTTGGCCAGCCAGTAGTCGGCCATGCTGCCGTGGTAGTCCAGGTGGTCCTGCGTGAAGTTGGTGAAGATGGCTGCGTGGATGTGTGTGCCGTCCAACCGGGCCTCTGCCAGCCCAATGGACGACGCCTCGATGGCGCAGGCGCCCAGCCCCTGAGCCCCAAACTGGGCAAACGCGCGCTGCAGGCGCACCGGGTCAGGGGTGGTCATGCCGGTGGAAATCAGCGCGGGAGGTACTCCCATGCCCAAAGTGCCCACAAGCGCACATCGCTCCTGCCCTGAACGCTCCTCATTCGATAGCACATTCAGGGCACCCGCGAGCCACCAGGCCGTGCTGGTCTTGCCGTTGGTTCCCGTCACTGCCAGCACCTTGAGCTGCTGGGTCGGCTGCGCAAACCATTCGGCGGCGATGGGCCCCGTGGCGGCCTTGAGGCCCTGCAGCGCGGCCAGGTGGTCGCCCACCAAGCCGAAGGCCTCGACGCCGGTTTGCTCGACCAGGCAGGCCGTGGCACCGCGCACCATGGCATCGGCCACATGCGCGCGGCCGTCCGTGGCGGCGCCGGGCCAGGCGATGAAGCCATCGCCGGGTGTGATCTGGCGGCTGTCGGTGTGCAGGGTGCCGGTCACGCGCGAGCGCAGCCATTGCACGGCCTCACCAGCGGACTGCAGGGCGTGGAGCGGCGTGGGCGTCACAGCGACTCCTCCACCGCATTGGCCACGATCTGTGGCTTGACGGCCATGTCGGGCTGCACGCCCATCATGCGCAGCGTTTGTTGCACCACCTCGCTGAAGACGGGCGCAGCCACCAAGCCGCCATACACCTGGCCCGCGCTGGGCTCGTCGATCATCACGGCGACGATGATGCGGGGTTTGTCGATGGGGGCCATGCCGGTGAACCACGCGCGGTATTTGCCCGACGCATAGTTCTTGCCCACCTGTTTGCGCGCGGTGCCCGACTTGCCGCCCACCGAATAGCCCAGTGTCTGCGCCTTCTGGCCGGTGCCGCCGGGGCCTGCAGCCATCTGCAGCATCTTGCGCACCTGGTCGGCCGTGCGTTCGGAGAACACGGGCACGCCCACCGCAGGTTCGCTGGTCTTGAGCATGGTGGCCGGAATCACCCGCCCGCCGTTGGCAAACACGGTGTACGAGCGCGCCATCTGGAACAGGCTGGCCGAGAGGCCGTAGCCATACGACATCGTGGCCTGCTCCACCGGGCGCCAGGTCTTGTAGGGGCGAAGGCGGCCCGTCACCACACCAGGGAAATGCAGCTGTGGCTTTTGCCCGAAGCCAGCCGCCGAGAAGGTCTCCCACATCTCGCGCGCAGGCATCTGCATGGCCAGTTTGGTGGTGCCCACATTGCTGGACTTCTGGATCACACCCTCCACCGTCAGCACCCCGTAGTTGTGCGTGTCGGAGATGGTGGAGCCCGTGATGGTGATGCGCCCGGGGTTGGTGTCCACGATGGTCTCGGGGCGCACGCGGCCCGACTCCAGTGCCAGACCAATGGTGAACGGCTTCATGGTCGAGCCAGGTTCGAACACGTCGGTGAGTGCGCGGTTGCGCAGCTGCTCGCCCGTGAGGTTCTGGCGCTTGTCGGGCACGTAGCTCGGGTAGTTGGCCAGCGCGAGCAGTTCGCCGGTGTGGGCATCCAGCACCACGACACTGCCAGCCTTGGCCTTGTGCGCCGTCACCTGATCGCGCAGCTTCTGGTACGCAAAGAATTGCACCTTGCTGTCGATGGACAGTTGCATGTCCTTGCCGTCCACCGGGGGCACCGTCTCACCCACGCCCTCGACCACCCGACCCAGGCGATCCTTGATCACGCGGCGCGAACCGGGCTTGCCCGCCAGATCCTTGTCGAAGGCCAGCTCCATGCCTTCCTGGCCATGGTCTTCCACATTGGTAAACCCCACCACATGGGCTGAGGCCTCCCCTTCGGGGTACTGGCGCCGGTATTCCTTGCGCTGGTAGATGCCCTTGATATCCAGGGCGGCGATCTGCTGACCCACGTCCCAGTCCAGCTGGCGTTTGATCCAGACAAAGGTCTTGTCCTCATCCGCCAGCTTCTTCAGCAGGTCGGCCTGCGGCATGTCCAGCAATTTGGCCAACTGCTTGAGCTTGGCACGGACTTCGGGCTTGTCCTGGTCCACGTCCTCTGGGATGGCCCAGATACTGGCGGCCGGCACGCTGGACGCGAGGATCAGGCCATTGCGGTCCACGATCTTGCCGCGGTTGGCAGGCAACTCGAGCGTGCGGGCAAAACGCACCTCGCCCTGGCGCTGAAAAAACGCATTGCCAAACACCTGCACATAGGCCGCCCGCCCGGCCAGCCCCAGAAAGCCCAGCGCAATCACCGCCACGATGAACTTGCTGCGCCAGACCGGCGTCTTGCTGGCCAGCAGAGGGCTTGACGTGTAGAGCACGCTGCGGCTCATGGCTGCGCCCCTGCCGGTTGCGATGCCGCAGCGGCCGCCGCTGCTGCGACGCCCTGCGGGTCGGAAACGTACTGAGTGATGGCTGGCGTGGCGGTGCGCATGTTCAGCTGCGCACGCGCGATCTTCTCCACCCGCAGCGGCGTGGCCTGGGCACGTTTTTCGACCTGCAGGCGCTGGTGCTCTGTCTCCAGGCGACGGGCCTCGGCCACCGCGCGGTCCAGCTCGGTGAACAGGCGGCGCGATTCGTACTGGGTGTGCACCAGATAGATCGCGCTGGCCAGTACCGCCAGCAACAGGACCACGTTGAGCCGCGTCATGTCAGACGACCGCCGTGCGCTCGGCCACGCGCATGATGGCGCTGCGCGAGCGGGGGTTGGCCTCGACCTCGGCCGCACTGGGCTTGATGCGGTCGAGCGCGACGAGCTTCATCGCCTGCGGCGCGGCAAACGGCGCGCGGCGGTCATACACCTCCTTGGAGTGCTTGGCGATGAACTGCTTGACGATGCGGTCTTCGAGCGAGTGAAAGCTGATGACCGCCAACCGCCCACCCGGCTGCAGCACCGAGAGACTGGCCTCTAGCGCCTGTTGCAGCTCTTCAAGCTCGGCGTTGATGAAAATCCGAAGAGCTTGAAATGTGCGCGTTGCAGGGTTCTGGCCCGGCTCGCGGGTTTTGACCGCGCCAGCCACGAGGTCGGCCAGTTCTGCGGTGGTTGCAAGAGGACCCCGTTCTTCGCGCCGAGCAACAATCGCCTTTGCAATGGGGCCAGCAAACCGTTCTTCACCGTAGTCACGTATCACCTCCGCAATCTGACCGACTTCGGCCGTGGCCAACCAATCGGCCACGCTTTCACCGCGCGTGGTGTCCATGCGCATGTCCAGCGGGCCGTCAAAACGGAAACTGAAGCCCCGCTCGGGGCTGTCGATCTGGGGCGAGCTCACACCCAGGTCCATCAGCACGCCCGCAGCGCTGGCGGGTGGCAGGTCGGCCAAATGGCGAAAACCTTCGTGCCGAATGGAAAAACGCGCATCGGTGATGCGCGTTGCTTCGGCGATGGCTTCGGGGTCCTTGTCAAAGGCCACCAAGCGCCCCTGGGGGCCCAGCCGAAGCAGGATGAGGCGGGAGTGCCCGCCGCGTCCGAAGGTCGCATCGACCCAGGTGCCTGCGGGCTCCGGGCCTGCGCCGCCGAGAAGAGCGTCCACGGCCTCGTTGAGCAGAACGGTGGTGTGTTGCAAGGGGGATGTCACAGCGCGCCTTAGAAGGAGAAGTCCTTGAAGACATCCGGCATCTCGCCCTGCATGGCCTTGGCTTCCTGCTCGTCGTAGGTGGCCTTGTCCCAGAGTTCGAAATGGTTGCCCATGCCCAGCAGCATGGTGTCTTTGGAGATGCCGGCGGCTTCGCGCAGCTCGGGGGAAATCAGCACACGGCCGGTGGCGTCCATGTCCACATCCATGGCGTTGCCCAGAAAGATGCGCTTCCACCACTGGGCGGACATGGGCAACTGGGCAATGCGTTCGCGGAACTTTTCCCATTCGGGGCGGGGGAAGACCATGAGACAGCCGTGCGGGTGCTTGGTGATGGTGAGCTGGCCCGATGCCGTGGCCGCGAGGACGTCACGATGCCGGGTCGGCACGGACAGCCGACCCTTCGCATCGAGACTCAGCGACGAGGCACCTTGAAACACGGACAGATTCCCAGTTCGGTTTTGCGCCTCGGAGGTCCAGAACCGGACCTTCAGGGCACTTTTCACCACTTAATTGCACTTTTTTGCACTGTAGCAGGAAAAGCACACCGAACAAGGGGGTGTCCCACAAACTTTTCAATGAAATCAACGACTTAGATGCGTTTTTTCAGACGCCAAAACGCCAAAAGTCGTTGAAAAAGAAGTACTTAGAGAGGCCTGTGAAAGTGACCTCTCAAGGCTTGACCGAGTGGTCACAGGATGTAGCGCGACAGGTCCTCGTCCTGGCTCAGGGTCTGCAGGCGCGCATCGACGTAGGCGGCGTCGATGGTGATGGTCTGGCCAGACAGGCGCGTGGCGTCAAAACTCACCTCATCCAGCAGGCGCTCCATCACCGTGGACAGGCGGCGCGCGCCGATGTTCTCGGTGCGCTCGTTCACCTCGAACGCGATGCGCGCCAGGCGGGTGATGCCCTCGGGCACGAACTCCAGCGTGACGCCCTCGGTGGCCAGCAGCGCCTGGTATTGCTTGACCAGCGACGCGTGGGTCTGCGTGAGGATGGCTTCGAAGTCCTTGACCGACAGCGATTCCAGTTCCACCCGGATCGGGAAACGCCCCTGCAGCTCTGGAATCAGGTCGCTGGGCTTGGACAGGTGGAAGGCGCCCGACGCGATGAACAGGATGTGGTCCGTTTTGATCATGCCGTACTTGGTGGACACCGTGGTGCCCTCCACCAGCGGCAGCAGGTCGCGCTGCACGCCCTGGCGCGATACGTCCGCGCCACTGCTTTCCTGGCGCGCGGCCACCTTGTCGATCTCGTCGATGAAGACAATGCCGTTTTGCTCGGCGTTCTGCACCGCGCGGGTCTTGATCTCCTCTTCGTTGACCAGCTTGGCCGCCTCTTCGTCGGTGATGAGCTTCAAGGCTTCGGCAATCTTGAGCTTGCGGGTCTTGCGCTTGTCCTGCCCCAGCTGGCTGAACATACCGCGCAGCTGTTCGGTCATATCTTCCATGCCCTGCGGGCCCATGATCTCAAGCGACTGACGGGCCTCGGCCACGTCGATCTCGATCTCCTTGTCGGCCAGCGCGCCTTCGCGCAGCTTCTTGCGAAAGACCTGGCGAGCCGTGTTGTCAGCGACAGGCTCGGTGCCTGCTGCGGCGCGGGCCGGAGGGATCAGCACGTCCAAGATGCGCTCCTCGGCAGCATCTTCGGCGCGGGCGCGCACCTTTTTCATCTCGGTCTCGCGCGTCTGCTTGACGGCCATCTCGGCCAGGTCGCGGATGATGGAGTCCACGTCCTTGCCCACGTAGCCCACCTCGGTGAACTTGGTGGCCTCGACCTTGATGAAAGGCGCATCAGCCAGCTTGGCCAGGCGGCGTGCGATCTCGGTCTTGCCCACGCCGGTGGGGCCGATCATGAGGATGTTCTTGGGCGTGATCTCCTGGCGCAGGCTGCCCTCGACCTGCTGGCGGCGCCAGCGGTTACGCAGTGCAATGGCCACGGCGCGCTTGGCGCTGGCCTGGCCCACGATGTGGTGGTCCAGCTCGGAGACGATTTCCTGGGGGGTCATGGACGACATACAGGTCTTCCTGGTATCAAATGGGGCTGTAGCGCCAGTGAATCATGCGCAAGCAGCTATAAAAAACAGAGCAATCAGCCCATCAGGGGCTGACCGTGCGGCCAGCCTGGGGCCGGTTCCACCGCCGTACGCTCAGAGCGTCTCGATGGTGTGGTTCATGTTGGTGTAAATGCAGAGTTCGCCCGCGATTTCGAGCGACTTCTTCACGATCTCTTCAGCGGACAACTCGGTGTTCACCAGCAGCGCTTTGGCCGCAGAGTGCGCATAGGCGCCCCCTGAGCCAATCGCCACGATGCCCTGCTCGGGCTCCAGCACGTCGCCATTGCCGGTGATGATGAGCGACGCGCTGGCGTCGGCCACGGCCAGCATGGCCTCAAGGCGGCGCAGCACGCGGTCGGTACGCCAGTCCTTGGTGAGTTCGATGGCAGCGCGCGTCAGGTGGCCCTGGTGCTTTTCCAGCTTGGCCTCGAAACGCTCGAACAGCGTGAAGGCATCGGCCGTGGCCCCGGCAAAGCCGGCCAGCACCTTGCCGTGGTAGAGCTTGCGCACCTTGCGCGCCGTGCCCTTGACCACGATGTTGCCCAGCGTGACCTGCCCATCGCCGCCGATGGCGACCTGGATGCCGGAAGGCGTCTGGCGGCGCACACTGAGGATGGTGGTGCCGTGGAACACCGGATGGTTGTCTTGTGATGAGTCCATAGCTGCGGCAGATGGGGGTTGCCGCCCATTTTGCAAGCCAGCCGCCCCAGACGGGCGGCGCCCTGCCCCTATCGCTCTGCGTAGCGGGCAGGCCGCTTTGCCAGGAAACCCCGAGGGGTCCAAAAAGAGAGGGCCGCAGAGCGGCCCATGGCGGAAAGTCCCGCTAGTTCTTTCGGGGCACCACCCAGGCGTGCTCGTTGATGCCGATCACGTTGAAGAAGATCGCCACCAGTCGCTGCAGGTTGTGGAACTGGATCACATGACCGTGACCCTGTTGCTCGGCCGCCCAGTTGAGCACGGAGCCCGCGGCAGCAAAGTCCACCCGGATCAGTTTGTCGCAGGCGATGGTCAGTGGCACACCGGGCTTGAGGTGCACCTCGAACGGCTGCAGCAGGGGCGTGGCATCGCCATCGATATGGCCACTGAGTTGTGCGATGGGCCCGGCATCCACAGGGGGGATCGACGATTCACCCAGATCGGACGCCACAAAGTCGCTGTCGACCGCCAGGGGGGCCGAGCCAGACGACACACCCTCATTGTCCGAATATCCGCAGCGCGGCGACACCCAGGAGGGCGGAGAGACCTCGTAGGTCACGCAGTAATCCAGCGCCACCAGCTCAAACTCGTCGGGTTTGCCCATGAGGCGCATGGCTGCCATGCGCAGGCGCCACCATTCGGGGCTGTTGGAGCGGTCGCCTGACTGGGTCTTGGCATCCAGCAGGGCATGGAGCTTTTCCACCCCTGAAAACACAATCTGGACATCCCGGTCGGCCCACAGGCTGACTTGGTCGGCCAACAGGGGCACCGCAGCCTCGTCGATGGCCGTGAGGCGCGACCAAGACAGCGTCCAGGGCGATGCCGCACGGGCCAGCGAGGCCTGCAGGGCCGCCACCGAAGACACGGCCACGGTGGGCGGGGCGTTCCAGCTGAAATCGCGGCGCATGGCGGGGGCGGGTTCGGCGGCAGCCGGTGCAGCCTCCACCACAAGGCCCAGCTGCGCCGGGATGGAGAACCACAGCGGGGCCGAGCGGCCATACTGCGCGGCAAAGTCGATGGCCAGGGTGTCAAAACCGTCGTGCCGCCCGGTGGCCCGGTACAGGTCGAACAGCGTCATCCAGATTTCGAGCTGCTGGGCGGGGTCGTCCTGCTGGTGCTGGGCCAGCACTTCCAGCAGGCCGGACTCGGCCCCTGCATGGTCACCATTGGCAAACCGGATCGCGGCTTCTTCAAGGTCGGGTTCGTGCACGAATTCCTCCGGTTCGAATGCGGGCGCGGGCGCAGCCGTAGGTGCCGCAGGGCTGAAGGATGCTTCGACAGGTGGGGTGCTGCCCGGCAGCATGGTGGCGTCCGTTCCACCAAAGCGGCCAATGGCCATGCTGTCATCGGCAAACAGGGGCTGAACGGCGGGCTTGGTGTCCAGCGGGGCCGACAGGCTTCCGGGCACCGTGGGTGCATAGGCACGTGCGTGCTCTTCCGAAGAGGCTTCCGTGCTGGAATCGGGCATCACGCCGGGCTGGGTGGGGGCGTCTGCGCCCTGCTTGCTCTTCCACCACTGCTGGGACATCTGCGCTTCGATCTCATCGATCTTCTTGAGCGTGACGGCCCGTTCGTCGGGTGACGCCATGCTGCTCTGGAAGAACGAAGGACGACCGGCGGCGTCTTCCACGCGCTGCCCCTGCAGCACCTCGCGCTGGCGCAGCTTGCGCAGCTGATCGAACTCACGGCGCCGCACGAAGTCGTTGCGGCGCTTGCGCTCGATCATCTCCTTGAGCATCTGCTTGCTGTACTGGCTCTCCCGGTCGTCCTGGATGGAGTCGAGCTCCGTCCAGTTCACGGTCGGATTTTTCACGAACCGCACCACCTTCGATAGCAGGCCGCCAGGGGTGGTTTCTTCCTTGCTCATGGCTCAGGGTGCAGTGTGCGCGCGTGGATCAACAGGCCGCAGCCTGTTCAATCTCCGAACATCTTCTGCTTGAGTTCGCGGCGCTGCTGCGCTTCCAGCGACAGCGTGGCCGTGGGGCGCGCGATCAAGCGGCCGACACCGATGGGCTCACCGGTCTCGTCGCAGTAGCCATAGTCACCCGCGTCGATGCGGGCGATGGACTGCTCGATCTTCTTGAGCAGCTTGCGCTCGCGGTCGCGGGTGCGCAGCTCCAACGCGTGTTCTTCTTCGATGGTGGCGCGGTCGGCCGGGTCGGGCACGACCACCGTGTCTTCACGCAGGTGTTCGGTGGTTTCACCGGCACTGTTGTGGATGTCCTGCTTGAGCTGAACGAGCTTGAGGCGGAAGAACGCCATCTGCTTTTCGTTCATGTACTCGCTGTCGGGCATGGCCATGACTTCAGCGTCGGTCAGCTCGGCAACGGACTTGGTTTTCCAGTTGTTCGCCAGCTTGGGGTCTTTTTTGGCAGCCATGTAAGTGGGCTGCGCTTGCGCGGTCGTGGGCATGGTGTGTTGGTAACTGGCTTTGGCAGCTGTGGAGGCCACCGTCTGTGCCATGGATGGTACGGTCAATTGGGCCAATCGGGAAGAAGGCCGGGTTGTGCGCACGGGTACCTGCGAGCCCGCTTGCAGCGCGGGCGCCGCAGCAGGTGCCGCCACGGCGGCAGGGGGTGCGGTCACCTTGGGCGCCGCAGCAGTTTTGGCAGTGGCCTTCGCAGCAACTTTGGATGCCGCTGGGGCGGCGGCGCTTTTTGCCGCGGCAGGGGTTGCCTTGGTGGCCCCCTTGGGTTTGCTGGTATCGGCTTTCACTTCCTGGTCTCCTCGCAGTACGGGCGGGCCCTTGGCCGCTCTCACGGCCCGGGACTGGTGGCAAGCCTTGGGTGGTTTTACCGGGGCGCGATTGTATCGACCTGAGCTCACGCAAACGGAAACGTTGCAGATACAACACAAATCGGGGTCCATCGCCCCTCAAAACCGGCAAGCAGATCAGACCAGGCTTTGCTCCAGCCCTTGCAAAAAGATGTCCTTGGGCAGATCAATGCCAATGAACACCATCTTGCTCGTGCGCGGCTCGCCCTCGGCCCACTGGGGGCCCAGGTCACTGCCCATGAGCTGGTGCACGCCCTGGAAGATCACCTTGCGCTCAGTGCCCTTCATATTCAGTACGCCTTTGTAACGCAGCATGCGCGGGCCGTAAATGTTGACGATGGCCCCGAGGAAGTCTTCGAGCTTGGCCGGGTCGAACGGACGGTCCGAACGGTAGACAAAACTCTTCACGTCATCATCGTGGTGATGGTGGTGGCCATGCCCGTGGTCGTGCTGGTGCGAAGGGTGGCTGCAGTGCTCGCCGTGCTCGTGGTCATGGTCGTGGTGGTCGTGCCCCTCCCCTTCCTCCTTCAGGAAGTCGGGGTCAATGTCCAGCTTGGCATTGAGATTGAAGCCCCGCAGGTCCAGCACCTCCTTGAGCGGCACCTCGCCAAAATGCACGGCCTTGATGGGCGCGCGCGGGTTCATATGCTTCAGGCGATGGATCAACGCCTCGGTCTCATCCTGAGACACCAGGTCGGTCTTGGACAGGAAGATCTGGTCCGCAAAGCCCACCTGGCGGCGTGCCTCCTGGCGGTCATTGAGCTGCTGGGGCGCATGCTTGGCGTCCACCAGCGTGATGATCGAGTCGATCAGATAGGTTTCGGCGATCTCTTCGTCCATGAAGAAGGTCTGGGCCACGGGGCCGGGGTCGGCCACGCCGGTGGTCTCGATCACGATGCGATCAAAGTCGAGCAGGCCCTTGCGCTTCTTGGCGGCCAGCAACTGCAGGGTTTCGCGCAGGTCTTCGCGGATGGTGCAGCAGATGCAGCCATTGCTCATCTGCACGATCTGCTCCTTGGACTCGGTCACGAGGATATCGTTGTCGATGTTCTCTTCGCCGAATTCGTTCTCGATCACGGCGATCTTCTGGCCGTGGGCTTCGCTCAAGAGGCGCTTGAGCAAGGTGGTTTTGCCAGAGCCCAGAAAGCCGGTGAGGATGGTGACGGGGATCAGTGCCATAAATCTGTCTTTCAAGGGAATCAAATACTTGCGCTGCGCGGCGCAGTGCCCCACCCAGGGGCATCTTTTTCAGTGTACCGAGGCTGTCAAGCCCCTGCTGACGCCGGAACGTTCACCCCTTGCGCATCACCACCAGCCCCTTGAGGTACTCGCCCTCCGGAAACTCCAGCGTCATCGGGTGGTCGGGCGCGCCGCCCAGGCGCTCCAGGATGTAGCCGTCCACTCCGGCATCCGCGCCGGCCGACGCCACGATCTTGTGGAACAGGTCGGCGCTGATACCGCCCGAGCAGGAGAAGGTGAACAGCACCCCGCCAGGCGACAGCAGCTGCAGCGCCAGCCGGTTGATGTCCTTGTAGGCGCGGGCTGCCCGCTCGGCGTGGGCCGCCGTGGGCGCGAACTTGGGCGGGTCCAGGATGATGGCGTCGAAGCGCTGGCCCTCCTTGAGGAACTGGCGCAGCGAGGCGTTCACATCAGCGTCCATAAAGCTTGCGCGGTTCGGGTCGAACCCATTGAGCGCCACGTGCGCACGGGCGCGCTCCAAGGCGGGGCCGGACGAGTCAATGGACGTCACATGCCCATCGGCGGCGGCGCCCGCCGCACGCATGCCCGCCAGCGCTGCCACGCTGAAGCCGCCGGTGTAACAAAAGCAGTTGAGCACATGTTTGAAGCCCAGGCGCTGGGTGTAGTCGGCAAAGCGCTTGCGGCTGTCGCGCTGGTCCAGATAAAAGCCCGTCTTGTGGCCCTCAGCGATGTTGAGGGTCAGGCGCCACTGGTGCTCGCGGATCGTCAGCTCCAGCGGCGGCCCTTCGCCATCGCCCGCCGCGCCCGTGGGCCCGCCGCGCAGCCAGCCGGTGGCGGGCTCCAGGCCCTCCAGCGAACGCACGCTGGCGTCCGAACGCTCATACAGTTTGGTCAGGCCCGTCTCGCGCAGCAGCGCATCGGCAATCACGCCCTTCCAGCGCTCGGTGCCCGCGCTGGTGAACTGCGCCACCAGCGTATCGCCATAGCGGTCCACGATGAGCCCCGGCAGGCCGTCGGACTCGCCGTGCACCAGGCGTACACCATCGCTTTGCACATCAAAACGTGCTCTGGCGATGATGGAACGTGCGCAAGCAGCTATAAAAAATGGAGCGTCAATGCGCTGCGCCTCGTCAAAGCTCCACACCCGTGCGCGGATGCGCGAGCTGGGGCTGTAGGCCGCCCAAGCCAGAAACTGGCCTTCGTGCGACTCGACGCGCACGGTCTCTCCACTGTCGCCGCCGCCCTTGGCGATGGCCGATTCAAAGATCCAGGGATGGCGGCGCAACAGCGAGCGCTCTTTGCCCGCGCGAAGTCGAAGGGTTTTCATGCCCCGGATTGTGCGGGCTGGCGGACGCGGCAGAGCCCCCTGGCGAGGGAAAAACGCAGCCAACGAGGTACCGCCCCGTCACGACCGCGTCCGGTCGGCCCTCTTTCACAGGCTCCAACGGCCACTTCACGCTCTTCGCCCCCGAATGCACGCGACCGATCTGTCATTTCGGAATTTGATATTTGACAAATATGATTTGTGATCGATAAAATTACGTAAATTATCATTTTTATCAAACAATCAATGACCGCCTCCGCCACAGCCCCCAGCACCACCCGCCTGGCCCCCGCGCCCGGCACGGCCCAGTCCGTGATGACCGAGCTTCGCGAATTTCTGACCTTCCAGATCGGCAACGAGGAATACGGGGTGGACATCCTGCGGGTGCAGGAGATCCGGTCGTACGAAAAGCCCACCACCATCGCCAATGCCACGGGCGAGTGGCTGGGAGTGATGAACCTGCGCGGCGTGATCGTGCCCATCCTGGACCTGCGCCTGAAGCTGGGGCAGACCGCCGTGCGGTACGACCACCTCAAGGTGGTGATCGTGCTGCACATCGGCCAGCGGACGGTGGGCGTGGTGGTGGACGGCGTGTCCGACGTGCTCACGCTGGAGCGCGAGCAGCTGCGCCCCGTGCCCGCCCTGCGCGGCAACGTCAGGCCCGAGCACCTGCTGGCTATCGGCTCGGTCGGCCAGCGCATGCTGATCCTGCTCGACATCGAGAAATTCCTGGCCAAGTCAGTGGCGGGCGAGACCCCGGCCCTCTGCCACTGAGCCACCTTGCACTGCTACGACTGGAAGATTTCGACCCGGCTCCCACTGGCTTTGGCTTGATGGCGCTGCTCATTGGCATCATGGGCCCGCTGTCCATAGCGCTGGCTCACGGCGCCGATGCGGCTTTTCACTCCCTCATCGACGACCGCTTTCCCCAAGGTGTTCCACCTGCGTGGAAGCCAGGTCCGCCCTGATGAACCGTGCCGGTCAAACCACCATGAGCGAGGTCGTCGGCGCGCTGGCCGGGCCGGGCTACAGCGCCTTGCCGAAGCGCTCCAGGCGCGGCGCCCAGTGGCCCAGCACATCGGCCGACAGCAGCACGCGGTGCGCCTGCCCGATGAGCAGGTGGCGCGGCACCAGGCCGATGTAGCGGGAGTCCGCGCTGTTGTCCCGGTTGTCACCCAACACAAGGTATTCGCCCTCGGGCACTTGCACCGGATCGAAGCTGCTGCGGGCCGTCACGCCCTGCAGCCACTGCACGCGGCGCTCATGTCCCAGCAGGCGCTCCGTCCAGCGCGTGGCAGTGAGCGTGTGGCCCAGCAGCGCCGGCTCCTGCACAGAATCGGGCATCTCGTATTCGGCCGCCTGGCCGTTGATGTAGAGCACCTCGTTGCGCATTTCCACCGTGTCGCCGGGCAACGCGGCAATGCGCTTGATCAGGCGGGTGCCGTCCTGAGGCGAAGAGAAGGTGACCACATCGCCGCGCTGCGGGTCGTCGATATGCGCCAGGATCACGTCCGTGAGCGGCAGCTTCACGTCGTAGGCCAGGCGGTTGACCAGCACCACGTCCCCCTCCAGCAGCGTGGGCCGCATCGAGCCCGAAGGGATGGGGTTCCAGTCGGCCACGGCGGTGCGAAAGACGCCAAAGCACAACAGCAGCACGATGAACCATCGGTTCGATTTGATCCAGTTCAGCAGCATGACGACAACTCCAGGGCGCTCCACAGCAGGCGCCAGTGTGCTCGGAGACGCCGGGAGGCCACTTGGTTCCGCCCGGCGGGCGGGCGGTTGCTTCGCCTTCCCGGAAAGCCACCCAGCGGCTTACGGGGGCTTCTTCCGCGCACGCGGGTGGGCGGCGTCGTACACCTTGGCCAGGTGCTGAAAGTCGAGCCGCGTATAGACCTGCGTAGTGGTGATGTTGGCGTGGCCCAGCAGCTCCTGCACCGCGCGCAGGTCGCCGCTGCTTTGCAGCAGGTGGCTGGCGAACGAGTGGCGCAGCATGTGCGGATGTACCGGCGTGGTCAGCCCTGCCAGCTGGCTGCGCTGGCGCAGGCGCAGCCAGATCGACTGGGCCGTGAGCCGCTTGCCACGCTGGCCGACAAACAGGGCGGTATCGAGCCGCGCAGAGCCCTCGCCACCAAACGGTGTGGCCCGCAGCTGCAGCCATGCCTGCAGCGCGGCCGTCGCGGCGGCGCCCACCGGCACGCTGCGGCGCTTGCTGCCTTTGCCGAACACATGGGCTTCGCCCGCCTGCAGGTCCACCCAACCGCGGCCCTGGCGCTGGGTGTCGGCATTGGGGATGGCGTCGAGCCCCGCGAGTTCACCCACGCGCAGACCGCAGCCGTACAGCAGCTCCACCATGGCGGCGTCGCGCGCCTCCAGCCAGGGGTCGGCGCCGGTGTTGTCGAATTCTGCGAGCCTTACGGCGTCGTCCACGCCCAGCGCCTTGGGCAAGGGCTTGGGGGCCTTGGGGGCACGTACGTCTTGCACCGGGTTGTGCGGGATCAGCCCCTGCCGCCCCGCCCAGATGAAAAACCCGCGCCAGCCCGACAGAATGAGCGCAATGCCCCGCCCGCTGCGCCCGCCGCTGTGCATCTGCGCGACAAAGCGGCGGATGTGAGCGGTCTGCAACTGCAGCATCGGCACATTCACGCCAGCCGCAAACTGCGCCAGCTTTTCAAGGTCCAGCGTGTAGAGCGTGAGCGTGCGCGCGGCCAGCCGCTTTTCGACGCGCACATGCTCCAGGTAGCGCAGGACGTGGGGGTCCGGGGCGGGAGGCTTTTCAGACATGGTTGTTGCCTGGGCCGAGCCAACGCCGAGTTGCAGTGCGCCCCGGTGGCCGGGACTACTTCAGGCGCAGCAGGGCTGCACTGGCCAGCTCGGCCATGCGCGACAAGAAGTCGGTGCCCATGGTGGCATCAAAACGCTGCGGGTCTTGCGAGCCCAGCACCAGCAGGCCAAACGCGGGCGTGGCGCTGTCGATGGCGCCTTCGCGCAGCGGCAGCAGGGCCAGCGACTGCGCGGGCTCGCCGCCTTCCTGCGCCAGCCAGCCGGAGGGCTCAAAGCCCAGGTTGGGGCCGCAGAACGGCATGGTCAGCGACGAGGCAAACGCACGCGCGTCCTCGCTTGCGCCCTGGGTGAAATCGGCGTCGATGTAGGGTGCGGCCACCTCCCACACGCGCACCGCTGCCTGGGGCACATCGAACAGGGTGCGCACGCCATCGACCACGGCCTGGGGCAGGTCGAACGGGTCGCGCACCTGCAGCAGGCTGCTGGTCCACTGGTGCACCTTGTGGGCAATGGCGGCGTTCTCGGTGCTGTTGCGCACCATTTCCATGATGCGATGCTCCAGGCCCTTGATCTTCTCGCGCAGCATCTCGGCCTGGCGCTCCTGCAGGCTCACGGCGCGCGCACCGTGGGGGCTGGTGATCTGCACGCTGGCCAGCACCTCGGCATGGCGTTCGAAGAAACCCGGCGTGTTGGTGAGGAACTGGGCGATGTCGTCTTCGGTGATCGGTGGGATGTGGGTAGTCATACGAGCGTGTCGGGAATGTCGATCTGGCCTTCGAACACCGTGGTGGCCGGGCCGGTCATGAAAACGGAATCAGCCTCCTGGCCGCTCCAGGCAATAGTGAGGCGGCCGCCACGCGTGTCCACATGCACCTCGGGGTCGAGCAGGCCCAGCCGGATACCGCTGGCCACGGCCGCACAGGCGCCGGTTCCGCAGGCCAGCGTCTCGCCCGCGCCGCGCTCGAACACGCGCAGGCGCACATGGGAGCGGTCCACGATCTGCAGGTAGCCCGCGTTCACCCGCTGGGGAAAGCGCGCATGGCGCTCGATCAGCGGCCCGGTCTGCGCGACGGGAGCGGTGTCCACATCGTCCACCAGCTGCACCGCATGCGGATTGCCCATGGAGGCAACCGCTATCAAAACAGAAGCACTCTGGGCATATTCCTCTAGCGCCAGCGGCCACTTTTGCCCCGAACCCTGCTGCACAGGCGTGAGACCGGTGGTGTCGAACGGCACCTTGGCAGGGTCGAACTCGGGCCGGCCCATGTCCACCGTGACGCGGCCGTCGCCCGTGAGGCGGGGCGCAATCACGCCGCTTTTGGTCTGCACGCGGAGGGTGTCCTTGCCCGACAGGCCCCGGTCGTGCACAAAGCGCGCAAAGCAGCGCGCGCCGTTGCCGCACTGCTCCACCTCGCCGCCGTCGGCGTTGTGGATCACGTATTCAAAATCGATGCCGTCACCCGGCGAAGGACGCACGGTGAGGATCTGGTCGGCCCCCACGCCGAAGTGTCGGTCTGCCAGAAAGCGGTATTGGGCCGTACTCAGCCCCAGGCGGCCCTGGGTCTCGTCGAGCACCACAAAATCGTTGCCCGCGCCTTGCATTTTGGTGAAGCGAATCTGCATGGGATGGGATTATGGCCTCGGGCCTGCGCCTAACGGCCAGGCGGCGTAGGCTTGGCGCCTTTTCCACCTCTGCGCGCCTGCAACCACCACACCGGCCCCGCGCCGCAGCCACCAGGACCCCACCATGACCGATTTGTCCGCCTTCGCCATCACCCGCAAATGGCCCGCCCGGCACCCGGACCGCCTGCAGCTGTATTCGCTGCCCACACCCAATGGCGTGAAGGTGTCGATTGCGCTCGAAGAACTGGGCCTGCCGTACGAGCCGCACCTGGTGAGCTTTGAGACCAACGACCAGACCTCGCCCGAGTTCCTGTCACTCAACCCCAACAACAAGATCCCCGCCATTCTGGACCCCCAAGGCCCCGGCGGCCAGCCGCTGGCGCTGTTCGAGTCGGGAGCCATCCTGCTGTACCTGGCCGACAAGACCGGCCAGCTGATCCCCCCGGACGCTGCTGCGCGCTACGAAACCATCCAGTGGGTGATGTGGCAGATGGGCGGCGTGGGCCCCATGTTCGGCCAGCTCGGCTTCTTCCACAAATTCGCGGGCAAGGACTATGAGGACAAGCGCCCGCGCGACCGCTACGTGGCCGAGTCCAAACGCCTGCTGGGCGTGCTGAACCAGCACCTGGCAGGTCGCCAGTGGGTGATGGGCGAGCAGTACACCATCGCCGACATTGCCATCCTGCCCTGGGTGCGCAACCTGATCGGCTTTTATGGCGCGGGCGATCTGGTGGAGTTTGGCCAGTTCACAGAAGTGCAGCGCGTGCTGGATGCCTTTGTGGCGCGCCCGGCGGTGGCCCGGGGCCTCGCGATCCCGGCCCGCGGCTGAGCCGGGCGTGGTCGGCCGGAGGCCGGCCTGCAAGCCTGCGGACCCCTGGGCCCTCGGTTTTCGCAGGTTTCACGGCGATGCCGACCGCTGTACAGCCTGCCAGTGCTGATAATGGCCCGATGCCCCGCTCCAGCCAACAACTCCACCCCCACCGCGAACCCGTCGCCACCCGCCCCGCTGCCACCGTGCTGCTGCTGCGCGATGTGCCTGACGGCGGCGGGCTCGAAGTCCTCATGACCCGGCGCTCGGCCACGGCCAGTTTTGCGCCTGGCGCCTATGTGTTCCCCGGCGGGGGCATTGATGCGCTGGATGCTGCACCCGCCACCCACGCGGCCGCCGACCGGCGCGCCACGCAGAGCGACCTGCACCTCACCCAGGCGATTGCCGCCATCCGCGAGAGTTTTGAAGAACTGGGCGTGCTGCTGGCACGCCATGCCGAGGGCCCCCGCCAGGGGCAGATGGCCGACGCGCAGGACATTGCCGCCATCGACCGCCACCAGCCGTTTGCCGCGCAGTGCACCGCACGCGGACTGCGCCTGGCGGCCGATGGGGTGTACCTGCTGGCCCACTGGACGGCCGACCGCGACCTGGCCCGCCGCTTTGAGGTGCCCTTTCTGGTGGCCCGCATGCCCGAGGGCCAGGAGCCCGTGGCCGACGAGGCCGAGCAGTTCGAGCCCGTGTGGGTGCGCCCGGCCGACGCGCTGGCGCGGCACGAGGCGGGGCAGTTCTTCATGATCTTCCCCACCATCCGCACGCTGCAGCGCCTGGCCCAATTTGCCAGCACCCAGGCGGTGCTGGACGCCGTGGCGCACGAGCAGCCCCTGTGGGTGAGCTGCCCGCGCGCAGGCCTGCTGGCGGGCAAGGAAGCGCGCTACATGGAAGACGACATGCCGTTTGGCGAGCTGGCGCTGGTCTGCCCCGACGGCCAGATCGTGCACCCGCTGGACTGGCAGACCGAACGCCCAGTGCCGCTGCTGCGCAACGTGATGCGCCTGACCGCGCCCAACCCCGGTGTGATGACCGGCCCCGGCACCAACAGCTACCTGGTGGGCGACCCGGCCACGGGCTTCATCGCCATCGACCCCGGCCCGGCCGATACCGAGCACCTGGACAAGCTCTGGCGTGCAGCGGGGGGCGACATCCGCATGATTGTGTGCACCCACTCGCACGCCGACCATTCCCCCGGCGCCGCGCCGCTGCAGGCGATGTGCGTGCAGGCCGGCAAGGCGCGCCCGCCCGTCCTGGGCCTGCCGTCCGCCCCCACGGCCCGCGCGGCCAGCCAGTTCACCCCCGACCGGGCGCTACAAAATAATGAGCTGCTCGTGCTTGAAGGACTGGCACCTGAGGGCAAAATCACCCACACCCTGCAGGTGATCCACACCCCCGGCCATGCCGCCAACCACCTGTGCATGCTGCTGGTGGAAGACGCGCTGCTGTTCAGCGGCGACCACATCCTGAACGGCAGCACCACCGTGATCGACCCGCCAGACGGCAACATGGCCGACTACCTGGATTCGCTGGACCGGCTCGACGCGGCCTGCGCCGAGCACGGCGTGGAGTTCATCCTGCCCGCGCACGGCTACGTGCTGGGGGGCCCTGTCCTCGGCGCCCGCCATGCCATCGCCAAGCTCAAGGCCCACCGCCTGGCGCGCGAGGCCAAGGTGCTGGCCGCCATGCAGGCGCTGCCACAAGGCAGCATGGACGACTGGGTGCGGCAAGCCTACGACGACGTGCCGCAGCGCATGTGGCCGGTGGCCCAGCGCTCGCTGCTGGCGCATGTGGAGCGCATCCGCTCGCTGCAACCCGGCAACAACTGAGCCACAAGAACACCAAGACCGCCTTCATATTCAATGACCGACAAGAACCCCGACCCCACCCACATCCGCCTGGCCAAACGCGTGGCCGAACAACTGAACTGCTCGCGCAGCACGGCCGAGCAATTCATCGAGGGCGGCTTTGTGAGCGTGGACGGCCAGATTGAGGAAGCCCCTGGCGCCCGCGTGCGCCCCGATCAGGCCGTGGCCGTGGCGCCCGATGCCAGCTTGCTGGAGCTGACCCCGGTGACCTTGCTGCTGCACAAACCGGCAGGGTTTGAAGCCGGCCTGGGCCTGCCAGGCGCATCCACAGGGCAAGCGGCCCACGCCAGCCGCAGCCAGGGTGCGCCACAGGCGCTCACGCTGCTCAACGCCGCGTCGCACCTGCCGGAAGACGCCTCGGGCATCCGCGTGCTGCAGCGCCACTTCAAGCAGCTCGAATGCTTCACCCCCCTGCCCACCGAGGCCAGTGGGCTGGTGGTGTACACGCAGGACAAGCGCATCGCGCGCAAGCTGGCCGAAGACATCGAGTCGCTGGAGCAGGAATGCATCGTCGAGGTGAAGGGCGACATCGCGCCCAACGGCCTGCAGCGCCTGTGCCACGGCCTCACGTTCAATGGCCGCCCCCTGCCCCCCATCAAGGTGAGCTGGCAGAACGAGACCAAGCTGCGCTTTGCGCTCAAGGGCATTCGCCCGGGCCAGATCCCGGCCATGTGCGAAGCCGTGGGCCTGACCGTGGTGGGCATCAAGCGCATCCGCATTGGCCGCGTGCCGCTGGCCAAGGTGCCCGAGGGGCAATGGCGCTACCTGCAGCCGTGGGAGAAGTTCTGACGCGTCCTCCGCCACGCTGCGCCCCGCCCGTCTGACCGCGGAGCGCGGCACACATATGCTCCTAAATACATAGCTTCTAGCGCTTTAAAAACAAGCGCTTCAGGCCTTTTTGACTTGAATTTCCTGGCCCTGCGCCGCTGCTACACTGCGCAGCACTCTGGAGGGAGTTCATGCACACAAACCAATCGTCAGGCGGCGCAGCGGGGCCGATGTCCACCTTCATGCCGATGAACATCGACGCCCACCCGCTCGAATTCACCGGCAGCGGGGGCGAGTATTTCCGGGTCTGGATCGTCAACGTGCTGCTGTCCATCGTCACGCTCGGCATCTACACCCCCTGGGCGCGTCGCCGCACCGCCCAGTATTTCTATGGCCACACGCTGGTGGCTGGCAGCCCCCTCGAATTCACCGCGCAGCAGCGCAAGATGGTGATGGGCTTTGTGCTGCTGATGCTGCTGACCATTGCCTACAACCTGGCCGCCAACACCGGGCAGGACACGGCAGTGGGCCTGTTCCTGCTGGCGGGCGCAGCGCTTGCGCCTTTCATCTGGGCCAGCGCCATGCGGTTTCGCCTGGGGGCCACGCGCTGGCGCGGACTGCGGCTGCAATTTGCCGCCAGCTGGAAAGAGGTCTATCTCGCCAGCTGGCCGGTGTTTGCGCTGGCGCTACTGTGGTTTGGCGTGTTCTACGGCCTGCAGTTGCTGTCGCCCGACCTGGCGCAGGCCCTCGAAGCCATTGAAGAAGAAGGCAAGAAGCAACCCATGCCCCGCTTCACGCCCGCCATGGGCGGCCTGGTGCTGCTGGGCCTGGTGCTGTCGGTGCTCTGCGTGATCCGCACCGAGTACAACTTCAAGAGCCTCCTGGTGCTCAAGGCCCAAGTGGGCGCCGAGCGGGGCCGCTGGAAGCCGGTGTACATGGACTTCGTCAAGGTGTGGATGGCCACCGTGGCCGTGTTCATCCTGTGCGTGGTGGGTTTCTCGGCACTGATCGGCATCCTGGCAGGCAGCTCCATCGCCCTGGTGGCCAGCCAGAGCAACCGGCTGGGCCTGTGGATGTTTGTGGTGATCATCGTGTCCATCATCGCGGGCATCTTCATGCTGATCCTGGCATCGGCCCCCGCCCGCGCGTACCGCGAGGCGCGCATGTTCCAGCTGATGTGGAACAACATCGGCGTGAGCCATGTGGCGCGCTTCAAGTGCCACCTGAAAAGCGGCCAGTACGTGTGGCTGCGCATCAAGAACATGCTGCTCACCCTGCTGACGCTGGGGCTGTACCGCCCGTTTGCGCGGGTGAGCGAATACCGCATGAAGTGCGAGTCCGTCACCCTGCACGTCAAGGGCGGCGTGGAACAGGTGACCGGCGCCATGGTGCGCCAGCAGCAAGGGGGCCTGGGTGATGCGCTGGCCGACGCTGCGGGCCTGGACCTCATCGGTTGAGCATGCCCGAGCACACCGCCCTGCTCCCCGGGCGCTGGTTTGACGGCCAGAGCAGCAAGGCCCGGCCGGTGATGGTGAGCCTGCGGCCCACGCCACAAGGCCCATCGCTGGTGCTGCACCCGCTCTCGCAGCCGGGTGCCGGGCCGGTCGTGTTCGCCTGGAAGCAGGTGGGCTGGCCCGAGGCCTGGAACGAACGCAAGCCCCAGCCCCGCGTGGTCGTCGATCTGCGCGACCATGGCAGCGTGGAGATCGACGCCGTGACCGAATGGCGCGCGGCCCTGGCCGCTGCGGGCGAGCGCCCCGGCATCGCACAACGCATGCAGACCCGCTGGCCCGTGCTGCTGGGCGTGACGGTCGCCGCCGTCGTCGGCCTTACGCTGTTCTACCGCTACGGCACGCCCTGGGCGGCCACGCAGCTCACGCGGTTTGTGCCCCTCAGCTGGGAGACCAGCGTGGCCGAGAACGTGCTCCAGCAGATGGACAACGGCACCCTGAAGCCCAGCAAGCTGCCTTCGGCCCGGCAGGAGCAGCTCAAGGCGCGCTTTGACGCCCTGGTGCAGCACACACCCCCCGGACTGCAGCGCTATGCCGGCTACCGGCCGCCGCTGTCGCTGGAGTTCCGGTCCGGCATGGGCGCCAATGCCTTTGCACTGCCCGGCGGCAAGATCGTGATGACCGACGGCATCGTCAAGGCGGCCGCTGAAAAGGGCCTGGACGACAACGCCCTGGTGGGCGTGCTGGCCCACGAGGTGGG
Source organism: Acidovorax sp. Root70 (assembly GCF_001428225.1). Classification (NCBI taxonomy): domain Bacteria; kingdom Pseudomonadati; phylum Pseudomonadota; class Betaproteobacteria; order Burkholderiales; family Comamonadaceae; genus Acidovorax; species Acidovorax sp. Root70. The sequence continues at coordinate 82,271 of NZ_LMHQ01000031.1, forward strand.
ACACGTGGTGCAACGCCACACCACGCGCATGGTGGTGCAGCAGGGCGTACTCAGCATGGGCCTGGGGCTGGCGCTGGGGGATGTGTCGGGCGTCGTCTCTACCGGCGCGTCCTTGCTCACCGGCCTGGCCTACAGCCGCAGCCACGAGCGCGAGGCCGACTGCTACGCCATCGCCGTCATGCGCCACGCCGCACTGCCCACGGCGCCCATGGGCCAGCTGCTGCTGGCGATTGCGCGCGATGAGGACAACGAGGACACCGAGAAAAAGGACCCGAGCGAAGGCCCGGCCGCGGGTGCATCCACGCCGTCATCCAGCGCCCGTGCGCCCGACAGCGCAGCCCGCAAGCGCAAAACCGCCCAGGATGCCGCATCGCACCCTGTCTGGTCGCTGTTGAGCAGCCACCCGGACACGGTGGAGCGCGCGACCGAACTGGAGCGGGGACAGGCACCCCATTGCCCGAAAAGCTGAGCGCAGCGGTGCGAAGGGGCTGGTGCGCCCACCACGCAACCCTGTGCGGGCGGGGTCAGAAATAAAGTGTGAAGCGCGCCGATAAGCCGGATTCTGTGCACCACGGTTGCCCGCAGTGTGACCGCCATTAATCTGGGCCGGGTGTCGCCACCACGGCTCGGTGCTACCTACCCGCCAGCTCTGCGGAACCACATCAACGCTGGCCTACTTGGTATTGCTGCGCGTAGAGATTGCCCGTTTCACCCCCGGTGGTTTGCCTTGCGGCACTCCCCCGGGACTCGTCTCTGTTGCTCTGATCCTCACCTCACGGTGGGCAGCCGTTAGCTGCTACGCTGTCCTGTGCAGTCCGGACGTTCCTCCAGTGCCTGGTTTCCCAGATTGCACCAGCGGCGGTCTGGCGCGCTTCACAGGGTGTGATTATCGCCCACCGGCGGCCGGGCGCATGACGGTGTGCTGTGTCGGCCTGTGCGGATCAGATCACCTCAGTGCAACGCGCGATGCACATCGCGATATGGCCTGCGCCCTGCACGGTCGGGCGCGGCCTGAACCCATTCCCTGGCTATATCCATATCACCAGGGCCGTAGAACAACTGGTTCAGAATGCGCTCCACAACCTTCCCCTTTTGTCCAACCCGACACTTCACAGGAGACGCCATGAAAGTTGACAACATTCTGCAAACAATCGGCAACACACCCCACGTGCGCGTCAACCGCCTGTTCGGTCCGTCGGCCAACGTGTGGGTGAAGTCCGAACGCAGCAACCCCGGCGGCTCCATCAAGGACCGCATTGCGCTGTCGATGGTGGAAGACGCGGAGAAGTCTGGTGCGCTCAAACCCGGTGGCACCATCATCGAGCCCACCAGCGGCAACACTGGCATCGGCCTGGCGCTGGTGGCGGCCGTCAAGGGCTACAAGCTGATCCTCGTGATGCCCGACAGCATGAGCATCGAGCGCCGCCGCCTCATGCTGGCCTATGGCGCGCAGTTTGACCTGACACCGCGCGAAAAGGGCATGAAGGGCGCGATTGCCCGCGCGCAGGAGCTGCAGGCGCAGACGCCGGACTCGTGGATTCCGCAGCAGTTTGAAAACCCCGCCAACATCGACGTGCATGTGCGCACCACCGCACAGGAGATCCTGGCAGACTTCCCCGATGGGCTGGACGCGATCATCACTGGCGTCGGTACGGGCGGTCACCTCACGGGCACTGCGCGGGTGCTCAAGGCCAAATTTCCGCAGCTCAAGGTGTTTGCGGTGGAGCCCACGGCATCGCCCGTGATCTCGGGCGGCGCCCCTTCGCCCCACCCCATCCAGGGCATTGGCGCGGGCTTCATCCCCAAGAACCTCGACACCAGCGTGCTCGACGGCGTGATCCAGGTCGATGCCGAGCCGGCCCGCGAATATGCCCGCCGCTGCGCACGCGAAGAGGGCATGCTGGTGGGCATCTCGTCCGGCGCCACCCTGGCCGCCATTGCCCAGAAGCTGCCCGAGCTGCCCGCGGGCGCCAAGGTGCTGGGTTTCAACTACGACACGGGCGAGCGCTACCTGTCGGTGGAAGGCTTCCTGCCGGCCTGATGGCCGCCCCCCGCGCAGCGCGCTGTCACCAGGGCCCTTCGGGGCCCTTTTTTTTGGGCTGCGCAGCACAAGGCTACGGCCCGCCGTCCTACAGCGGCAATGCATACGGGCCAGAACAATCAGGATTCGCCCCGGCCGCACCCTTGCGGTGATTTCGCCGGAGCCCCTTCCAACGATTGCAACTGCCCATGGCCACGACCTCCGCGACAGACTCCCAGCCTATTGCGTTCAAGGTGCTCACCGTGAACGTGCACAAGGGTTTCACCACCTTCAACCGGCGCTTCATGCTGCATGAGCTGCGCGAGGCCGTGCGCGATGTGGCGGCGGATTTGGTGTTCTTGCAAGAAGTGCTGGGCACGCACCACCGGCACGCCAGCCGGCTGGCCAACTTTCCGCAGGTCCCGCACTACGAGTTTCTGGCCGACAGCATCTGGTCGCAGTACGCCTACGGGCGCAACGCGGTGTATGACAACGGCGACCACGGCAACGCGCTGCTGTCCAAGTTTCCGATCACGCATTACGAGAACCACGACATCTCGGTCAGCGGGCCCGAACGGCGCGGCATGCTGCACTCTGTGCTGCAGCCCCCCGGGCACCATCTGCCGGTGCACGCGGTGTGTGTGCACCTGGGCCTGCAAGAGTCGCACCGGCAGCACCAGCTGCGCCGTGTGTGCGATCTGGTCAACAGCTTTCCGTCGCACGAGCCGGTGGTGCTGGCGGGCGACTTCAACGACTGGCGCCACCGCGCCCACCGGGTGCTGCAGCACGAGGCAGGCTTGCAGGAGGTGTTCGTACAGGCCTTTGGTCGAGCGGTGCGCACGTTTCCAGCGTCGATGCCGCTGCTGGCGCTGGACCGCATCTACGTGCGCAACGCGGCCGTGCACTCGCCGCTGGCTTTGCCCAAAAAGCCCTGGGACAAGCTCTCGGACCATGCGCCCCTGGCGGCGGAGATCCTGCTATGAAGCGCCCCACTTTTCGTCCGCCCCGCTCGTCCCGCTGGGTTCCGGGCAACCACTTCGAGTTGCTCGAAAACGGCGAGGCATTCTTTCCGCGCGTGTTCCAGGCCATCGCCGACGCCCGGCGCGAGGTGATGCTGGAGACCTTCATCCTGTTCGAGGACAAGATCGGCCAGCAACTGCATGCCGCGCTCCTGGGGGCCGCGCGGCGCGGCGTGGACGTGCATGTGCTGGTGGACGGCTTTGGCTCGCCCGACCTGTCGGACCAGTTTGTCGGCAGCCTGGTGGAGGCGGGCGTGCACTTTCGCATCTTTGACCCGGGCCGCCGTTTACTGGGCCAGCGCCTCAACATGCTGCGCCGCATGCACCGCAAGATCGTGGTGGTGGACGGGCACCTGGGGTTCATCGGCGGCATCAACTACTCGGCCGACCATGTGGCCGACTTTGGCCCTGAGGCCAAGCAGGACTACGCCGTGCAGGTGCGCGGCCCCATCGTGGCGCAGATGCACCACTTCACCCGCGAGGCCGTGCTCAGCCGCCAGGAGCGCAAGCGCCACCAGGCCGCAGGCATCACCGGGCGCCCGCATGTGGGCACAGCCCATGCCATGTTCGTGACGCGCGACAACCAGCAGCACACCAACGACATCGAGCGCCACTACCGGGTGGCCCTGCGCTCAGCGCGCAGCCGGGTGGTGATTGCCAACGCCTACTTCTTCCCCGGCTACCGGCTCATCCGCGAGATGCGGCGCGCCGCCCAGCGCGGGGTGGATGTGCGCATCATCCTGCAAGGCCAACCGGACATGCCCATCGTGAAGACGGCGGCCAGCCTGCTTTACGACCACCTGCAGCGCGCAGGGGTGCGGGTGTACGAATACTGCGACCGCCCGCTGCACGGCAAGGTGGCACTGGTGGACGAGGACTGGTCCACCGTAGGCTCCAGCAACCTCGACCCGCTGAGCCTGTCGCTGAACCTGGAGGCCAACGTCATCATCCAGGACCGGGCCTTCAACGCCCACCTGCACCGCCGCCTGTCGCACCTGATGGAGCACAGCTGCAAGCAGGTGGAAGCCACCGCGCCAGGGCGCTGGAACGGCCTGCGCCTGCTGCGCAGCTACGCCGTGTTCCATCTGATGCGCTGGTTCCCCGCGTGGGCGGGCTGGCTGCCCCGGCACGAACCCACGATCACGCTCGCCAACCCGGGGGCGGGTGCGGCAGCGCCCGCAGGCAGCCCCGCCACCTGAGCTGGCAGGCGCACACCATGGCCACCCCCACGCTGCACGCGGACTCCCAGACGGGCGGCGCCACCGATGCCCTGCACGCGCCCTCCCGCAAGCGCAGCGACCGCTACAGCACCCGTGGCTGGCGCCACTGGCCGCAGCAGGCCTGGTGGCCCTGGCTCACGCGGGGGGTTGCCGTCGCCTTCTTTGCGGTGGTGGCCACGCTGATCTTTCGGCAGGCGCGCACGGTGGACTGGCCGGCCGTGCTGCAGGCCCTGCGCGACCTGCCCGCCACCGCACTGGCCCTGGGCGGCGCGCTGGCACTGCTGAGCCACTTCACCTACGGCAGCTTTGACTGGGTGGGGCGCCATTGCAGCGGCCACCGGCTGGCGCGCGGTACCACCCTGGCCATTGCCATGACGAGCTACCCGTTCACGCTCAACCTGGGCTCACTGATCGGGGGCGTGGGCGTGCGCTACCGGCTGTACGACCGGCGCGGCGTGGACCCCGGCACCATCGGCCAGGTGGTGGGCACCAGCATCGTGACCAACTGGGTCGGCTACCTGCTGCTGGCCGGGGTGCTGGCCTGGCTGTGGCAGCCGCCTGCGATGGCCGGGTGGACGGTAGCGCCCTGGCAGTGGCACCTGGGCGGCACGGTGCTGGGCAGCTTGCCGCTGGCGTACCTGGCACTGTGCGCGGTGCGCAGGGGCCGCGCGCTCACGCTGCGGGGCCACGCTTTTCCGCTGCCGCGCTGGCCGGTGGCGCTGTGGCAAATCGCGGCATCGGCCACCAACTGGATGCTGATGGGCGCCGCACTGTGGACGGTGCTGCAACACCAGATGCCCTACCCCGCCGCACTGGCCACCGTGCTGCTGGGGGCCGTGGCTGGGTTGGTGCTGCGCGTGCCTGCAGGCCTGGGCGTGCTGGAGGCCGTGGGTGTGGCGCTGCTGGCCACCGACGCATTGGGGCAGGAACAGGTGCTGGCGGCACTGCTCGCCTACCGGGCGCTGTACTACTTTGGGCCGCTGCTGCTGGCGGCCGTGGCACTGGGTGCGGCCGAGCTGCGATGGCGCCAGCGGCCTGCCCAGGACGCCTAAACACGTCCTGACAACAAAAATTCAGCCAAAACCGCCGGAAGCGCTAGTGCAACATGCCTTGATTGCTATCATTTTTATATAGCCAGCGCCTCCCGCACCCCAGTCGCGCAGGCCGGCGGGGTTCCGCCCGCTGCGCAGACCCCGTATCATCCCGGCCCCACGCCATTGCTTTTCGCCCGATCGACACGGGCCCGCAAGACCATGATCCGACTCTCCGAAATCCGGCTGCCGTTCACCGCTGCCGAAGCCCCCGAGGCGCCCCTGCGCGCCGCTGCCGCCCAAATTCTGGGCCTGGCCGACGCCGACATTGCGCACCTGCACGTCTTCAAGCGCAGCTTTGACGCGCGCAAGGCCGACCTGCTGGCGGTGTACATCGTGGACGTGACGCTGGCCCAGCCTGAGCGCGAAGCCGCCCTGCTGGCAAAGTTTGCGGGCAACCCGCACATCCAACCCACGCCCGACATGGCCTGGCACCCCGTGGGCCAGGCGCCTGCCGAACTGCCCCTGCGCCCCGTGGTGGTGGGCTTTGGGCCCTGCGGCATTTTTGCGGCGCTGGTGCTGGCACAAATGGGCTTCAAGCCCATCGTGCTGGAGCGCGGTAAAACCGTGCGCGAGCGCACCAAAGACACCTGGGGCCTGTGGCGCAAGCGCGAGCTGCATGCCGAAAGCAATGTGCAGTTTGGCGAAGGCGGCGCTGGCACGTTCAGCGACGGCAAGCTCTACAGCCAGATCAAGGACCCGCGCCACCTGGGCCGCAAGGTGATGAACGAGTTCGTCAAGGCCGGTGCGCCCGAAGAAATCCTGTACGTGGCCCACCCGCACATCGGCACTTTCAAACTGGTGAAGGTGGTGGAGAGCTTGCGCGAACAGATCATTGCGCTGGGCGGCGAGGTGCGCTTTGAACAGCGCGTGACGGACGTCATCGTGGAAGGCACAGGCGACGCGCGCCACCTGCGCGGCCTGAAGGTGCTGAACCAGGCCACGGGCGAGACCACCGAGCTGCGCGCCGACCATGTGGTGATGGCGCTGGGCCACAGCTCGCGCGACACCTTTGCCATGCTGTACCAGCGCGGCGTGGCCATGGAGGCCAAGCCGTTTTCCATTGGCTTTCGCATCGAGCACCCGCAGGGCGTGATCGACCGCGCGCGCTGGGGCCGCCACGCGGGCCACCCGCTGCTGGGCGCGGCCGACTACAAGCTGGTGCACCACGCCGCCAATGGCCGTGCGGTGTACAGCTTTTGCATGTGCCCCGGCGGCACCGTGGTGGCCGCCACCAGCGAGCCGAACCGCGTGGTGACCAACGGCATGAGCCAGTACTCGCGCAACGAACGCAACGCCAACGCGGGCATGGTGGTGGGCATCGATCCACGCGACTACCCCACCGACCCCGCAGCTTTTGAGATGCATCTGGGCCAGACCTACGGCGCGGAAAGCCTGCCCGCAGGGCAGTTCCACCCGCTGGCGGGCAGCGTGCTGCAGCGCCAGCTCGAATCCAACGCCTTTGTGCTGGGCGGGCGCGACTACAGCGCGCCAGGCCAGCTGGTGGGCGATTTCATCGCCGGCAAGCCCTCTACCCAGCTGGGCGATGTGGAGCCGTCGTACAAGCCCGGCGTGGCCCTGGGCGACCTGCACGCCGCCCTGCCCGGCTACGCCATCGAGGCGCTGCGCGAGGCACTGCCCGTGTTCGGCCGCAAGATCAAGGGCTTTGACATGCACGATGCGGTGCTCACGGGCGTGGAGACACGCACCTCGTCGCCGCTCAAGATTGGCCGTGGCGACAACTTGCAAAGCCTGAACACGCCCGGCCTGTACCCGGCGGGTGAAGGCGCAAGCTACGCGGGCGGCATTCTGTCGGCCGGCGTGGATGGCATCAAGGTGGGCGAGGCCGTCGCCCGCAGCCTGCTGGGCGCAGCGGGCTGACCTGCCCCCGGGCGGTGCAGGCCAGTGGCACCGCTTACTTGCGCTGCAAAAAGTCCACGGCCAGCGCCGCCAGCGAGCGCGCACCCACGGGCAGCTGGTCTTCGTCGATGTCGAACAGCGCAGAGTGGTTGGGCGGAGCCTTGGCAAATTCCTTGCCCTTGGGCGGCGCGCCCAGGAAGTAGAAGAAGCCGGGCACGACCTTCTGGAACTCCGAGAAGTCCTCCGACCCTGCGACCTTGGGGATCACCATGGTCTTGCCGCCCATGGCCAGATTCAGCGCGGGCAGCGAGGCCTGCGTGAGCGGCGCGGGGTTGGTGGTCACGGGGTAGGCCACGGGGCCAAAACGCACGCTGGCCTTGGCGCCGCTGGCAGCAGCAATCGACTCGGCCGTGGTGGTGATGCGCTTGAGCGCTTCCTGGCGCATGTCTTCGTCAAACGTGCGCAGCGTGCCCATCATTTCCACCTTGTCGGGGATGATGTTGTAGCGCGTGCCGCCCTGGATCTGGCCGATGGTGACCACGGCGGGCTCCTGGCTGATGTTGAGCTGGCGGCTCACCACGGTCTGCAGGCCCATCACCACCTGGCTGGCGGCCACGATGGGGTCGATGGTGGCCCAGGGCGACGAGCCATGGCCGCCGCGCCCTTCCACATGGATGGTGATGTTGTCCGACCCGGCCATCAGCGGGCCGCTGCGGTAGCCCACCACGCCACCAGGCAGGTTGGAGGTGATGTGCAGGCCGTAGATGGCCTGCACGTCCTTGAGCGCACCGGCTTCGATCATGGCCTTGGCGCCGAAGCTGGGCACCTTGCCATTGGCATCGGGCTCCACCGGCGCACCCTCTTCGGCGGGCTGGAAGATGAATTTCACCGTGCCGGGCAGCTGGGCCTTCATGCCCGCCAGCACCTCAGCCGCGCCCATCAGCATGGCGGTGTGGGCGTCATGGCCGCAGGCGTGCATCACGGGCACTTCCTTGCCCAGGTAGTTGGCCTTGGCCTTACTGGCAAATGGCAGGCCGGTGTTCTCCAGCACCGGCAGCGCGTCCATGTCGGCGCGCAGGGCCACCACCTTGCCAGGCAGGCCGCCCTTGAGCGTGCCCACCACGCCGGTGCCGCCCACGCCGGTCTGCACCTCCATGCCCAGCTTCTTCAGGTGCTCGGCCACGAGCTTAGCGGTGCGCACCTCCTGGCCCGAGAGTTCGGGGTGGGCATGGATGTCGCGGCGCCAGTTGACCATCTTGGGCGCCACGGCCGTCACGGCGGCGTCGATGGCCTGCAGGCCGGTGGCATCCAGGGCCTGGGCCTGGGCGGACGATGCGAACGTCAGCCCGCTGAGAAGCAGGCCGGTGGCCAGCGAGATGGCAGAGAGGGGTTTGTGCATGAGGCAGATCCGTGCAGGAAGTGAAAACAAAAAGGAACGCAGCAAAAAACCGCACGTTCATGCTACGGGCCCACCCCACGCTGTAGGCAAGTGAAAATGGCCATCCACAAAGCCAATATCGCCATGCCCCGTTCTTCTGTCCTGTCTGCGACGGCACCGGTTTTTCGCATCGACATCCCGCTGCTGCCCGAATCGGCGGTGGGCAACGCACTGCAGTTCATCGACCTCTTGCGCAGCGCCAATCTGCTGGCCGGCTTGCGGGGAGGAGCCGGCTCGCCCCGTTTGACTTGGCGGCTGCTGGATGCCCAGGGCCGGCCCCTGCAGCACCAGCCGGGCCCGCTGGCGGCCTACACGCAGCCTGCGGCGGCACTGGCCGACGGCCCCGCGCTGGCCTGGTTCATCCCTTCGTTCCACGCAGCCGACATCCCGGCCATCCGCGATGTGGCGGCGCGCCACAGGGCCCTCTCGCGCCAGATCGGCATTGCGCTGGATGCCGGGCACAAGGTGCTTACCGTGGGCAATGGTGCCTGGCTGGCGGCGCAGAGCGGGCGCCTGCAGGGCCGCCGCGGCTGCCTGCCGTGGTTCTACCTGGCCGGGTTTGAGCGGGACTTTCCCGAGGTGGTGCTGGACGCCGGCCACGACCTGAGCGATGACGGCTCCTGGCTCAGCTGCGCGCTGCCCCACAGCCTGGGTGAAATGGCCGTTGCCCTGGTGCGCCATGCACTGGGCGATGCGCTGGCCCAGACCTGCGCCAGCGTGCTGCGGCCCGACCACGAACGCGCCCAAGCTGCGCTGCAGGCCAACGCGCAGCAGCACATCCCCGCCACACGCGACAGCACCCTGGCCCGCGCCATGGCCTGGATGGAGACCCATCTGGACGAGCCCTACTCGCTGGCCCGACTGGCCGAGGCGGCGGCGGTGAGCCCGCGCACCTTGCTGCGGCACTTCCAGCAGGAGCTGTCGCAGTCGCCGCTGGACCACCTGCACAGCCTGCGCTGCGCACGCGCCAAGGTGCTGCTGGAGGTGACGCTGGAGAGCGTGCCCAGCATTGCGGTGGCCTGCGGCTATGCCGACCCGGCTGCGTTCCGCCGCATCTTTGTGCGCCACACCGGCATGGCACCGGGGGAGTACCGCAAGCGCCACGCCTTGCGCGCGCCCCGCAGGCGCTGGCGGGTGGATGTGGGGGCTTGAGACGCAGCAGCCTCTCTGCCCCGCTGCGAACGCGGCTCCACCACCGTCCCTCCTTGACCTGAATCAACACCCGCAGCGGACAGCGCGCAACACTGGAAGCCCTTGGGCCGGCCATGCATCCGCACGCGCTGCGCAAGGATTCGCGCCCAGTGCGCCCCCACCGGAGCCACCCCATGTTCACTGCCGCACCGACCACATCCCCGGCCTCCGCCCCCGCATCGGCGAGCCTCGCCAAACGGCTCGGCCTGCTCGGCGCCCTGGTGGCGCTGCTGGCGGTGCTGGCCTTGCCCACCCCGGCCGGGTTGCCGGTGGCGGGGCAGACCATGCTGGCCATCCTCGCGTTCGCGGTGATCGTCTGGATGACCGAGGCGCTCGAATACTCGGTGAGCGCGGTGGTGATCGCCGCACTGATGGTGTTCTTGCTGGCCTATGCACCCAGCGTGGCCAAACCCGATGGCGCAGACATGGGCACGGGCGCGGCGCTGAACCTCGCGCTCTCGGGCTTTGCCAACAGTGCCGTGGCGCTGGTCGCTGCCGCGTGTTTCATTGCGTCGGCCATGACCGCTACGGGGCTGGACCGGCGCATCGCGCTCACGGTGCTGTCCAAGGTCGGCGCCCAGACCCACCACATCGTGATCGGTGCCATGGTGGTGGGCTTTCTGCTGTCGTTCATCGTGCCCAGCACCACGGCGCGCGTAGCCTGCCTGATGCCGATCATGATGGGCTTCGTGCTCGCCTTCAAGGTAGACCGCAAGAGCCGCTTTGCCGCGCTGCTGGTCATCACCACGGCGCAGACAGCCAGCATCTGGAACGTGGGCGTCAAGACCGCCGCCGCGCAGAACATGGTGGCCATCGGGTTCATCGAAAAACAGCTGGGCGCCGAGATCACCTGGGGGGAATGGTTTGTAGCGGCCGCCCCGTTTGCAGCCCTGATGACGGTGGCACTGTTCTTCATCATGACGCGCATGATGAAGCCCGAGATGAAGGAAATTGCGGGCGGGCAGGAGACCATTCGGGAGCAGCTGGCCGAACTGGGCCCGATGACGCTGAACCAGTGGAAGCTGCTGGCCGTGGTGCTGGTGCTGCTGGGGTTCTGGTCCACCGAGAAGGTGCTGCACGACTTTGACACCACCTCCACCACCATTGCCGCCGTGGCGCTGATGCTGTTTCCGCGCGTGGGCGTGATGGACTGGAAGCAGTCGCAAAAGGGGTTCCCGTGGGGCACGGTGGTGCTGTTTGCGGTGGGCATCAGCGTGGGCTCTGCGCTGCTGCAGACCAAGGCAGCGGGCTGGCTGGCCCAGCTTATCGTGGGCCACCTGGGCCTGCAGATGGCGTCGGCCTTTGCCATCCTGATGCTGCTGTCAGCGTTCCTGATCGTCATTCACCTGGGCTTTGCCAGCGCCACGGCGCTGGCGTCCACCATGATTCCCATCGTCATCAGCGTGTTGTCCACCGTGCAGACGCCCGGCATCAATGTGGTGGGCATGACGATGATCCTGCAGTTCGTGGTGAGCTTTGGTTTCATCCTGCCGGTGAATGCGCCGCAGAACATGATCGCCTACGGCACCGACACCTTTGACGCGCACGACTTCGTGCGCACCGGCATCGTGATCACGCTGACCGGGGTGGTCCTGCTGGTGGTCTTTGCGCTGACCTACTGGCCTTGGCTGGGGCTGATGGTGACCCGCACCTGACCGGCAGGCTTACCGCAGCGCCTTCTGGCCCCCAGCGGCTGCAGGCAGGCGGAAGGCCTCCACCAGCTCGGCCAGTTGCTGCGCCTGCACGCGCAGGCCTTGCGCAGCGGCGGACGACTCCTCGACCAGCGCGGCATTCTGCTGCGTCATCTGGTCGAGCTGCGAGACCGCCTCGCTCACCTGGCTGAGGCCGGTGGTCTGTTCGCGGGCGGCGGTGCTGATCTCGCCAATGATGGTGGCGACCTGCTGCACGGACTGGACGATCTCGCCCATGGTGCCACCAGCGGCGTGGACCAGCTGGGCGCCCTCGTCCACCTGCCGCACGCTGTCGCTGATCAGGCCCCCGATCTCCTTGGCCGCCGTGGCCGAGCGCTGGGCCAGGCTGCGCACTTCGCTGGCCACCACCGCAAAGCCCCGTCCCTGCTCGCCCGCACGGGCCGCCTCCACGGCAGCGTTCAGCGCCAGGATATTGGTCTGGAAGGCAATGCCATCGATCACGCTGGTGATGTCCGCTATGCGGCGCGACGACAGGGCGATGCCGTCCATGGTGCCCACCACACGGTCCACCGCCTCGCGCCCGCGCTGGGCGACGCTGCTGGCACCAGCGGCCAGGGTGCTGGCCTGCGCAGCGGCGTCGGCGCTGTGGCGCACGGTGGCCAGCAGTTCTTCCATGCTGGCGGCGATCTCTTCGAGGTTGGAGGCCGTCTGCTCGGTGCGGGCCGACAGGTCGCTGTTGCCCGCTGCAATCTCGCTGCTGGCACCGGCCACCGAGGTGCTGGCCTGGCGCATGCCCACCACCAGCTCGGCCAACCTGGCCTGCATGCCGCCCAGGCGCGCCAGCAGGGCCTGCAGTTCGTCGCGGTTGCCCGCCTGCGGCGCAGGCACGGGGGAGGTGAGGTCGCCTTCGGCAATGCGGTCGGTCACTTCGGACGCATGCGCCAACGGGTGCAGGATGGAGCGCGACAGCAGCCAGGCACAGGCCAGGCTCAGCAGCAAGCCCACCACCGAGCCCGCCGCCAGCAGTGTGATACCCTGGCTTTCGCTGCGGGCCGCGGCGGCACGCGCCTCGGCCACGCGCTGGCGCTGGTAGTCGGCCAGCTTGTCCACGGCAGCGGCGTAGGCGTCGGCCGCAGGGCGCAGCTGGTTGGCAATGGCGTCGGGCGGCAAGGCCTCGCCCGCCTTGCGGCGCTTCACCAGATCGTCCCGCACCGTGCGGAAGCCGTTGCCGGCCTTGTCAATGGCGTCGAACAAGGCCTGCGATTCCGGGTCTGCGGCCAGCTCGTCCAGGCGCTTGCGCACTTCGGACGAGCGGGCCGAGGTGGTCTTGCGGTCGGCGTCGATGCGCGCCGCATAGGCGGGGTTGTTGTCGATCTCCAGCAGCGTTTCGGCACGGGCGGAGCTGAGCACCACGATGGCATGCAGCTCGCGCGCCAGCAGCGCGCGCTCGGACGATGCGCCCCCCAGGTCGTCCGCAATGTCCTGCAGCCCGGCCAGCCGCCAGATACCCACCGCCGCCGACAGGGACATGACGAGGCAGACCACACCAAAGGCCAGGGCCAGGCGGACAGCAACACGTGCGTGGGAGATGGACATGGGAGGCCCTCGTGAAGATGAAAGGGGCAACGCAATGGGGTCCGCCTCGGCAGCCGCCTGCGTGGTCTAGACAAAAGGTTACAAGTCCTTGATCCGCCCCACAAGATGCCCCCCATCGCAGGAGCGGCAAAGCAACAGCACGGACGCAAAAAACAAAGGCCGCCACAGTACAAGACTGTGGCGGCCTCCGGGCCGATCAGGCGCAGCGCCTGCAGCGGTTTGGGTTATTGCTGCTGTGCGTTTTGCAGCGCAGCAATGCGCTCTTCGATGGGTGGGTGGGTGCTGAACAGCTTGCCAATGCCACCAGCAATGCCCATGGCGGCCATGCTCTTGGGCAGCTCAGCCGGGTGCATGCCGCCCAGGCGGGCCAGGGCGTTGATCATGGGCTGGCGGCGCCCCATCAGTTGGGCGGCGCCTGCATCGGCGCGGAACTCGCGCTGGCGGCTGAACCAGGCCACGATCATGGCGGCCACAAAGCCCAGCACGATGTCGAGCACGATGGTGGTGACGTAGTAGCCGATGCCGGGGCCCGAGCTGTTCTCGTCGTTCTTGCGCAGGAAGCTGTCCACCGCGTAGCCGATGACGCGCGACAGGAACACCACGAAGGTGTTCATCACGCCCTGGATCAGCGTCATGGTCACCATGTCGCCGTTGGCGATGTGGGCCACCTCGTGGCCGATCACGGCCTCGACCTCGTCACGGGTCATGCCCTGCAGCAGGCCGGTGGACACGGCCACCAGGGCGGAGTTCTTGAACGCGCCTGTGGCAAAGGCATTCGGGTCACCTTCAAAGATGCCGACTTCGGGCATGCCGATCTGGGCCTGGTCGGCAAACTTGCGCACCGTCTCGACGATCCAGCGCTCGTCGGGCGAACCGGAGCCGTCGATCACGCGCACGCCCGAGGTCCACTTGGCCATGGGCTTGCTGATGAGCAGCGAGATGATGGCGCCGCCAAAGCCCATGATGAGCGCGAAGCCCAGCAGCGCGCCCAGGTTCAGGCCGTTGGCCGTGAGGTAGCGGTTGACGCCCAGCAGGCTGGCCACCACCCCCAGCACGACAACGACGGCCAGGTTGGTCATCACAAACAAAAGGATCCGCTTCATGGAATGGTTTCTCCGTGGGGTAAACAACAACGAGTGTTTGCTGGCTCAGATGGGGGCCGGGGGCCGCGCTTCAAGCGCCGCCACCCTGGGTGGCAAAGACACCCACCCCATGGCCGCGATTGCATCGCGCTATGGTAGGTGCAAACCCCGGCCAGGGCCTTATCACACAAGGCTTGGCGGGAATTACGGCACAGGCGCTGCGCGCAAGGGCCGGAACACCTGCGCATCGTCATAGAAGCCCGGCGCCTCGTTGGCAGGCCACCAGCCGGGCACGCCCAGCACCGGCAGCGGCGTGAAGGGCTTGGTGGACCACGCAGAGGCTTCTACCTGATCGGCCAGCCAGCCATCCACATCCGCTATTGAATTCATAGCTACCGGCGCATGAAATACGTGCGCCACCATGGGTTTTCGTGGAAAAACCAGCTTTTCCAGCAGTGCATGCCCGAACAGCACCAACCGGGCCTCGGCCCACAGCGGGCGCAGGTCGATGAACAGGCGTTGCCAGTCCCGCGCCCGGAGCGCATCCCACAGGGCATCAGGCGCCTGCAGCAGTGCGCCGTTTTCATCGAACACCGTGAGGGCATCGCGCAGTGGGCCACGCACGGCCTGCACGCCATCGGCCGCAATGGCCTGGGCCTGCAGCTGGTTCAGGCGCCGCTTGGTGTGCGGAAACTGCAGCCAGACCAGGCCGTTGAAGAAGTCGTGCAGGTTGTCGCGCGTGGGCACGCGGCGGGTGTCCCAGATGTATTGCTCGTAGGCGGTGCCTTCGGGCAGGTCGGACTGGGGCACAAAGACCACCGGGGCAGCCTGCGACGCGGCGGTCCGCAATGCCTGGTGCACCGATGGGTCATCCTGCAGCAGCTGCTGGGCCAGGGGTTGGCCCTGGGCGCGCCACGGCGCCAGCCAGGGAGCGCTCCAGTCGATGGCGTCGAAAGGCTGACTTACACCAGCCGCCACGGCAGGGCTTCACCGGCGCGCAGGGGCTTGAGTTCGGCCTCGCCAAACGCAAAGCTGTCGGGTGGCGTCCACGACTCGCGGCGCAGCGTGATGGTGCCGGTGTTGCGCGGCAGGCTGTAGAAGTCCGGGCCGTGGAAGCTGGCAAAGCCTTCGAGTTGGTCGAGCGCACCGGCGTTGTCGAATGCCTCGGCATACATCTCGATGGCGGCGTGGGCGGTGTAGCAGCCCGCGCAGCCGGTGGCATGTTCCTTGAGGTGCGCCGGGTGCGGTGCGCTGTCGGTGCCCAGAAAGAACTTGCTGCTGCCGCTGGTGGCGGCCTGCACCAGCGCCACGCGGTGCGTTTCGCGCTTGAGCACGGGCAGGCAGTAGTAGTGGGGCCGCACGCCGCCGATGAAGATGGCGTTGCGGTTGTACAGCAGATGGTGCGCGGTGATGGTGGCTGCCGTGTAGCGGTCGGCCTGCATCACGTAGTCGGCGGCGTCCTTGGTGGTGATGTGCTCGAAGACGATCTTCAGCTCGGGGAAGTCGCGGCGCAGCGGGATGAGCTGCTGCTCGATGAACACGGCCTCGCGATCGAACAGGTCGATGTCGCTGCTGGTGACCTCGCCATGCACCAGCAGCAGCATGCCGGCCTTCTGCATCGCTTCGAGCGTTATATAGGTCTTGCGGATGTCGGTCACGCCCGCGTCGCTGTTGGTGGTGGCCCCTGCAGGGTAGAGCTTGCAGGCCACCACGCCGGCGGCCTTGGCACGCGCGATTTCTTCGGGTGGCAGGTTGTCCGTCAGGTACAGCGTCATCAGCGGCTCGAAGCTCATGCCAGCGGGCACAGCGGCCAGGATGCGCTGCTTGTACGCCAGGGCCTGCTCGGCCGTGGTGACCGGTGGGCGCAGGTTGGGCATGATGATCGCGCGGCCGAACTGGGCGGCGGTGTGCGGCACGACGGTGTGCAGAGGCTCGCCGTCGCGCACATGCAGGTGCCAGTCGTCGGGGCGGGTGATGGTGAGGGTTTGGGGGGCTGCAGTCATGGGCGTGATTGTCCCATTGTGGGCACGAGGCGCCCAAACACTCTCATTTTCATAGCTTGCAAGGCATATGGCCGTAGCGCTACCGCACACAATGACTCAAAGCAGGTGCGCTACGGACAGGTGGACCGGTTTATTCGGCCGTGATGCCTGCACGTTTGACGACTGCGCCGAACTTCACCAGCCGGTCGGCCATCATCTTTTCAAACGCAGCGGGCGGCATCTCTTCCGGCACGATCACGCCGCGGTCCTTGAGGTTGGCCACCATGGCAGGCGACGTGGCCACCTGGCGTACGGCCTTGTACAGGGTCTGCACCACAGCCTCGGGCGTGCCGGCAGGGGCGGCCAGACCGGTCCAGGAGGTGAGGTTCAGCTCGGGGTAACCCACTTCGGCAAAGGTGGGCACATCGGGCAGCTGAGGCAAGCGCTGGTCGGAGGCCACGGCCAGGGCGCGCACTTTGCCGGCCTGGATGTGGGGCAACATGATGACCAGGTTGTCTAGGATGAACTGCACCTCGTTGGCCAGCACGCCGGTGATGAGCGGTGTGCCGCCCCGGTAAGGGATGTGGGTGGTGAACACGCCCGTGGAGACCTTGAGCATTTCCACGTTGAGCTGGCCCATGCTGCCCACGCCGCCGCTGCCGTAGTTGAGCTTGCCGGGGTTCTTCTTGGCGTAATCGATGAACTCCTTGAAGGTCTTGAACGGCAGGCTGCTGTGCACCACCAGCGCGTTGGGCTGGCGGCCCAGGATGGCGATGTTCTCGAAGTCTTTGACCGCGTCATAGCCCACCTTGGGCTGCGTGAGCGGGTTGGCCAGGTGGCTGCTTTGCGACGAGACCACGAGCGTGTAGCCATCGGGCCTGGCGCGCGCCACATACAGCGCACCGACCGAGCCCCCGGCGCCTGCGCGGTTTTCGACAATGATGGGCACGCCCAGAGCGCGCGACAGCGGCTCGGAATACTGGCGCGCCATGATGTCCACCGACCCGCCGGGCGGGAACGGCACGACCAGCGTGATCGGGCGCGAAGGAAACTTGTCCTGCGCCACGGCGGGCAATGCAGCAAGGCCTGCGAGGCCCAGGCCGGTGGTCAGGAGGTGGCGGCGGGAAGGTATGGCGGTCATGGCAGTCAAGGAACTCAGAAAACGGGTCAAAACAGGTCCCACAGGGGCGGAAAGAATCAGGGGTGTGCCAGCACCGCCAGTGCCACGGCTTGTGCGCGGGGCACGAAGGTGGACAGCTCGCAGTACTCGCGTTCGGTGTGCGGGTGGCCGCCCACGGGGCCGGTGGCGCACAGCGTGGGCACGCCCACCGATGCGGTGAGGCCGCTGTCAGCCGCGCCGCCGGTGAACTCGCCCTGCACCTCAAAGCCCAGCGCACGCGCGCCCTGCTGGTACAGCGCCAGCAGGTAGTCGGGCGTGGGCTTCATGGGCAGAGAGCGGCGCGTGGTGGTGATGCGGCCCTGGGTGCGGGGCACGGACTCTTCCTCGACGATGGCGCGCACGCGCTCCAGCAATGCATCGGGATTTGTATCGGCGGTGAAGCGCAGATCCACCTCGGCCTTGGCATGCGGGGCGACCATGTTGGGCACGATGCCGCCCTGCACCACACCCACGTTGCAGGTCACGCCCGTGGTCGGGTCGGTGAGCGCGTGCAGCGCCAGCGTCTTGCGCGCCAGGGCGTCAATGGCGCTGGCGCCTGCGGCGTGGTTGATGCCCGCATGTGCGGCCACGCCCTGCACCTCGAACTCCACCACCATCGAGCCCTTGCGGCTGGTGACCACGTTGCCGCTCACGCGGCCGGGCTCGGCATTGAACACCGCACGCGCGCCCCGCACGCGGGCCATGATGAGATCGCGCGTGGCGGGCGAGCCGACCTCTTCGTCGCACGAGAAGAACAGGTGCAGCGGGGCCTTCAGCCCACCGCAGCGTGCAAAGGCCTCGGCGACAAACACGTTGAGCACCAGGCCCGACTTCATGTCGGCCACGCCGGGGCCATAGGCGCGCCCCGCTTCTTCGCGGTAGGGGCGCTTGGCCACCGTGCCATCGGGAAACACCGTGTCCATGTGCCCCATGAGGATGATGGGGGCGCCGCCGGTGTCCGTACCTTCCGCAGGGTTGACCTGCGCATGCAGCAGCACGCCATAGCCGGGCACGGGCTCGAACTGCACGGGCACACCGGCCGCCTGCAGGCGCTCTGCCAAAGCACGCGCCACCGCCGTCACGCCCGCTTCATTGCGGCTGCCGCTCTCGATGTTGACCACTTTTTGCAACAGGTCTTGCATGGCCTGCTGCTGCCGGGCCAGCCAGTCCAGCACCTGCGCATGCACCGGCAGTCGGGTTTCGTTCAGGGTATTGAGCATCTTTGTCCTTGGGCAACGCCCGGGTGGGGGCAAAATTTGGGTCGCAGTGTTGCATACGACTCCGGGTCTTGCAACGTATTTTGCACGAATGAATATTTTATGAAATCATCATTGCAAGAATCCACCGCCTTGCTGACCGAGCGGCTGGCCCGCCAGGACGCCGACCTGACCGCGAGCGAACGTGCATTGGCCGAGGCGCTGGGGCGCGACTACCCCCATGCCCTGCTGGAGTCCGCCACGGCCCTCGCAGCCCGCACTGGCACCAGTGCATCGACGGTGGTGCGGCTGTTTGCCAAGCTGGGCTACGGCAGCTATGCCGAGGCGCAGCGCGAGGCGCGGGCCGAGGTCACCGCCCTGCTGCAAACGGCGGGGCAGCGCGCCCCCGTCACCATCGGCACTCGGCGCAGCCTGCAGCAGTGCGTGGACGACGCGCTGCTGCACGACCAGCACAACCTCACCACCACGCGCGACGGGCTGGACATGGCGGCCTTCGAGGCCATGGTCGCGCGCATCGCGCAGGGCAAGGGACGCATTTTTGTGCTGGCACAGATCAACAGCGCCCCGGTGGCCGCCTGGCTGGCGCTGCACCTGAACATGTGCCGCCCCGGCGTGCACGAGCTGGGGGCTGGCGCCGTGGACGCCACCGACCAGCTGCTGTGGATCCAGCCCGACGACGCCCTGCTGGTGTTCAGCATCCGCCGCTACGCGAGTGGACCGGTGAAAGTGGCGCAGCGCTTTCGTGACGCGGGCGCCCAGGTGCTGGCCATCACCGACAGCGCCGCAGCGCCCTTGGCCGCGCTGTCTCACCACCGGCTGCAGGTACGCACGTCCAACGCATCGCCGTTCGACTCGTACACCGCCGCGTTCTTCCTGTGCAATGCGCTGGTGTCGGCCGTGGCGCAGCTTCGGCACAAGGCGGTGTCCGAGGCGCTGAAACGGCGCGACGACCTGTGGACGGATTTTGAGTCCCAGCTCATTGTGGAAGGCCACACGCCAGCCGGTCGGCGAGGCAAGCGCTAACCTGCGCGCCAAGGCATTGTCGGCACTGCTGGGTCCATGAAAAAAGCGCTCCTCGGAGCGCTTTTTTCGTAATACCGCAGCTTGCGGATGCGGATGCAAGGCACCGCTCAGTGCTGCAGGATCTTGTTGAGAAAATCCTTGGTGCGGGGCTGGCGCGCATCGGGGTTGTTGAAGAACTCGTCCTTCGAGCAGTCTTCCAGGATCTTGCCGCCCACGTCCATGAAGATCACGCGGTTGCTCACCTTGCGGGCAAAGCCCATTTCGTGGGTCACGCACATCATGGTCATGCCTTCGTTGGCCAGGCCCACCATCACGTCCAGCACTTCGCCCACCATTTCGGGGTCGAGCGCCGACGTGGGTTCGTCGAACAGCATCACGATGGGGTCCATGGAGAGAGCGCGCGCAATGGCCACACGCTGCTGCTGGCCGCCCGAGAGCTGGCCCGGGAACTTGTCCTTGTGCGCAATCAGGCCCACACGCTCCAGCATCTTGAGGCCGCGCTTCTTGGCGTCGTCCGCGCTGCGGCCGAGCACCTTGATCTGCGCAATGGTCAGGTTGTCCGTCACCGACAGGTGGGGGAACAGCTCGAAGTGCTGGAACACCATGCCCACGCGGCTGCGCAGCTTGGGCAGGTTGGTGCTGGGGTCGTGCAGCTTCACGCCATCGACCGTGATCTCGCCCTTCTGGAAGGGTTCGAGCGCGTTGATGGTCTTGATGAGCGTGGACTTGCCCGAGCCCGACGGGCCGCACACCACCACCACTTCACCCTTGTTGATGGTGGCCGAGCACTCGTTGAGCACCTGCACCGGGCCATACCACTTGGATACGTTTTTGAGTTCGATCATTTCTTTTTCCTCAATCCAATCTCTTTTGCACCAGCCTCGATCAGCGGATGATCGCGATCTTCTGGTGCAGGCGCTTCACGGCCCAGGACAGCGCGTAGCACATGATGAAGTACAGAACCGCAGCAGCCAGGTACGCCTCGATGGGACGGCCAAAGTTCTTGCCCGCCACTTCAAAGCCCTTGAGCATGTCGTAGGCACCGATGGCATACACCAGCGACGTGTCCTGGAACAGGATGATGGTCTGCGTGAGCAGCACGGGCAGCATGTTGCGGAACGCCTGGGGCAGCACCACGAGCTTCATGTTCTGGCTGTACGTCATGCCCAGCGCCTGGCCGGCATACACCTGGCCGCGCGGGATGGACTGGATACCGGCGCGCATGATTTCGCTGAAGTACGCTGCTTCAAAGGCGATGAAGGTGACGACCGCCGACACTTCCGCACCGATGGGGCGGCCAATGATGGCCGGCACCAGCAGGAAGAACCACAGGATCACCATCACCAGCGGAATGGAGCGCATGCCGTTGACGTAGATGGTGGCGGGCACATCGAGCCACTTCTTGCCCGACAGGCGCATCAGCGCCAGCACGGTGCCGAACAGCACGCCCCCAATGGTGGCCACCAGCGTGAGGATCAGGCTGAAGTACAGCCCCTTGAGCACGAAGTTGGAGATCAGGTCCCAGTTGTAGAAGGAGAAATCGAGATTCATATCAATGCCCCCCTCCGGCCGCGCCACTCACGACCATGCCCGGGATGCGTGCGCGCTTTTCAATGAAGGCCATGATGCGGTTGATCGCAAACGCCGAGACGATGTACAGCGTGGTCACTGCCAGATAGACCTCGATACCGCGCGAAGTCTCTTCCTGCGCCTGCATGGCGAACATGGTGAGTTCGGCCACCGACACCGCAAACGCCACGGACGAATTCTTGAAGATGTTCATCGTCTCGCTGGTCAGCGGGGGGATGATGATGCGGAACGCCATGGGCAGCAGCACATAGCGGTAAGTCTGGAACGTGGTGAAACCCATTGCGAGGCCCGCATAACGCTGGCCGCGTGGCAGGGCCTGAATGCCCGAGCGCACTTGCTCGGCAATCCGTGCTGAGGTGAAGAAGCCCAACGCCAGCACGACCAGCGCGAAACCGGGCACGCCCCGCAGCACCGGGAACAGGCTGGGCAGCACGTGGTACCACAGGAAGATCTGCACCAGCAGCGGAATATTGCGAAACAGCTCGACCCAGGCATTGCCCAGTCGAACGATCATCGGGCGATCCTGCAAGGTGCGCAGCGTACCGATGAATGAACCCAGCACAAGCGCCAGCAGCAAGGCCAGCAGCGAAACGGACACCGTCCAGCCCCAGGCCGACAGCATCCAGTCCAGGTAGGTGATATCGCCGCCCTTGCCAAAGCAGCCCTGTACCACTTCCCGGTCCATGGTGTCCTGGCAGAACACCTGCCAATCCCAACTCATAGGAGCACCCCTTTAATTTCTGGTTATGCGTTGGGCGCCACCCTTGGCCGACCCAACAAAAAAGCCCCTTCAAACCGGTTGGCCGAAGGGGCACAAGCGTTGCAAAGATTACTTCTTGGCGTAGTCTTCCATCGGCTTGTCGTTAGGCGATGCCCACGCAGCCTTGGTAGCGTCCGACATCGGCAGGCCGATCTTGGTGTTGGTCGGTGGCACGGGCTGCATGAACCACTTGTCGTACAGCTTGGCCAGCGAACCGTCGGCGATCTGGCGCTTGATGGAGTCGTCCACGGCCTTCTTGAACGCAGCGTCGTCCTTGCGCAGCATGCAAGCGATGGGTTCCACCGACAGCACTTCGCCCACGATCTTGTAGTCGGCGGGGTTCTTGGACTTGGAGACGTTGGCAGCCAGGATGGAACCGTCCATCACGAAGGCGTCGGCACGGCCCGTTTCCAGCATCAGGAAGCTGTCAGCGTGGTCCTTGCCAAACACTTCCTTGAAGTCGATGCCGCCAGCGCGTTCGTGCTTGCGCAGGGTCTGCACCGAGGTCGTGCCGGTGGTGGTCGCCACGGTCTTGCCGTTCAGGTCCTTGATCGAGGTGATGCCCGAATTGGCCTTCACCACGGTGCGCACTTCTTCCACGTAGGTGGTCACGGCAAAAGCCACGTCCTTCTGGCGAGCGGCGTTGTTGGTGGTGGAGCCGCACTCCAGGTCCACGGTACCGTTGGTCACCAGGGGGATGCGGTTTTGCGAGGTCACGGGCTGGTACTTGATGTCCAGCTTGGACAGGCCCAGTTGCTTCTGGATGTCATGCAGGACGATCTCGCCCATTTCGGTGTGAAAACCAACGTACTTGCCGTTGCCCAGCGTGTACGAAAGACCCGAAGACTCACGCACGCCCAGCGTCACGCTGCCGGAGGCCTTGATCTTGGCCAAAGTGTCATTGGCTTGGGCAAATACGGTGCCTGCAGCCAAGGCGGTCACGGCAACCGCGAGCAGATGCTTCTTCATAGGGATCTCCTTGTGTTGAAAACGAAAAGGGGGGGATTTTAGAGACAGGAGCCTGCGGGGGGTAACCCGTCAGGACCGCACTCCAAAAAGGGGTAACACGCGACCAGGGATATTAGTCAGAACGGAACCTGGTCGGTAGGGTATTTCCAGAAGTCGCGCAACAAGTAACTGACCGGGAGGTTCAGCACGGTGTTGTTGGGCGGAATGGGCTTGTTGAACCACTTGTCGTAGATCGGGTAAATCTCGCGGCTGGTGATCAGGCGGCGCATTTCCTCGTCCACCAGCTTTTTGAACTCGGGGTCATTCTTGGACAGCATGATGGCCAGCGGCTCGGTAGTCATGAAGCGGCCCACCACCTTGAGAGCCTTGGGGTCGGGCCGCCCCGCGGCCAGGCCATACAGCAGCACGTCGTCCATGACAAACGCGTCGGCCTCGCCTTTTTCGACCATCTCGACCGCCTTGGCATGGTCGGGCGCCTCGACGATGGTGATACCCATCAGGCGCTCGCGATTGGCCTGGTCGGCCGCCTTCAGCGGCGTCGTGCCTTTGGTGGACACCAGCTTTTTGCCGTTGAGGTCTTCCACGCGGTCGATGTTGCTGGCGGATTTGACCAGCAGCCGCGCGCCGGTGATGAAATGGGGAATGGTGAAGGCCACCTTCTGGCGCCGCTCGGCATTGTTGGTGGTAGAGCCGCACTCCATGTCGGCCTTGCCCTGCTCGATCACGGCGATTCGGTTGGCCGGGGTGACAGGCACCAGCTCGACCTCCATGTCCTTCTTGCCAGTCTTCTTGCGCACCAGTTCGGCCATGCGCAGACACAGGTCCAGCGCATAGCCCACGGGCTTGCCCGACTGGCTGTCGATGTACGAGAAAGGCACCGAGGATTCACGGTAGGCGATGACCAGCTTGCCGCCACCGGCCACGCGCTCCAGCACGCTGGCCTGCGCAGACGCACCGGCCGCACAGCACAGTGCTGCGAGGCCCCAGGCCAATCCCCAATGCTGAACTTTCATACGATGCCTCTGTGAAGGAATGAACCGGGTTCGCAATCTTCGTGCCACCGTGGGGCCCTGCCAAGGCACACGCTGCTGTCCACCGATCCGGCGATGGCGCAGACTGTACGTGTCGTTACGGTGAAATTCCAATGCCGTTTGCGCGCACAACTATGCAAACTGTTTATGTCCGTATTTACCCTTAGCATGAGGCCGCTTGGGCCTGCAGGTAGCTCCACAGCGCCTGTGCCGTGCCTTTGGGGGTGTCCTTGCCGTTGGGCTTTTCGCGGTAGGCGCGCACATCCATGGTCATCTGCAGGCCCTCGGTGTCCGGGGGGGCGGCACTGACCAAGCGGCGCGAGCGCAGTTCTTTCTTCACGGCACTGTGGGGCAGGAAGGCCACACCATGCCCTTCCAGCGCCATGGCCTTGAGGCCTTCGGCCATGTCGGTCTCGTACACCCGCTCCAGGTGGATGGGCGTTTGCGATTGCTTGAGGATGAGTTCGGTCACCCGCCCCAGGTAAGCGCCGGGCGCGTAACCCAGGTAGGGCAGCGGCTGCCCCGCGCGGCCCGGCAGGCGATGCACGGGCTGGCCATCGGCGTCGGCCTTGCTGTAGGGCGACAGCACTTCCTGCCCCAGGCTGACCATTTCATAACGGTCGGCGTCGAGCTGAAAAGGCTGCGAAGGGTGGTGGTAGGCAATCAGGAGGTCGCACCCGCCCTCGACCAGCCGCATCACCGCGTCATGCACGTTCAAAGCAATCAGGCGGCTCTTGAACGGGCCGAACTTGTCGTGCAGGCTGGACACCCAGGCCGGGAAGAACGTGAACGCCAGCGTATGGGGCACGGCGAACTCGATCATGTCCCTGCCAGCGCTGGTGTGCGCGCGCAGCATGGCGCGCGTGTTCTGCAGCGACTGGAGCATCTCCAGAGCCTGGTCGTACAGCGTCTTGCCAGCAGGGGTGAGGCGCGTGGGGTAGGAGCTTCGGTCCACCAGGTCGGTGCCGGCCCAGGCCTCGAGCGCCTGGATCCGCCGCGAGAACGCAGGCTGGGTCACATGCCGCAGCTGCGCTGACCGGCTGAAGCTGCGGGTTTCCGCAAGACTGACGAAATCTTCAAGCCACTTGGTTTCCATCGGCGCATTATCCGCGCGGCGCCTGAAGCGCGCAGCGTGGTGGCATGAGGGTTTACACAGTGCTGACACAGCGCACCAATGGTGTGCATGCATAGCAACACATCGCATAATAGAAAGCAGCGCCTACAGCGCTCCGCGTCGAGGCCCCTGGTGCACAACACTGCCGGGCAGGGCGACCTGCATGCCCCCCGTGTTTGTTCTCCTCCTTCCCCTGCCCCATGTCCTCCTCCTCCCCCCAAGGGCCTGCGACCGACGCATTGCCCTGCGCTGCGAGTCCCGAGGCCGAGCCCCGCTCGCTGCGCCTTGAAGACTGGCTCACCGTCATCGTCATGGCGGCTCTCGCACTCATCACCTTTGCCAACGTGCTGGTGCGCTATTTCACCAATTCGTCCTTCGCCTGGACCGAAGAAATCTCCGTGTTCCTGATGATCGCGCTGGCGCTCATCGCAGGCTCTGCCGCCGTGGCGCGCGACCAGCACATCCGCATCGAATACTTTGCCGAGGGCGGCTCCGCCTTGCGCAGCAAGCGCTTGGCCATGCTGGGCGCGGCCACCGTGGCCCTGCTGTTCGGCGTGATTGCCGTGCTGAGCGTGCGGGTGGTGTGGGACGACTACCGCTTTGGCGAAACCTCGCCCGGCATTGGCGTGCCGCAGTGGTGGTACTCGGTCTGGCTACCCGTGTTCTCGGCCCTCATCACGGCGCGTGCCGTGGGCCTGTTCATCCGCCGCAGCCGCAGCAAGGTCGATGGCGCTGATGCTCGCTCACAGGAGCCCCAAGCATGATCGCCACGCTCCTGTTTGTGGCCTTCCTGGGCCTGATGTTTGTCGGCGTGCCAATTGGCGCCGCGCTGGGCCTGGCGGGTGCCGCAGCCATTGCGCTGGCCAATGCCGACAGCCAGTGGTTTGGCCTGCTGGCCGTGCCGCAGAACTTCTATGCCGGGCTGGGCAAATATCCGCTGCTGGCCATCCCCATGTTCGTGCTGGTCGGCTCGATCTTTGATCGATCGGGCGTGGCGCTGCGCCTGGTCAACTTTGCCGTGGCCATCGTCGGGCGCGGCCCGGGCATGCTGCCCCTGGTGGCCATTGCCGTGGCCATGTTTCTGGGCGGTATCTCGGGCTCCGGCCCCGCCAATGCGGCCGCTGTGGGCGGCGTCATGATCGCCGCCATGTCGCGTGCGGGCTATCCGCCCTCGTTCTCTGCCAGCGTGGTGGGCGCGGCTGCGGCCACCGACATCCTGATCCCACCGTCCGTCGCCTTCATCATCTATTCGGTGCTGGTGCCCGGCGCCTCGGTGCCCGCGCTGTTCGCGGCCGGCATGATCCCCGGCATCCTGGCCGGCGTGGCACTCATCGTGCCCGCCGTGTGGATGGCGCGCAAACACAAGATGGGCGCGCTCGAAGCCACCATGCCCCGCCCCCCGTTCTGGAAGAGCCTGCGCGAGGCCACCTGGGGCCTGGCCGCGCCAGTGCTCATTTTGGGCGGCATGCGTGCGGGCTGGTTCACACCCACCGAGGCCGCCGTGGTGGCCGTGTTCTACGGCCTGTTCGTGGGCATGGTGATCCACCGCACGATCAAGGTGCGCGACCTGTTCCCCATCCTGCGCGAGTCGGGCGAACTGTCAGCCGTGATCCTCATCGTGGTCTCGCTCGCGGGCATCTTTGCGTACTCGCTGTCAACACTCGGCGTGATCGACCCGGTGGCCAACGCCATCGTGAATTCGGGCCTGGGCGAATACGGTGTGCTGGCACTGCTCATCGTGCTGCTGATCACCGTGGGCATGTTCCTCGACGGCATCTCGATCTTCCTGATTTTTGTGCCGCTGCTGCTGCCCATCATGAACCACTACCACTGGGACCCGGTGTGGTTTGGCGTGATCCTGACCCTGAAGGTGGCCCTGGGCCAATTCACCCCACCGCTGGCCGTGAACCTCATGGTGTCATGCCGCATCGCCGGTGTGCGCATGGAGTCCACCGTGCGCTGGGTCGGCTGGATGCTGTTTGCCATGTTCCTAGTGATGGTGGCGGTGATTGCCTTCCCGCAACTGGCGCTGTGGCTGCCCGCCCAGATGGGCTATTGAAATATTGGTAGAAATACCCGCTAGCGCATAACCCAAAAGCGCTGGCAGCTAGATTTTTTATAGCAAGGAGACTGAAACAATGAAACTGCGCACCTTCCTCACCTCTGCCGTGGCCGCCGCCGCTGCCATGGCCTTCACGGCCCCCGCCGCCATCGCCCAGACCGCGTACAAAAGCGAATACCGCATGTCGCTGGTGCTGGGCACCGCCTTCCCCTGGGGCAAGGGCGGCGAGCTGTGGGCTAACAAAGTGCGCGAGCGCACCCAGGGCCGCATCAACATCAAGCTGTACCCCGGCGTCTCGCTGATCCAGGGCGACCAGACGCGCGAGTTCAGCGCGCTGCGCCAGGGCGTGATCGACATGGCCGTGGGCTCTACCAT
This sequence comes from Acidovorax sp. Root70, assembly GCF_001428225.1. Classification (NCBI taxonomy): domain Bacteria; kingdom Pseudomonadati; phylum Pseudomonadota; class Betaproteobacteria; order Burkholderiales; family Comamonadaceae; genus Acidovorax; species Acidovorax sp. Root70. The sequence goes on from NZ_LMHQ01000031.1 coordinate 109,722, forward strand.
CAACTGGTCGCCGCAGGTCAAGGCCCTCAATCTGTTCTCGCTGCCGTTCTTGTTCCCCAACTACGCCGCGGTGGACGCCGTGACGCAGGGCGATGTGGGCAAGCAAATCTTCGCCACACTGGACAAGGCGGGCGTGATGCCCCTGGCCTGGGGCGAGAACGGTTACCGCGAAATCTCCAACTCCAAGGTTGCGATCAAGTCGCCCGCCGACCTCAAGGGCCTGAAGATCCGCGTGGTGGGCTCGCCTCTGTTCCTCGATACCTTCACCGCCCTGGGCGCCAACCCTACGCAGATGAGCTGGGCCGACGCGCAACCCGCCTTTGCCAGCGGCGCCGTGGACGGCCAGGAGAACCCCATCGCCGTGTACCAGGCCGCCAAGCTGCACACCGTGGCACAGAAGCACATCACCATGTGGGGCTACGTGAACGACCCGCTGGTGTTCGTGGTGAACAAGGACATCTGGAACAGCTGGACGCCCGCCGACCGCGAGATCGTCAAGCAAGCCGCCATCGACGCCGGCAAGGAAGAAATCGCCATCGCCCGCAAGGGCATGGTGGAGGCCGACAAGCCCCTGCTCAAGGAAATCGCCGCCAACGGCGTGTCTGTGACGCAGCTGTCAGCCGCCGAACGCGAAGCCTTTGTAAAGGCTACCCGCCCCGTCTACGACAAATGGAAGGGCCAGATCGGCGCCGACCTGGTGACCGCGGCTGAAAAGGCGATTGCGGCACGCAAGTAATAAATCACTCCTAAAACCATAGCTTCTAGCGCTTGTATATCAGGCGCTAGAAGCTTTTTTTATGCCTAAACCGAGTGCACAGCCACAGCGCTCGACATCCACAGCCCCAGCTTGGTCATCCCACCCGGGAGTCACCCGAGGCAACGTCGTTGCCCCACGCCTAACTCGAGTGCCTTCGCATCATTATTGGTACGACCAATAACCAAAATGCAAAGCAAATGGCCGCTACTAAGTATTTACCCTATAAATATCACCGCTATAGAACACTGAAAATACAACCAATTCGCACGGATTGGCTATTTTTGGTCATACCAATTTAATCCATCGTCTGCCAGTGAAGACCGAGCGGCCTCTGCCTGTCTTCATGCCCACCCAGCCCTCAGGCTCCCGACCTGCAGGGCCAATGGCCGGAGACAACGCCGCCCCCAAGGCGGCGCATCCACTGCGGTGAAGAAAGCCATGGGCCCCTAGTCCCTGGCTGCGTTTCAATGCCTCACTGACCGTTATGCAAACCCTCTGGCAACAAAACTACGACCCGGCCGGGAACATCTGGCTGTCCGCGCTCGTAGCCCTCATCCCCATCGTTTTCTTCTTTCTGGCACTGACCAAGCTGCGACTCAAGGGCTACCAGGCGGGCACCGTGACGGTGCTGCTGGCACTGGGCGTGGCGCTGCTGTTCTACAAGATGCCCGTGAGCGCCGCACTGGCCTCGGCCGTGTATGGCTTCTTCTACGGCCTGTGGCCCATCGCCTGGATCATTGTGGCGGCCGTGTTTCTGTACAAGCTGTCGGTCAAGACCGGGCAGTTTGATGTGATCCGCAGCTCCATCCTCTCGGTCACGCACGACCAGCGCCTGCAGCTCATCCTGGTGGGCTTTTGCTTCGGCGCCTTCCTGGAAGGCGCGGCCGGTTTCGGCGCCCCCGTGGCCATCACCGCTGCGCTGCTGGTGGGCCTGGGCTTCAAGCCGCTGTACGCTGCCGGCCTGTGCCTGATCGCCAACACCGCCCCCGTGGCCTTTGGCGCGATGGGCATTCCAGTCATCGTGGCCGGGCAGGTGTCGGGCATCGATCCGTTCCTGATCGGCCAGATGGCCGGGCGCCAGTTGCCCTTCATGACCATCCTGGTGCTGTTCTGGATCATGGCGATCATGGACGGCTGGCGCGGCGTGAAGGAGACCTGGCCTGCCGTGCTGGTGGGCGGCGGCTCGTTCGCCGTGATGCAGTTCCTGACCGCCAACTACATTGGCCCCGAGCTGCCCGACATCACCTCGGCCATCGTCTCGCTGATTGCCCTGACAGCCTTCCTCAAGGTGTGGCAGCCCAAGCGCATCTTCCGCTTTGAGGACAGCGACGGTGCGCCCCAAAGCCAAGCCGCCACCAAGCGTGCAACCCCTTCGATCAAAGCACAGGCACCCCTCACCGCAGGCGCCATCGTCAAGGCCTGGTCGCCCTTCATCATCCTGACCGGCATGGTCACGATCTGGAGCATCAAGCCCTTCAAGGCGCTGTTTGCCGCAGGCGGCCCCCTGGCCTCCACCATCATCAACATCCCCGTGCCCATGCTGGACAAGCTGGTTGCCAAGATGCCGCCGGTGGTCGCACAGGCCACGCCCTACGGCGCCGTGTACACCTTCAACTGGCTGGCCGCCACCGGCACCGCCATCCTGATCGCCGCCATCCTGACCATCGCCTTTGCCCGCTTCTCCCCCGCCAAGGCCGCGGTGACGCTGGGCGAGACCGTGCGCGAGCTGGTCATCCCCATCTACTCCATTGGCATGGTGCTGGCCTTTGCGTTCGTGGCCAACTACTCGGGCCTGTCGGCCACGCTGGCCCTGGCGCTGGCCCACACGGGCAAGGCCTTTACGTTCTTCTCGCCCTTCCTGGGCTGGATCGGCGTGTTCCTCACCGGCTCCGACACCTCGGCCAACGCCCTGTTTGGCGCGCTGCAGGCCACCACGGCCACTCAGTTGGGCTTGCCCCCAGTGCTCACCGTGGCGGCCAACACCACCGGCGGCGTCACCGGCAAGATGATTTCGCCCCAGTCCATCGCCATCGCCTGCGCCGCCGTGGGCCTGGCGGGCAAGGAATCGGACCTGTTCCGCTTCACCGTCAAGCACAGCCTGGTGTTCGCCGCCATCATCGGCATCCTCTGCACGCTGCAAGCCTATGTGTTTACGTGGATGATTCCGGGTCATTGAAACCCTGAATCTGAGAGCCCCCATGCGCCTGGCCGATCACGTTGTCGAAAAACTGCTTGCCCTCGTGCAAGAACGCGGACTGCAGCCCGGACAAAAGCTGCCCGCCGAACGGCAACTGGCCGAGGAGTTGGGGGTGTCGCGCACCTCGGTGCGCGAAGCCATCCAGAAGCTCACCAGCCAGGGCGTGCTCTCAGCCCGCCGCGGCGATGGCACCTACGTGCAGCAGTCCAACAAACCGGCGGAGTGGTTGCAAGAAGCCATGGTGCCGCTGGCGGGCCTGATCGAATCCGATCCCCACTACCGCTACGACGTGCTGGAGACGCGCCACGCACTGGAAACCAGCACCGCCTGGCTGGCCGCGCAGCGCGCCACCGCCCAGGACAAAGCCCACATCCAGCGCTGCTTTGAAGTGATGCTGCAGCACCAGCAAGGCGGCCACGCCGAACTGGCAGCACGCGCCGACGCGCAGTTCCACCTGGCCATTGCCGAAGCCTCGCACAACCTGGTGCTGGTGCAGGTGATGCACAGCCTGTTCACCGTGGTGCTGTCCACCGTGGAGCGCAACCGGCACGACATGTTCCGCCTGAGTGCCCCCGTCACGCTGCAGGCGCTCACGGCGCAGCACCAGGCGCTGATGCAGGCCATTTTGGACGGTGACCCGCAGCGCGCGCGCGCATGCATTGGCGAACACCTGGAGCATGTGCGCACCACCATCCAGCGCATGGACGAAGACCGCGCCAGGCGCGAACGATCCATGCGCCTGCCCCTTGATCTAGCCCCCGACATAAGAGAGCCATCGTGATCATCTCCTCCAGCGCCGACTACCGCGCAGCGGCGCAAAAGTTTCTCCCACCCTTCCTGTTCCACTACATCGACGGTGGCGCCTACGCCGAGCAGACGCTGCGCCGCAACGTTGATGACCTGGCCGCCGTCGCGCTGCGCCAGCGCGTGCTCAAGGACATGAGCCGACTCGATACCAGCATCGAGCTGTTTGGCGAGAAACTCTCGATTCCCGTGGCCCTGTCGCCCGTGGGCCTCACCGGCATGTACCGCCGCCGCGGCGAAGTGCAGGCCGCCCGCGCTGCCGATGCGCATGGCATTCCGTTCACCATGTCCAGCGTGTCGGTCTGCCCGATCGAGGAAGTGGCGCCAAAGATCAAGCGCCCGATGTGGTTCCAGCTATACGTGCTGAAAGATCGGGGCTTCATGCAGAACGCGCTGGAACGCGCGCAGGCCGCCAGCTGCACCACCCTGGTGTTCACCGTGGACATGCCCGTGCCCGGCGCCCGCTACCGCGACGCGCATTCGGGCATGAGCGGCCCCAATGCGCCGTTGCGCCGCTACTGGCAGGCCATGACGCACCCGCGCTGGGCCATGGACGTGGGCCTGCTGGGCCGCCCGCACGACCTGGGCAACATCTCGGCCTACCGGGGCAGCCCCACGGGCCTGCAGGACTACATGGGCTACCTCAGCGCCAACTTCGACCCCTCCATTTCGTGGAAAGACCTGGAGTGGATCCGCGCCTTCTGGAAGGGGCCGATGGTCATCAAGGGCATCCTCGACCCCGAGGACGCCAAGGACGCCGTGCGCTTTGGCGCGGACGGCATCATCGTCTCCAATCATGGCGGCCGGCAGCTCGACGGCGTGCTGTCGTCGGCCCGCGCCCTGCCCGCCATTGCCGACGCGGTAAAGGGCCAGATCAAGATCCTGGCCGACTCGGGCATCCGCAACGGGCTGGACGTGGTGCGCGCCATTGCGCTGGGCGCCGACTGCGCCATGATCGGCCGCGCGTACATCTATGCGCTGGCTGCCGCTGGCGAGGCAGGCGTCAAGCACCTGCTGGAGCTGCTGGAAAAGGAAATGCGCGTGGCCATGACACTGACCAGCGTGGCCAAGGTGGCCGACATCTCCGCTGACTTGCTGGTGCGCGAAGCATGAGCGCCGCCACACCCATCTCCCCTGTCTCCCGTGAGGCCCTGCTGGCGCAACTGCGCGACGCCGTGGGCGCCGCCCACGTCCTGACCGACGACCAGGCCACCCGACGCTTTCGCAAAGGCCACCGCACGGGCGAAGGCCCGGTGCTGGCCGTGGTGCGCCCCGGCACGCTGCTGGAGCAGTGGAAGGTGCTGCAGGCCGCCGTGGCGGCCGACCGCATCGTCATCATGCAGGCGGCCAACACCGGCCTCACCGGTGGCTCCACGCCTGACGGCAACCAGTACGACCGCGAGATCGTGCTCATCAACACGCTGCGCATTGCAGGTGTGCAGGTGGTGCGCGGCGGCGAGCAGGTGGTGTGCCTGCCCGGCGCCACACTCGACCGGCTGGAACAGACACTGATCCCCTTCAACCGCGAGCCGCACTCGGTCATTGGTTCGTCGTGCATCGGCGCCTCGGTGCTGGGCGGCATCTGCAACAACTCGGGCGGCGCGCTGGTGCGACGCGGCCCGGCCTACACAGAACTGGCGCTGTACGCCCGCGTGCGTGACGACGGCACGCTGGAGCTGGTGAACCACCTGGGCATCGAGCTGGGCCAGACGCCCGAAGACATCCTGACCCGCCTGCAAAACGGCAGCTACACCGAAGCCGACGTGCGCCACGAGCCCGAGCGCGCCGCATCCGACGCCCGCTATGCGCAGGACGTGCGCGCCGTGGACGCAGACAGCCCCGCCCGCTTCAATGCCGACCCTTCGCGCCTGTTTGAGGCCTCGGGCTCTGCGGGCAAGGTGTGCCTGTTTGCCGTGCGGCTGGACACCTTCCCCAAAGAACCCAGCACGGTGTTCTACATCGGCAGCAACGCGCCCGAAGACCTCACCGCCGTGCGCCGCCACCTGCTCACCGCCCTGCCCCGCCCGCCCATTGCGGGTGAATACATCCACCGCACGGCGTTCGACATTGGCGAGAAGTACGGTAAGGACACCTTTTTGCTCATCGACCGCTTTGGCACTGCCCGCGTGCCTGCGGCCTTTGCGCTCAAAAGCCGGTTCGACGGCTTCTTTGAACGCATCGGCCTGCGCGGTTTTGTGGACCACGCCATCCAGGCCGTGACCCGCCTGCTGCCCAGCCACCTGCCCCGGCGTGTGCGGCAGTGGCGCGATCTGTACGAGCACCATCTGCTGGTGCGCGTATCGAACGACCAGGTGGAAGCCACCCGGGCATTCCTGACAGAGCACTTTGCCCACAGCACCCAGGGCGGCTGGTTTGAGTGCGATGCCGACGAAGGGCGCAAGGCCTTCCTGCACCGCTTTGCGATTGCAGGCGCAGCCATCCGCTACCGCGAGGTGCACCGCAGCGAGGTCGAAGACATCGTGGCGCTCGATATTGCGCTGCGCCGCAACGACCGCGCATGGGTGGAACAACTGCCGCAGGACGTGGAGCGCAATGTGGTGCACAAGCTGTACTACGGCCACTTCTTCTGCCATGTGTTCCACCAGGACTACATCGTGAAGAAGGGCGTGGACCCGCTGGCCATGGAGCACCGCATGTGGGAGCTGCTGGACGAGCGCCGCGCCGAGTACCCCGCCGAACACAACGTGGGCCACCTCTACGTGGCAAAACCTGCGCTGGCGGGCTTCTACCAATCGCTGGACCCGACCAACACCTTCAACCCCGGCATCGGCCACACCCCGCGCGGGCGCGATTGGCAGGAGTGCAACCACGCCAGCAACAGCTGGCCCAAGGGGTACTCAGAGAACGCCTGAGTGCGGGCGCTGCCCGGCGGGGCTCAATCGACCGAAGCCGGGCCAGCGGGCGGTGCGGGGTGCTTGATCGCGTTCTTCACCAGCTTGCGCTCGACCGCATCGCGCAGGTCCACGCCGGTGTGGTCGGCCAGTTGCAGCAGATACAGCAGCACATCGGCCATCTCCTCACCCACGCGCTCTTTCTGCGTGGGGTCGGCGGTGAGGTGTTGCGACTGCTCGGGCGTGAGCCACTGAAACAGCTCCTGCAGCTCGGCCGCCTCCACCATCAGCGCCATGGCCAGGTTCTTGGGCGTGTGGTACGGCTGCCATTGGCGGGCGGCGGCAAAGGCGCGCAGGCGCTGCTGCAGGTCAGCAAGGTCCAGCGTCATGCCACGCCCCTGGCGCCGCCAGCGAACTGCAGAACGTAAACACTATGCATTTCATAGCTGCTTGCACTTGATTCACTAGCACTACAGGGCATTTTTATGCTCATAGCGGCGTCACGGGCGCCTCGCCCGCCAGGTGGCGGCGGGCGTTTTCCATGAAGCGGTCCACCGAGTTCTGCACCGCCTCGGGTGACCAGCCTGCCACATGGGGCGTGAGTACTACGTTGTCCAGGCCCAGCAGCTCGGCCGGGGGCAAGGGTTCGCTCTCGTACACATCCAGGCCCGCAGCGGCAAGGCGGCCTTCGCGCAGCGCGGCGGCCAAGGCGGCGGTGTCGATGACGCTGCCGCGTGCGATGTTGACCACCACGCCACGCGGGCCCAGCGCGTTGAGCACCGTAGCGTTGACCAAGTGCTTGGTGCCCGCGCCGCCGGGCGTGGCGACGACGAGAAAGTCCGCCCACTCGGCCAGCGCCGTCACATCGGCAAAGTAGCGGTATGGCACATCGGTGCGGGCGCTGCGGTTGTGATAGCCCACCTCGATCTCGAAGCCCAGCGCGCGCTGCGCAATCTTCTTGCCGATGGTGCCCAGGCCGATGATGCCCAGGCGCTTGTGCGAGACGTTGGGGGGCAGCGGCAGGGCCGTGCGCCACACACCTGCGCGCGTGGCCTTGTCCAGCGGCAGGATGCGGCGCTGCGCGGCGATCAGCAGGCCCCAGGTGTGGTCGGCCACGCAGTCGTCGTTGGTGCCAGCACCCGTAGCCACCACGATGCCACGGGCCTTGGCGTAGTCCACCGCCACGCTCTCGTAACCGGCGCCGAGCGCGCAGATGAGCGTGAGCGCAGGCAAGGTATCGATCTGCGCAGGGCTCAGGCCCACGGCACCGATGGTGAGCACCACCCGCACACGGCCGCCGTGCTGCGCAATGGCGGTTGCTGCCTGGGCGGCGTCGGGGGCGTAGATCACCTCGAAGGTCTGCGCCATTTGGGCGATGTGCTCTTCAGACAGGAACATGAGGGCGAGGAGGACAGGCTTCATGGGTCAAATATCGAGATAGAAAAAGAGAGAAATGCGGGTACGCCTCAAGCGGCCGCGTCGCTTTGCTGGAGGGACCACATGCTCGCGTAGCGCCCCCCCAGGGCCAGCAACTGTGCGTGCGTCCCGCGCTCGATGATGCGGCCGGCGTCCATGACCAGGATCTCGTGCGCGTCCACCACCGTGGACAGGCGGTGCGCGATCACCAGCGTGGTCTTGTTCTGCGCCACCCCCTGCAGCTCGGCCTGGATGGCGCGTTCGTTGGCGGAGTCCAGCGCGCTGGTAGCCTCGTCAAAGATCAGGATGGGCGGGTTCTTGAGCAACGTGCGCGCAATCGCCACGCGCTGCTTTTCGCCGCCCGAGAGCTTGAGCCCCCGCTCGCCCACCATGGTGGCGTAGCCCTTGGGGGTGCTCGCGATGAAGTCGTGGATGCGCGCGGCGCGGGCGGCAGATTCGATCTCATCCTGGCTGGCGCCGGGGCGGCCATAGGCGATGTTGTAGGCCACGGTGTCGTTGAACAGCACGGTGTCCTGCGGCACGATGCCAATGGCCTGGCGCACGCTGGCCTGCGTCACGCTGCGGATCTCCTGCCCCGCGATGGTGATGCGGCCCTGCTGGATGTCGTAGAAGCGGAACAGCAGCCGTGCCAGAGTGCTCTTGCCCGAGCCCGAGGGCCCGACCACCGCCACCGTCTTGCCTGCCGGAATCTCGAAACTGATGCCTTGCAGGATGGTGCGCCCGCCTTTGGGGTCATAGGCAAACACCACATCCTCGAAGCGCACGGTGGGCTGGTCCAGCCCGGCCAGAGGCTGCGCGCCGGGGGCGTCGGCCACCTCGCGCTCTTTGTCCATCAGCGTGAACATCTTGTCCAGGTCGGTCAGGCTCTGCTTGATCTCGCGGTAGATCACGCCAAGAAAGTTGAGCGGGATGTAGAGCTGGATCATGAACGCGTTGACCATGACCAGGTCGCCCAGCGTCATGCGCCCATCGACCACGCCCTGCGTGGCGCGCCAGAGCATGGCCACCAGGCCCACGGCGATGATGAGCTGCTGGCCGGTGTTGAGCATGGACAGCGTGGTCTGGCTCTTCAGCCGCGCGCGGCGCAGGCGCTCCAGGCTCTCGTCGTAGCGGCGCGCCTCGAAGCTTTCGTTGTTGAAGTATTTGACGGTTTCGTAGTTGAGCAGCGAATCCACGGCCTTGGAGTGCGCCGCCGAGTCGAACTCGTTGGCCTCACGGCGGAACTTGGTGCGCCACTCGGTCACCAGCACGGTGTAGGCGATATACAGCACCAGCGCGGTGAGTGTGATCCAGGCAAACCACGCGTCGAACTTCACGGCCAGCACGCTCAACACCAAAATCACTTCGATGAGCGTGGCAAACACGTTGAACAGCGAGAACGAAATCAGCGACTCGATGCCGCGCACCCCGCGCTCGATGTCGCGCGTCATGCCACCGGTCTGGCGCTCCAGGTGAAAGCGCAGGCTCAGCGCGTGCAGGTGCTCAAAGGTCTGCAGCGCAATCGAGCGCGCCGCGCCCTGCGTGGCCTTGGCGAACACCAGTTCGCGCAGCTCGGTGAACAGCGACGTGGACAGCCGCAGCGCGCCATAGGCCACCAGAAGCCCCACCGGCACCACCAGCAGCGCGGCAGGGTCGCCCGGCTTCAGGCTCATGGCATCGACCAGCGTCTTGAGCAGGATGGGCACGCCCACATTGGCAAGCTTGGCGCCCACCATGAAGACGATGGCGGCAATCACGCGCCATTTGTATTGCCACAGATAGGGCAGAAGCCGGTGCAGGGTGGCCCAGTCCGATTGGACGGGCACGGGGCTGGCGGCCGCGCCATGGGGGGTGGCACCGGGCGCAGTAGGGGCGGTTTCGCCGTGGTGGCGCATGGGGGACAATTCCGGTTGCTGTTGTTTTTACCGACCCGGCTGATGCCAAGGTGGTTTTTGCGGGCGAGCCGCTTGTGAAACCCCAGGTTCCTCCAAGAATTGGCTCAGCCCCAACCGAGATTGTGCCCATGTCTGCCGTTTTCAGCCCACCACCCGCCGCATTACCCAACGACAAGGAACTGGTGCTCAAGGTCATCCCCATGCCTGCGGATACCAATGGCAACGGCGATATTTTTGGGGGCTGGGTGATGGCGCAGGTGGACTTGGCGGGCTCCGTGCTGCCAGCGCGCTACATGCAGGGCCGCATGGCCACGGTGGCGGTCAATGAGTTCATCTTCAAGCAGCCTGTGCGCGTGGGCGACATCCTGTCGTTCTTCTCGGCCATCACGCGGGTGGGCAACACCTCGGTCACGGTGGAGGTGGAGGTGTATGCCGAGCGTTTTGCCGACCAGGGCCGCTATGTCAAGGTGACAGAGGCGCGCCTGACTTACGTGGCCATCGACGACCAGGGCAGGCCGCGCCCGGTGCCCAAGCACGACGCGCCGGCGTAATCAAATGAGCGGGCGAGCGGGAATGCCCGGCCGCGCCTGCCCGCGCGCCCTCCGGCGCGCGTTTTGTCACACCGTCTCAGGCGACCAGCGCAGCCGGCTCAGCCCTCAAGGGCGCTGCGGCCCGCTGCGTGCTGCTGGACGACGACCCGGAGAACCCGGCCTCGATCTCTCCGGCCAGCTGACCGCCCTCTTCCACCACCAGCTTGCCGTATCGGATCTTGCCGTTGACCTTGCCCGAGCTGTAGATCACGAGCTTCTGGCGCACGGTGAGAGAGCCGTTGAATTCGCCGTGGATCTCGGCAATGTCGATCTCGGCCGAGCCCTTGAAGGCACCATGCTCCGATATCTGGATCACGCGCGAATCCATGGTGGCTTCGACCGTGCCTTCCACCACGAGGGTGTCGCAATCGGTGATCTCTACGCCCTTGAGCTTGATGTTCGGCCCCACCGTGAGCTTGCTGCCCGAGCTGTCGCCGGCACTGCTCGACTTGGGGGCCGCCGCAGCAGGCACCGGCTGCACGGGGGCCACGCTGTTGGTCGCAGAGCCCCCCAATACGGAGCCTGAGCTGGTGCTGCTGCGGGGTTGGAACGACTCGGGTTCACGCTTGCCAAAGAAGGGGTTTTGCACGGCCATCAGATCTCCTTGAAAAGAGAGTCATCGTAGGTTTCGTGCCTTGTGAAAGATGCCTTCGTTACGCAAGAACGGTAACCAAACGGTTCGATGGTTGCATGCGCTTGCAGGGCTTGCGGGATCACACATCCCGCCGTTACATCCTGCGGCGCACGCCTCAAGACACGATGTACGCAGCGGCCCCCGCCGACATGATCTGGCCATCCGGCCCGAGAAATTCCATGCGCGTCGTGGCGACACGGGAGCCCAGCCGCAGCACCTGCGCGCGCAGCTCGAAGTGGCTGCCAATGCCCGGGCGCAGGTAGTCGATGCGCAGGTCGATGGTGCCCAGCTTGGCAAAGCGGTGCAGGCGCTGCTCGGGCAGCTCGTCCAGGTGCTTGGCGCCGATCGCGGCCATCACCGCCAGGCCGCCCATGGCGTCGAGCCCCGCGCTGATCACACCTCCGTGGATGCGGTTGTAGGCGTAGTGGCCCACCAGGTCGGGCTTCATGTCGATGCGGCCCGCCACGCCATCGGGCGCCAGGGACGTGATCTTCAGGCCCAGCACCTGATTGAACACAATTTTTTCTTCAAAGATGGACTTGAGCCCGGCAATGAACTCGGGCTCAAAGGCCTGCGGCTGTGAGGGGATGGTTTTGCTCATGGTGTGCGGTGTACGACCCTGCGGGGCACTGCGCCCGCCCGGCCGATGACTCCTGTTTTTATAGCTATCAGTGCTTGATACACCGGCGCCTTCAGGCATTCTGACCTAAAAATGGCCATGGCGCCCTTGCCCCGCGCTGAAACGCACGGCGCCACACAAGGCCTCTGCCAGGCATTCGCGGCCGCCCGTCCACTCCTGCAACAAAGCCTGCTGCAAGGGCAGCCCCTCTGCCGCGAGCGCACTGGCGCGGTCAGCGCGCAGGGTGGCCTGCGGAAAGGCAGCCAGCTGGCGGGCCAGCACCAGTGCTGCCTCCAGCGCCTGCCCGCAAGGCACCACGCGGTTGCACAACCCCAGGCGCAGGGCCTCGGCCGACTCCACCTTGCGCCCCGTCAGGATCAGGTCCAGCGCGTGCGACAGCCCGATGAGGCGCGGCAGGCGCACCGTGCCGCCGTCGATGAGCGGCACGCCAAACCGGCGGCAGAACACGCCCATGTAGGCGTCCTCGGCCATCACGCGCAGGTCGCACCACAACGCCAGCTCCATGCCGCCAGCCACGGCAGCGCCCTCAATGGCTGCGATCACGGGCTTGGAGAGTTGCAAGCGGCTGGGGCCCATGGGACCAAGAGGCTGGGCCTCGCCCGGCGAAAAATCCAACCCCTCGGCCAAAGCCTCGGGCGACACGCCCTGCGCCTGCAGGCGCGCGCCCGACTGCAGATCCCACCCCGCACAAAAATGCCCGCCCGCGCCGTGGAATACAGCCACGTCCGCGTTGTCATCCTGGTCGAACGCGACGAACGCAGCGTGCAAGGTCTGCGCTGTGGCGGCATCCACCGCGTTGCGCACATCGGGGCGGTGCAATGTCACCAGCGTGACACGACCCTGGGTCTCTACCTGTATGGACATGGGTTCTCCTCGTGCGCTGAATCCGGGTGGATAGGACGCAACCCTTATTGCGCCCCACCACGCACTGCGTCAATATGCGCCGCTGCCGACCGGCAGTCGCTCATCAGGGTTAGCCCCGAGTGCGGTATGCGCCGGGCACGTGCACCATTATTTATGCAAAGCAATCGCTTTGTAAAAATATTCTGCAGGTCTTGTGCCCCCAGGGTTTCACAAAGTGCGTGCTGCCAGTCACCACACGCTTTGCGCCCACCGGCTCAGGTCTCAATCTGGAGAGCCAGTGTGCAATTTGTGCAACTGTTGATCAGCGGTGTCTCCCAGGGGTGCATCTACGGCCTGATCGCTCTGGGCTTTGTGCTCATCTACAAGGCCACGGAGACCGTGAGCTTCGCCCAGGGCGAACTCATGATGCTCGGCGCCTTCTGCGGGCTGGCACTCATGACGGTGCTGGGCTTTCCCTTCTGGGTGGCGGTGCTCGCCAGCATCCTGGCCATGGGCTGCTTTGGCGTAGTGCTGGAGCGCGCCGTGATCCGCCCCATCCTCGGCCAGCCCGCGTTTTCCATCGTCATGCTCACCATCGGCATCGGCTACGTGCTGCGCGGGCTGGTGACCATGATCCCCAACATCGGCACCGAGACGCACACGCTGCCCGTGCCCTACAAGGACCTGTCGTTTCGCCTCGGTGCGCTGGTGCTCAACGCCGAGCAGCTGGTGGTGATTGGCGCCACGGGCGTGCTGTGCGTGCTGCTGTTCGCCATGTTCCGCTACAGCAAGCTGGGCATTGCCATGCAGGCGTCGTCGCAGAACCAGCTGGCCGCCTATTACATGGGCATTCCGGTGCAGCGGCTCAACGGCCTGGCCTGGGGCCTGGCCGCTGCGGTGGCGGCGGTGGCGGGCCTGCTGCTGGCGCCCATCACCTTCGTGCACGCCAACATGGGGCTGATCGGCCTCAAGGCCTTCCCGGCCGCCGTGGTGGGCGGCTTTGGCAGCCTGCCCGGCGCCATCGTCGGCGGACTGGTGATCGGCATCGTCGAATCGCTCTCGGGCTTCTACCTGCCCGATGGGTTCAAGGACACGGCCGCGTACATCGTGGTGCTGATCATGCTGATGGTCAAACCCAACGGGCTATTCGGCGAAAAGCTACGGAAGAAGGTCTGAAGGACAAACATGCGTTTCATCTTCAAGACCTCGTACGCGCAAGACATCCGCCTCGCCAAGCATGGCGGACATGTGTTCTGGTACAGCCTGCTGTGCCTGGCCCTCGTCGCCGCACCCTGGGTGGCGCCCGAATACTGGCTGGCTCAGCTCACCTTTGTGCTCATCTACGCCATCGTGGGCCTGGGACTGATGCTGCTGGCGGGCTTCACCGGCTTGTTCTCGCTGGGGCACGCTGCATTCCTCGGCGTGGGGGCGTATACACAGGCCGTGCTCACGGGCATGGGCTGGCCGTTTGCGCTGTCGCTGGCCTGCGCAGCGGGGCTGTCTGCCGCTGTGGGCGTGGTGGTGGGTCTGCCCGCGCTGCGCGTGAAGGGCATCTACCTGGGCATGGCCACGCTTTCGTTCGGCTTCATTGTGGAAGAGGTGTTTGCGCGCTGGGAGTCGGTCACGGGCGGCAACTCCGGCAAGCACCTGGTGCCGCCGCAGATTGGGGGCTATTCGTTCGAATCCACCGAGTCGTTCTACTTCTTGTGCCTGGTGATTGCAGTGGTCAGCACCCTCGCCATCCTGAACCTGCTGCGCTCGCCCACGGGCCGCGCGTTTGTCGCTATCCGTGATTCAGAGATTTCGGCACAGAGCATGGGTATCCACCTCGCGCGCTACAAAACGCTGTCGTTCTCCATATCAGCCGCGCTCGCAGGCATCGGCGGGGCGTTGTACGCGCACAAGCTGCAGTTCATCTCACCCGATCAGTTCAACATCCTGCAGTCCATCGACCTGCTGCTGATGATCGTGATCGGCGGGCTGGGCTCAGTGCACGGCGCCTTCCTGGGCGCGATCTTCCTGATCGCCATGCCGCAGCTCATCTCCCTGGGCAAGGACTGGTTGCCAGACTCCATCGGCCAGTCGCCTGGCCTGCAGGCTGTGGTGTACGGCGTCGTTCTGATTGCGTTTGTGCTGTTCGAGCCCATGGGCTTGTACGGCCGCTGGCTCAAGGTGCGCACCTGGCTGCAGATGTTCCCGTTCTACCGCAAGGGCCTGTTCAAGCGGCAGAAGTCCTTTCAAAAATCCGACAGGTTGAAATGACAGCGATGACCAACGAAGTCCTGCTTTCGGCCCAGAACCTCAGCGTGCGCTTTGGCGGCGTGCTGGCGGTCAACAACGTGAGCTTTGACGTGCGGCGCGGCGAGGTGTTCACCCTCATCGGGCCCAATGGCGCGGGCAAGACCACGGTGTTCAACCTCATCAGCCGCATCTACACGCCCACCACCGGCACCATTGCCTATGCGGGCCCCGGCGGCGCCATGCTGCCGCTCACTGACCAGCCGCCCCACAAGGTGGCGGGCCTGAGCATTGCGCGTACCTTCCAGAACATCGAGCTGTTTGAGCACGCGAGCGTCCTGCACAACCTGCTGATCGGCCGCCATACGCGGCAGCACAGCAGCCTGTGGGCCGAGATGTTCTTTACCCGTAAGGTGCGCGAAGGCGAGATCCTGGCGCGCGAAAAGGCCGAGCAAATCATCGACTTTCTCGACCTGCAGCACTACCGTGACACCATGGTGGCCGGCCTGCCCTACGGCGTGCGCAAGGTGGTGGAGCTCGCGCGCGCGCTGTGCACCGAGCCGCAGCTGCTGCTGCTCGACGAGCCCTCTTCGGGCCTGAACGTGGAAGAGACCGACGACATGGCCTTCTGGATCCAGGACATCCAGCACGAGCTGGGCATCACGGTGCTGATGGTGGAACACGACATGTCGCTGGTCTCCAAGGTATCCGACCGCGTGCTGGCCATGAACCAGGGCGAGGTGGTGGCTATGGGCACGCCGCGCGAGGTGCAAACGCACCCAGGGGTGATCGAGGCCTATCTGGGCACCATCGACGATGTGAGCAACCTGCGCCGCCCAGCGGGTTCCAGCATGGGAGTCCGCACATGAGCGCCGTGCTGTCCACCCCCGCCACCAGCCCGGCAGCCAGCGCCGCCGACCAGCCCCTGCTGCGCCTGCAGAACGTGGAGAGCGCATATGGCCCCATCAAGGCCATCCGGGGCGTGAGCCTGCAGGTGCGGCGCGGCGAGATCGCCGCCGTGCTGGGCAGCAACGGCGCGGGCAAGACCACCATCCTGAAGACCATCAGCGGCATCATCGACCCGCGCAAGGGCTCCATCGAATTCGCGGGCGCCGACATCACTGCCAACGACCCGGCAGCCATCGTGCGCCGGGGCCTGATGCACGTGCCCGAGGGGCGCGAGGTGTTCCCGCTGCTGTCGGTGCGCGACAACCTGCTAATGGGAGCCTATACGCGCGCCGACAAGGACGCGGTGGCGCGCGACATCGAAACCGTGTTCGGCTACTTCCCCATCCTGAAGGAGCGCGCCGCGCAGGACGCGGGCCTGCTCTCGGGAGGGCAGCAGCAGATGCTCGCGATCTCGCGTGCGCTCATGGCCAACCCCGAACTCATCCTGCTCGACGAGCCCAGCCTGGGCCTGTCCCCCAAGCTCACCAAGGAGATCTTCGAGATCGTGGTGCGCATCAACCGTGAGCGCGGCACCACCATCCTGCTGGTGGAGCAGAACGCCAACATGGCGCTCAACGCATCGGACTACGGCTATGTGCTGGAGAACGGCCGCATCGTGATGGAAGACAGCTGCGAGCGCCTGCGCGAGAAGGACGACATCAAGGAGTTCTACCTTGGGATGAAAGATGTCGGCGTGCGCGGAGAGCGGCGCTGGAAGAAAAAGAAGACCTGGAGATAAGCGCAAATGTCTAACCTCTGGGACCTCAATCACATCCAGCCCGCAGGCACCGACGTGCTGGCGGGCGACACCATCGCCGCCATGTTCTGGAACGCCGTGGCCGAGCGTGGCCCGCGCGTGTGGATGCGCCAGAAGGAGCTGGGCATCTGGAAGAGCTGGACCTGGGACCAGACGGCCGAAGCCGTGCGGGAGATTGCGGGCGGCCTGATGTCGCTGGGGTTTGCGCCGGGCGAATGCGCATCCATCCTGTCCAACACCAACATCGAATGGGTGCTGGCCGACCTGGCCGTGCTGAGTTGTGGCGGCGTGGCCAATGGCATCTACCCCACTGACGCGGCGGCGCAGGTGCACTACCTGAGCGAAGACTCTCGCACCACCGTGCTGTTCGTGGAAGACGATGAACAGCTCGACAAGGCCTTGGAAGTGCGCAGCAGCCTGCCCCTGCTGCGCAAGGTGGTGGTGTTCGACATGGAAGGCCTGCGCAGCCTGAACGACCCCGATGTGCTGAGCCTTGCGGGCCTGCGCGAGCTGGGCAGGGCCTGGAATACACAACACCCCGACGCGCTGATGCAGCGCGTCAAGGCCTGCCGACCCGAAGACCTGGCCATCCTGGTCTACACCTCGGGCACCACCGGCAAGCCCAAGGGTGCCATGCACACGCACGCCGCGCTTACCTACACCGTGCGCGGCTACAACACGCTGATCTCGCGCAGTGAGGCCGACGAGACCATGTGTTTTCTGCCGCTGTGTCACATCGCCGAGCGCATGGGGGGCGAATACTTCTCGCTCTACACCGGCGCGCGCCTGAACTTTGTGGAGAACCCCGACACCGTGCCCGAGAACGTGCGAGAGATCGCACCCACGGTGTTCACCGCCGTCCCCCGGGTGTGGGAGAAGTTCTATTCGGGCGTGATGATCGCGCTCAAGGAATCCACGCGCATGCAGCAGGCGGCCTATGCCTGGTCGATTGGCGTGGGCACCCGCATCGCTGACTTGGTGCTGGCCGGACAGCCGGTGGGCGGTTTGCTGAAGGCGCAGTTCATGCTGGCGCGCTTTCTGGCGCTCAACAATGTGCGCAAGCTCATCGGCATCCACCGTGCGCGCTTTCTGGTCACAGGCGCAGCGCCCATTTCGCCCGATCTGGTGAAGTGGTACCTGGCGCTGGGTGTGCCCATGCTGGAGGTGTGGGGCATGACCGAGACCTGCGGAGCCTCCACCGGTGTGCCGGCCAGCCGCATCAAACCCGGCTCCATCGGCCCCGCGGCCAGCTACAACGAGGTGCGCATCGACCCCGCCACGGGAGAAATCCTGGTGCGTGGCCCCAATGTGTTCAAGGGCTACCTCAACCAGCCCGAGAAAACCGCCGAAACCATCGACCCCGAAGGTTGGCTGCACACGGGCGATGTGGGCCTGATCGACGCTGATGGCTACCTGCGCATCACCGACCGCATGAAGGACATCATCATCACGGCGGGCGGCAAGAACATCACGCCGAGCGAGCTGGAGAACGAACTCAAGTTCAGCCCCTACATCACCGATGCGGTGGTGATTGGCGACAAGCTGCCCTACCTCACGGTGATCATCATGATCGACCAGGAGAACGTGGAGAAGTACGCACAGGACAACGACGTGCCGTTCTCCAACTACGCCAGCCTAACCCGCACGCGCGAGGTGCAGGAGCTGATCCAGGCCGAGATTGACCGCGTCAATGCCAAGTTCGCCCGCGTGGAGCAGATCAAGAAGTTCTTCCTGCTCGACACCCAGCTCACAGCCGAGGATGAAGAGCTGACACCCACCATGAAGCTCAAGCGCAAGCTGGTGCAGCAGAAGTACGCACCGCAGATTGAGGCGATGTACCGGTAGGTGCGCACGTCACGCAACCACAGGCCACGCCCATCAGGATAGGGAAAGTGCTGGTGCCCCACCCCGGGCATCGTTCTATAACGAGCGATCGTTTTTGTTTCGATCCAACCGAAGGAGACGTGCCATGAAGTTTCATCACATCGCCGCGCTGGCCCTCGTGGCCATGGCCGGTGCCTCCGCCCAGGCGCAGCCCAGCCAGGGCGTGAGCAAGGACACCATCACGCTGGGCTCCATCCAGGATCTGTCGGGCCCGCTGGCGGGGTTTGGCAAGCAGGTGCGGCTGGGCATGATGCTGCGCGTGGACGAGGCCAACGAGCAAGGCGGCGTGAATGGCCGCAAGCTGGACCTGAAGGTGGAAGACTCGGGCTACGACCCCAAGAAAGCCGTGCTGGCTGCGCAAAAGCTCGTGAACCAGGACAAGATCTTCATGATGATTGCGCACATCGGCACGGCGCAGAACCTGGCCGCCATGCCCGTGCAGTTCAGCAAGAACGTGATCAACTTCTTCCCCGTCACCGCTGCACGGGAAATGTACGAACCCTTCCACAAGCTCAAGTATTCGTTTGCCGCCACGTACTACGACCAGATCCGCCTGGCCGCGCCTAAGCTCATCAAGGAAAAAGGCGCCAAGAAGGTCTGCACCATCTACCAGGACGATGAGTTTGGTCTGGAAGTGATGCGCGGCGGCGAGGCGGCACTCAAGTCCATGGGCATGGACTTCACCGAGAAGACCTCGTACAAGCGCGGCGCCACCGACTTCTCTTCACAGGTCGCCAAGATGAAGTCGTCCGAATGCGACTTCGTGATCCTGGGCACCATCATCCGCGAGACCATCGGCACGATTGGCGAGGCGCGCAAGACGGGCTTCAACCCCACCTTCCTGGGCTCCAGCGCCGCCTACACCGACCTCATCCACAAGCTGGGCGGCAGGCCCATGGATGGGCTGTACGCCACCATGACGGTGCAACACCCCTACCTGGATGAAGCCAGCCAGCCCATCCGTTTCTGGGCCAACAAGTACAAGACCAAGTTCAACGAAGACCCCACCGTGTTCTCGGTCTACGGCTACAACGCCATCGACGCCTTCATCAAGGCCGCGCAGAAGGCGGGCCCCAACCTGAGCACCGACAGCTTCATCAAGGCCATGGACACCATGGTGATCCCGCCCGACATGTTCGGCAGCGCCGAGGGCACCTTTGGCCCGCAAAAGCGCCTGGGCAGCGACCTCTCGCGCCTGTCGCAGATCCAGGACGGCAAATGGAAGGTGGTCTCCGACTACGTCAAGCCATGAGCGCCTGAACCACCTCCATCAAGCCGCCTTCGGGCGGCTTTTGCGTTTCAGGGGGTGCATCCGGGCTCAGTCAGTGGCAGAATTTAACCAAGCAGTAACTTTGCATAAATAACCTGGTTGCCCCACCATGATCGAACGCACCCTCTTCCAGCCCGACCACCAGGCCTTTGCTGACAGCTTTCGCCGCTTTATCGAGAAGGAAGTAACGCCCCACCATGCCGACTGGGAAGACCAGGGCTACGTGGCCCGCGAGGTGTGGAGCCAGGCAGGCGCTCATGGCTTTCTGTGCATGAGCCTTCCCGAGGAATACGGCGGCGCCGGGGCCGACAAGCTGTACTCGGTGGCGCAGATGGAAGAACTGGCGCGCGCCGGCACCACGGGCATCGGCTTTGGCCTGCACAGCGAGATCGTGGCGCCGTACATCCTGCACTACGGCACCGAGACGCAAAAGCAAAAGTACCTGCCGCAGATGGCCAGCGGCGCTGTGGTGGGCGCCATCGCCATGAGCGAGCCCGCTGCAGGCAGCGATCTGCAAGGCATCAAGACCACCGCCATCAAGAGCGCCGACGGCAGCCACTATGTGCTGAACGGCAGCAAGACCTTCATCACCAACGGCTGGCATGCCGACCTGGTGATCGTCGTCGCCAAGACCGACCCGGCTGCGGGCGCCAAGGGCACCAGCCTGTTGCTGGTGGAACGCGGCATGCCGGGCTTTGAAAAAGGCCAGCGCCTCAAGAAGATGGGCATGAAAGCGCAAGACACGTCCGAACTGTTCTTCAACGACGTGAAGGTGCCCACCGAGAATCTGCTGGGCGGCCCCGCCATGGAAGGGCGCGGCTTTATCTGCCTGATGGAGCAGCTGCCCTGGGAGCGCCTGCAGATCGCCATCACCGCCGTGGCCGCAGCCCAGGCTGCCATCGACTGGACGCTGGACTACGTCAAGCAGCGCAAGGTGTTTGGCCAGAGCGTGGCGTCGTTCCAGAACACCCGCCACACCCTGGCCGAGCTGCAAACGCAGGTGCAGGTGGCCCGCGTGTTTGTGGACAAATGCTGTGAGTTGATCGCGCGCGACCAGCTCGACACCGAGACGGCCAGCATGGCCAAGTACTGGACGACCGACCTGCAGTGCAAGGTCATGGACGAATGCGTACAGCTGTTCGGCGGATACGGCTACATGTGGGAATACCCCATCACCCGCGCCTATGCCGACGCCCGCGTGCAGCGCATTTACGGCGGCACCAACGAGATCATGAAAGAGGTGATCGCGCGTGCCATGGGCTTGGGCAAATAGCCGCATGCACCGCGCCATGAGCCACGCAGTGCACAACGCCCGTCACAACGCCCCAGTGGGCGCCGAATGCCGTTACAGATACCAGGCGGCGCGCGCTTCCTCAGGACTGAGGGGTGCACCGGGGCGGCGATCAGTCACATTCAGCCAGGAGCGCACACCCTGGCTGCCGCTCAGCGCGCGCATCAGCAGCAAGCCTGCGCCAATGCCGCGAATGGCTGCCGAGCTGCGGCTGGGCGCCATGAAGGCCGCCACCGCCAGCGCGCTGGATGCGGCGAGAACCACATGGTGCTCCAGCGCAAACCCGTCGCGCGTGTCGTCGTATTCGATGGCGCTGCGCGCGATGCGCTGCAATGCAGGGGATGTATTTCGTTCCATAGCCAGAAATGTAGATAGCAACCGCCGAAAGATAGTGCAAAAACCACTGCACCCGCGTCAGAAAGCACCTTGTAGCGGCGTGGGCCAGCCCAGCTGCCTCACCACGATACCCGTTTGAAGTTTAGAGAAACCACCGGAGACCATTCATGACCGAAGCCTATGTATTCGATGCGCTGCGCACCCCGCGCGGCAAGGGCAAGAAGGACGGCACCCTGCACGAGGTCAAGCCCATCGACCTGCTGGTGGGCCTGCTGACCGAGCTGCAAGCGCGCCACCGCTTTGACACGGCGGCGGTGGACGACGTAGTCATGGGTATCGTCTCGCCCGTGGGCGAACAGGGCTCGGTGCTGCCGAAGGTGGCCGCCCTCAAGGCCGGGTGGGACTTTCGCTGTGCGGGTGTGCAGGTCAACCGTTTCTGCGCCTCGGGCCTGGAGGCGGTGAACCTGGCCGCGCAGAAGGTGCGAAGCGGCTGGGAGGACCTGGTGGTGGCCGGTGGCGTGGAGAGCATGAGCCGCGTGCCCATCGGCTCCGACGGCGGCGCCTGGGCGCAAGACCCTGCTACCAACTCCGCCACGCTGTTCGTGCCGCAGGGCATCGGTGCCGACCTCATCGCCACGCTGGACGGCTACACCCGCGCCGATGTGGACGCCTTCGCCCTCGAATCGCAGCGCCGCGCCACCGCCGCGCGCGCAGCGGGTTACTTCAAGAATTCGGTCGTGCCCGTGCGCGACTTCATCGGCCAGACCATCCTGGCCGAAGACGAATTCATCAAGCCCAAGACCACGCTCGAAGGCCTGGGTGCGCTCAAGGCATCGTTCGAGCAATTGGGCGGCATGGGCTTTGATGCCGTGGCGCTGCAGCGCTACCCGCAGGTGGAGCGCATCCACCACGTGCACCACGCGGGCAACTCATCGGGCATTGTGGACGGCGCTGCCGCTGTGCTCATAGGCAACGAGGCCGCCGCCAAGGCCCACGGCCTCACGCCCCGCGCGCGCATCGTGGCCACGGCACTGAGCGGTGCCGACCCCACCATCATGCTCACAGGCCCCGTGCCCGCCGCCAAGAAGGCACTGGCCCGTGCGGGCATGACCATCGACCAGATCGATCTGTTTGAAGTGAACGAGGCCTTTGCTGCCGTGCCCATGCGCTTCATGCGCGAGCTGGGCGTGCCCCACGACAAGGTCAACGTGAACGGCGGCGCCATTGCCATGGGCCACCCGCTGGGCGCCACGGGCGCCATGATCCTCGGCACCCTGATTGACGAACTGCACCGCCGGGGCCAGCGCTACGGCCTGGCCACGCTGTGCGTGGGCGGCGGCATGGGCATCGCCACCATCGTTGAACGCATCTGAACGGGCAGGAGACAAGAACATCATGCAAACCATCCGCTACGAACTCATCCCCGCCCAAGGCACCGACGGCGAAGTTGTCGTCATCACGTTTGACGAAACCAACTCCCCCGTCAACACCATGTGCCGCCAGTGGCAGCAAGAGCTGGGCGAGATCACCGCCCAAGTGCTGGGCGACCGCGAACGCCTGGGCACGGCCCTCAAAGGCATCGTGCTGGCATCGGCCAAGACCAGCTTCTTTGCCGGCGCCGACCTCAAGGCCACCATGCGCCTCACGCCCGCCGATGCGCCCAGCGCGTTCGGCGAAATCGAGCGCATGAAGAAGCACTTTCGCACGCTCGAAACCCTGGGCATCCCCGTGGTGGCCTGCCTGAATGGCGCGGCCCTGGGCGGCGGCTGGGAGGTGGCCCTGGTCGCCCACTACCGCATCGCCGTGGCCGACCCCAAGATCCAGTTCGGCCTGCCCGAGGTCACGCTGGGCCTGATGCCCGGCGCCACCGGCGTGACCAAGATGACGCGCCTGCTGGGCCTGATGGGTGCGCAGCCCTACATCCTGGAAGGCAAGCTCTTCAACCCCGCCGAGGCGCTGGAGCTGCAACTGGTGCACGAGCTGGTCGCTACGCGAGAGCAACTACTGCCCGCAGCCCTGGCCCACATCGCCACGCATCCGCACGCGGTGCAGCCGTGGGACGACAAGAACTACAAAATGCCCGGCGGCACACCCGCCAACCCCAAGATTGCAGGCGCCCTCACCGTCGCACCCGCCATGCTCAAGAAGACCACCCGAGGCCGCTACCCAGCGCCCGAGGCGGCGCTGGCCGCCATGGTCGAAGGCGCCATGGTGGACTACGACACCGCCCTGCGCATCGAAAGCCGCTACCTCGCCCGCCTGATGACCGGCCCCGTCGCGTGCAACATGATCAACACGTTCTTCTTCGACATGAACGCGATCAAGAGCGGCAAGTCACGCCCTGGCTCGGCCCCGCGCTACAAGCCGCAGAAGGTCGGCATCCTGGGCGCGGGCATGATGGGCGCAGGCATCGCCTGGGCCCAGGCCAGCCGGGGCATCACCACCGTGCTCAAGGACGTGAGCGCGGAGAAGGCCGAGGCCGGCAAGGCCTACAGCGCCAAGCTCACCCAAGCCCGCGTGGACAAGGGCCGCATGACGGCCGAGGCCCAGCAAGCGCTGCTGGCCCGCATCACGCCCACCGCCAGCGCGGCCGACCTGGCGGGCTGCGAACTCATCATCGAAGCCGTGTTCGAAAGCCGCGACCTCAAAGCCAAGGTCACGCAAGAGGCCGAGCCGCACTTGGCCCCCGGCGGCTTCTTTGCCAGCAACACCTCCACCCTGCCCATCAGCGGCCTGGCCACGGCCAGCCGCCGGCCCGAGAAGTTTGTCGGCATCCACTTCTTCAGCCCCGTGGACAAGATGAAGCTGGTCGAGATCATCCGAGGCAAGCAGACCGATGACGAGACCGTGGCCCGCGCGTTCGACTACGTGCAGACCCTGGGCAAGGTGCCCATCGTCGTCAACGACTCACGCGGCTTCTACACCAGCCGCACCTTCGGCACCTTCGTGATGGAAGGCGCCGCCATGCTGGGCGAAGGCATCCCCGCCGCCGCGATTGAAAACGCCGCCATGCAAGCGGGCCTGCCCGTGGGCCCGCTGGCTGTGCTGGACGAAACCGCACTGACCCTGAGCGTGCATGTGCTGGACCAGACCCGTGCCGACTTCGCCGCCGAAGGCAAGACCTACACCGCCACGCCCGGCGAGCTGCTGGTGGAGCGCATGGTCAAGGAACTGAAGCGCCCCGGCCGCGCGGGCGGCGGCGGCTTTTACGACTACCCCGCAGGCGCGAAGAAGCACCTGTGGCCGGAGTTGAAGGGCTTGTTCGAGAAACCCGGCGTGGAATGGAGCGTCCAGGAGATCCAGGACCGCCTGCTCTACCGCCAGGCCATCGAGACCGCGCGCTGCCTGGCCGAGGGCGTGCTGACCAGCGTGCATGACGCGAACATCGGGTCGATTTTTGGGATTGGGTTTCCGGCGTGGACTGGGGGGGCGATGCAGTTCATATATGGGACGGGGATCGAGACATTCCTTCAGCGTGCTGATGAGTTAGCGAGAAGGTATGGCGCTGGTTTCGTGACAGAAACGAGGGTGCGCGAGAGCATTGAAGAATTTCAACCTGCGTACTTTGAACAGAATGCACTTTGAATCCGACTACCTAGACACAATCGATCTCAACCTTGTCAAGCATCCGTTTTCTGACGGCCTCAGGGAAGTTTTAGGATTTCTTACATCCGTCTCACAACGCGTTAAAACATTGGAAAGGACACAAAAAGCATGGGTGAAGGACTGACCGAAGACCAAAACCCAAGAGACGCCCCCAACAGCCTTGATGAATTTCTCGCCGATTTGCTACCCGGGATTGACGAGTTCCTCGCAACTCAAGGTACACCACTGTCACAGCGCCCCATGCGAGCCGCGTCTTTCGTCGTAGAGCGTTGCATAGTGAGCGTAGACGGAGAGTCCACCGATGGATTTCTGGTGAAGGGATGGTTTGGAGTGCTGCTGTCGCTCGTAATCGAATGGTACGAGCGCCTCTATGGTGATGCGATAAGCGCGCAACCAAAGAAAACACATACGGCAGCTCTATTGATTCGAAACACGCCTACGGCGCTAGAAATACCGCTATCTTTTTTCTCGCCCTTGGCAGAAGACAATACCCGCTGGTTCACGTTTGCAAGTGACGTCCTTCCTCACGAGGAGCCACTCAGTTGGCTTGTCCGACCCCCAACGCTTTCGCTGTTGACAGAGGCCCAGGCAAAGGAGATTTCTGCTGAGGTTACGGAGACGGTTGCAAACATTCGGCGCTGTTCGATTGGAGTCCTCTCAATTTCAAAGGACCATCCGCTTTCGATGCGCCACGGAAGCCTGGTATTGCAGTATTTGGAACGAGCCGCCCAGAACATTTTGAGCAATGAAAGGCACAATCTCTCCACTGCTGTATGGGATACGAACTTCGCCGCAGAACAAGCCGTGAAGTGCTACCTCCATCAAGCCCAAACTGTCGATGTCCCGAACAAACATGATGTTCGAAAGTTGGCAATGCTGGCAGCAGCTGACCAAACTCCACAAGACGTCACTGTCGCTCTGGAAACAATGCCTTCAGGTGCGGATGCCATTGGCTACCGCTACGGGGAAATCTCAACTCCATCTCTATCGATGGTTATGAGCATTTATCGCGCTGCCTTGGTTATCTGCCGGTACTACCTAAATGCCTATCCGCGCAGCATCCGACTCGATAACGCAAGGTTCCAGCTGAAGTTCCCCCCCATGCCGTCAAATATCACGCGCTCCAAATCAGATTAGCGCAGCGTAGACCGCTGCTGCAGTAGCGCACTTGACATGAGTCGGCGTGCTGCGCTGTCGTACGCTAAACGGGCCGTCGCGCAAAACAAAAGGCCCAATGCGTGATCCTTGCAAACTGATCATCGTATGATCAATTTGCAAGGATCACGACTCGATTGAACGAGCAACCTGCCACGGTTACGCCGTGCACGCACCCGTTAACCCCAACACCCCCCGCGCCTCCTGCGGCGAAGCCACGTCCCGCCCCGCATTGCGCGCGTACTTTGCGAGCTGCTCAATCAACGGCCCATTCGAATCCGCCTTGGTCCCGTCCGGCAGATAGAACGTGTCCTCCAGTCCCGTGCGCAGGTGCCCGCCCAGCTCGGCCACGCGCTGGTGTACGGGCCAGATCTCGCTGCGGCCGATGACGGTGGCTTGCCAGGGGGCGTCTTTGATTTTCAGCTTGAGCAAGATGGGCAGCAGGTCCGGGTCCGCAGGCATGCCGGACTCGACGCCCATCACAAAGTTGTATTCGGGCAGGCGCTCGGTGTACATGCCGGTCTGCACATACATCTCCACGCAGCGCACGATGCCCACGTCAAAGCATTCGAACTCGGGCAGCGTGCCGGTCTCCAGCATCACGTCGATGAAGTCCTTGACCTTGGCGGGCTGGTTGTCGAACAGCATGGGCGACCAGGCCCAGGTGCCGTTGCTGCGCACCTTCAGGTAGTTGAGCGATCCGGCATTGCACGCGGCCATCTCGGGGCGGGTGGCGCGCAGGCAGTCGAGCGGGCCTTGGTAGTGGGGGCCGACCACGCCGGTGGTCTGGTTGATGATCAAACCCGGGCAGGCCTCGCGCATGGCTTGCACGCAGTCGCGCGCCACCTGCGGGTCCCAGCTGGGCAGGTGGCCTTTGCCGGGCTCCTGGTTGCGAAAGTGCACGTGGACCACGGCAGCGCCTGCGTCGTAGGCGCGGCGGGCTTCTTTTGCCAGTTGCTCGGGCGTGACGGGCACGTGGTGCTGGCCGGGGTCGGTCAGCACGCCGGTGATGGCGCAGGTGATGATGGCTTTGTTGCCGTGGTCGGTGCTGTGCATGGGGCCTGTCTCCTTCAATTCCTCAGATGCCTAGCTGACGCGCAGCCAGGTCTTTCATGATTTCTTCCGCACCGCCGCCGATCATCATGACCTTGACCTCGCGGTAGATGCGCTCGCTGACGGTGCCGCGCATGTAGCCCATGCCGCCCAATATCTGCACGGCCTGATCGGCGCAGAACTGCATGGTTTGGGTGGCGTGGTTTTTGAGCAGGCAGACCTGCGCCACCCAATCGGGTCCGGTGCGCCCAGCGTCGGCCTGCGCGGCCACGGATTCGCACCACGCGGCGGTGGACTGGATGCGCATCTGCATGTCCACCAGCTTGTGGCGGATGACCTGGTGCTCCACCAGCGCGGCGCCAAAGGTCTTGCGCTGGCGGGCCCAGGCCAGGGCCTCGTCGTAGCAGGCCTCGGCGAAGCCCAGGGCCGACGCGGCGAGGCCAAAGCGCTCGCCGTTGAAGTTGGCCATGATGATGCGAAAGCCCGCACCCTCTTCGCCCAGCAGGTAGCGGGCGGGCACGCGCACGTTGTCAAAGCGCAGATGGGCCGTGTCGGAGCAGAGCCAGCCCATCTTGTCGAGCTTGCTGCGCGACAGGCCTGCGCTGTGGCCGGGGATGAGCAGCATGGAGATGCCTGCGCTGCCCTTGCTTCCGGCCTCCCCGGTCCTCACCGCCACGGTGATCCAGTCCGCACGCATGCCGGAGGTGATGAACACCTTTTCGCCATTGACGATGTAGTCATCACCCTCGCGCCGTGCGGTGGTCTTGAGCTGGGCCACGTCGGACCCGCCTCCGGGCTCGGTGATCGCCAGCGCGGCGATCTGCTCGCCTGCCAGCACGGGCGGGATGACCTCGGCACGCACCGCGTCGCTGCCATGCGCCAGCACGGGCGGCAGGCCGATGTTGTGCGACAGCAGGCTGGCCAGCACGCCGCCGCTGGCGCCATGGCGGCTGAGCGCGCGCCACAGCGGCAGGCGCAGCTGGTAGCTGGCGGGCGTGCCGCCGTAGGCCTCGGGGTAGCCCAGGCCCAGCAGGCCCAAGTCGGCCGCACGGCAGTACAGGCTGCGGGGGAATTCGCCCGCAGCGTCCCACGCGTCCACATGCGGGGCGATCTCGGTGCGGGCAAAGCGGGTGACGGTGTCGGCGAGGGCGGTGCGGTCTTCGTCGCTCACAGAGGTCGCTGCGGATGGGGTGCTCATGCGGGCGCTCCTTGCGTGGCGGGTGCAAAGCGGGCCAGCACCTGGCCGGGCGAGACCTGCTGGCCGGGCGCTACCAACAGCTCGGCCACGGTGGCGGCTGCGGGGCTGGCCAGGCTGTGTTCGAGCTTCATGGATTCGATGACCACCACGGTGTCGCCCGCTACCAGCGCCTGGCCTGCAGCCACGGGCAGCGCCACCACCTTGCCGTTGAAGGGGGCGCGCAGCTCGGTGGCGCCGCCGGCGGCATCGGCACGTGCGGCAGGCTCCCAGGAGGCGTCTTCCACCCAGCCGTCCACGCCGCCGGCTTGCCAGTGCCAGCGCCGGGGGGCCACCGCCACGCAGTGCACGCCGCGCTGGGGCAGTTGCAAAGTCACGGGCTCTACCCCGGCCTGCTCCACCTGCAGGCGCCCGCCGCCCAGCTCGCGCACGGCGATGGAGTGCACCTCGCCCTGGTGGCGCAGCCGCAGGGGCCTGGCCATGGCACAAGGCAGGTCCGAGATCGGATTTGAAGCAAAAATGGCCGATAGCGCCGAAGGAATATGCGCTGACAGCTCATTATTTGATAGCAATTGCTGCAATTCCTGGGCGTGCTCCGCCAGGAACGGCACCAGCGCCCGGCCGCTGGCAAACACGGGGTGCTGCAAGCAGGCCGCCAGAAACGCGCGGTTGGTGGGGAGGCCCAGCACACGGGTGCTGTGCAGCGCACGCACCAGGGCGTCGATGGCCTCGGCCCGCGTGGGTGCATGCACGATGAGCTTGCCCAGCATGGCGTCGTAGTGGGGGGTGACCTCTGCCCCCTCCTCCAGCGCATGGTCAAAACGCAGCGCGCCCGGTGCGGCCCGCTTGAACGCAGTGGCTGGTGGCGCGCTGAACTGCAGCACACGACCGGTGTGGGGGCGGAGGTGCGCGTCTTCGGCACACAGGCGTACTTCGATGGCGTGGCCTTGCAGGTGCACCTGGTCTTGCACGAGCGGCAGCGGCTCGCCCCGCGCCACGCGGATTTGCCACTCCACCAGGTCCAGCCCCGTGAGCGCTTCGGTCACCGGGTGTTCCACTTGCAGACGGGTGTTCATCTCCATGAGGTGGAAGTCACTGCCGTCGAGCAAGAACTCCACCGTGCCCGCCCCCACATAGCCAGCAGCCTGGGCCAGCGCCACGGCGCAGGCGCCCATGCGTTCGCGCAATGCGGCATCCACCGCTGGGCTGGGTGCCTCTTCAACGATCTTCTGGTGACGGCGCTGCACCGAACAATCGCGCTCGCCCAGGTGGATGCACGCACCGTGGGCGTCAGCGAAGACTTGCACCTCCACATGGCGCGGCTGCAGCAGCGCACGCTCGATGAGCAGGTCGCCACAGCCAAAACCCGCCAGCGCTTCGGACCGGGCACTCGCCAGCGCAGCGGGCAACTGCGCGAGGTCGATGACCAGGCGCATGCCCCGCCCTCCCCCACCCGCCACGGCCTTGACCATGAGGGGCGTGCCGATGCGTGCAGCCTCGGCGGCAAAGCGCTCGTCGCTCTGGTCGTCGCCCGCATAGCCGGGCAGGCAGGGCACGCCGTGTGCCTGGGCCAGCGCCTTGGCACCTGCCTTGCTGCCCAGCGAGCGGATGGCGGCGGGCGGCGGGCCGATCCAGGTCAGGCCCGCATCCAACACAGCCTGAGCAAAGTCGGCGTTCTCGCTGAGGAAGCCATAGCCGGGGTGCACGGCATCGGCCCCGGTGGCGCGGGCGGCGGCGAGCAGCTTGTCGGTGCGCAGGTAGGTGTCGGCGCTGGCGGCGCCGCCCAAGGCCACGGCCTGGGTGGCTTCGCGCACATGCAAGGCGTTGGCGTCGGGGTCGGAGTAGACGGCTACCGTTTCAATGCCCATGCGGTGGGCGGTGTGAATCACCCGGCGGGCGATTTCGCCGCGATTGGCGATGAGGATCTTTTTCATAGGCTGTGCCCTCGCGGCTCCATCGCCCGCCTGCACGCTGCGCGTGCGCGGGCAATTTGCTTCGCCATGCCTTCGGCATGCACAGCCCGATTGGCGATCAGTATCTTTTTCATGGCTTCGCACTCCACGGCGGTGCCTTGCGCGCAGCAAACGCCGCCAGCCCTTGCGGAGCCTCGGACCCGCGCAGCGCTTGCGCAAAAGCCATCGCCGCCTCATCCAGCAGCGCGGACAACGACGTATCAGTCTGGGCCAGCAACAAACGTTTGGTGGCGGCCACGGCCCGCGGCGCTGCGGCGGCATGGCGCGCGATGGCGGCTTGCACAGCAGCCTCCATGTCGCCAGCCACCACCTCATCCACCAGCCCCGCACGTTGAGCAATCGCAGCATCCCAACGCTCGCCCGTCAGCAAACACCGCCGCGCCGCCGCAGGGCCGAGGCGCCTCACGACAAATGGTGCAATCTGCGCGGGCACGATGCCCAGCGTGACCTCGGGCGTGGCGAACTGCGCGTTGGCGTGGGCCAGCACCTGATCGGCGCAGCACACCAGGCCGAAGCCGCCGCCCATCGCGGCGCCCTCCACCGCCACGATGAGCCACTGCGGCAGCGCGCACAGGGCCTGCAGCAGCGCGCCAAAGCGGCGGTTCAGCGGTACTAGCGGGTCAGCCTCGCCCGCAGCCAGGGGCTGGCCGATGGTCTTGGCAAAACCGCCCAGGCTGCCACCCGCGCAGAAGTGCCCACCGGCACCGCGCAACACCACACCGCGCAGCTCGGTATCGGCCGCAGCTCGCTCACACGTGGCCATCAAACCGTCAACCATCGCCTCGGACAGCGCATTGCGGCTGGCCGGGTCGTTGAGCGTCCAGGTTTCCACACAGCCGCTGGCCAGCGGCGCGCGGTCGATCAGCAGCGAATCAGCCATGTCAGTGGACGGGTCGCTTGGCAATGCCCATGAGCTTGGCGAGGATGCCCAGCATCACTTCGTCGGCCCCGCCACCAATCGACGCCAGCCGCCCGTCGCGGTACATGCGGGAGACCTTGTTCTCCAGCGTGAAACCCATGCCGCCCCAGAACTGCAGACAGGTGTCGGGCACCTCGCGGTTCAGGCGGCCGGCCTTGAGCTTGGCCATGCTGGCCAGCTCCAGCACGTCCTGCCCGTTCACGTACAGGTCACAGGCGCGGTAGGTGAGTGCGCGCAGGGCCTCGACCTCGGTCTTGAGCTCGGCCAGCTTGAACTGCACCCACTGCTGGTCGGCCAGCGTGCTGCCAAACAGCTTGCGTTCCTGCGCATAGTCGATGGTCCACTGGATGCAGTGATTCAGCGATTCGAGCGTGCTGGCGGCGCACCACAGGCGCTCTTCCTGGAACTGCTGCATCTGGTAGATGAAGCCCTGGCCTTCGGCACCGATGCGGTAGCTTTGTGGCACCCGCACTTCGTCGAAGTAAATCAACCCGGTGTCGCTGCTGTGCATGCCGATCTTGCGAATCTTCTGCGCCACCTCGATGCCCTTGGTGAGCTTGCCGCCCGGGCCATCGCGCATGGGCACCATCACCAGGCTTTTGTTCTTGTGCACGGGGCCTTCACCCGTGTTCACCAGCATGCACATCCAGTCGGCCTGCAGGCTGTTGGTGATCCACATCTTCTGGCCGGTGATCACGTAGTCGTCGCCGTCCTTGCGCGCCACGCTTTTGATGCCTGACACGTCGCTGCCCGCCGCCGGTTCGCTCACGCCGATGCAGCCCACCATGTCGCCCGTAATCGCAGGGGCGAGAAAGTTGCGTTTGAGTTCTTCGCTGCCGTAGCGCGCCAGCGCAGGCGTGCACATGTCGGTCTGCACGCCAATCGCCATAGGCACGCCGCCACAGTGGATGTGGCCCAGCGTCTCAGCCATGGCCAGGCTGTACGAGTAGTCCAGCCCCTGCCCGCCATACTCTTCGGGCTTGCACAGGCCCAGAAGGCCCAGGTTGCCCATCTTCTTGAAGACCTCGTGCGCGGGGAAGATCTCGGCCGCCTCCCACTCATCCACGTGGGGGTTGATCTCTTCGTCGATAAAACGCTTGAGGGTCTTCTGGATCTCGCGGTGCTCGTGCGTGAACTGCATGGTGCTTGTCTCCGTGATGGTTTTTGTGAGCGAGAGGGCCGGGGTAATGCGCTAGCTACATGCGCGCCACCCCGAATTGCATGGGCCGGAGCGTGCGCGCTGCGCCTTCGGCCACGGTGTCAAGGCAAAACGCCAACACGGCGCGCGTGTCGCGCGGGTCGATCACGCCGTCGTCCAGCAGCAGACCGCTGGTTACGAGCGCATCGGCCTGGGTCTCGAACATGGCGACGATCTTGTCAAACTGGGCTTGCGACTCGGCCGGGTCGGGGGTGATGCCTTTGCGCGCCAGCGCTGCCTCGGTCACGATCTGCATGGTGCGCGCTGCCTGCTCGCCGCCCATTACGGCCGTCTTGGCGCCCGGCCAGCTGAACAGAAAGCGCGGCGCATAGCCCCGCCCGCACATGCCATAGTTGCCCGCGCCAAAACTGGCGCCGCACTGGATGGTGATCTGCGGCACGGTGGCGTTGGTCACCGCCTGGATCATCTTGCTGCCGTGCTTGATCATGCCGCCCTGCTCGCTGTCCTTGCCCACCATGTAGCCCGTGGTGTTCTGCAGATAGATGATGGGGTGGCCCAGCTGGCACATCCACTGGATGAAGTGCGTGGCCTTGTTCGCGCCCGCCACGTCGATGGGGCCGTTGTTGCTGATGAAGCCGACGGCATGGCCCTGGATGCGCCCTTGCGCGCAGAGGGTGGCGGCACCGTAGCGGGCCTTGAACTCCAGCAGATCCGATCCATCCACCAGCCGCGCGATGACCTCGCGCATGTCCACGGGTTGGCGCAGGTCGGCGGACATCAGGGACAGCAGGTCGTCTGCGGGCAAGGTGGGGCTGGGTGCGCTGGGTCGCGGCGCTACGCCCCACCCCAGATGCGCCACCACATCGCGCGCCAGACCAATCGCCTCGCGGTCGTCCTGCGCCAGGTATTCGCCCAGGCCGGAGATGGCGGTGTGCATCTCGGCGCCACCCAGTTCTTCTTCCGTCGCAATCTCACCCGTGGCGGCCTTGAGCAGCGGCGGCCCGGCCAGAAAGGCGCGCGAGCGGCCCTGCACCATGATCACCACATCCGACAAACCAGGCATGTAAGCGCCGCCTGCAGTGCCAGAGCCGTGCTGCACGGTGATGACCGGGATGCCCGCCGCCGACAGCCGCGCGAGGTTGCGGAACAGTGTGCCGCCGTGCACGAAGCCCTCCACCCGGTAGCGCATGAGGTTAGCGCCCGCACTCTCCACCAGATGGATGAACGGCAAGCGGTTTTGCAGCGCGATCTCCTGCACCCGCAGGATCTTCTCCAGGCCCATGGGCTGGATGGCACCGGCCTCGATGCCCGAGTCGCTGGCCACCACCATGCAACGCACACCGCTGACAAAACCAATGCCCGCAACCATCCCGCCACCGGGCACGGACTTCTCGGGGTCTTTCACGTCCTGCAGGTATCCCGCCAGCGTGCACAGCGGCAACCAGGGCGCACCGGCATCCAGCAGCAGCGCCACGCGCTGGCGCGGCAGCAGCTGGCCGCGCTTTTCAAACTGGGGGAGCGACCGGGCCGAGGCGGCGGCGGCACGCTCTTCCAGCGCGCGCAGAGCATGAAGGCGGGCCTGCAGCGCTGCGCGGCGCTGCGTGGCCTCGGCGCTGCCTGGGTTGAATCGGGAGGTGAAGACGGCAGTCATGCGGCCTCGGGCTTGGGGGGATGGGAAGGTGCAAACACCCGCGGCACCTGCGCACGGTGAAAGCCGTCAAACGGCCGCACGGCCGGGTGTGCTGCGGCGGTGGCACGGGGCGGGCGCTGCGGCCAGCCCATGCGCACCTGGGGTCGGGCGCCGTCCACCCGCAGCGTGGTGCCGCTGATGAAGCTGGCTGCGGGGCTGAGCATAAAGGCAATGGACGCCGACACCTCGGCTTCGTTGCCAAAGCGGCCGAGCGGCACCGTGCGCGGCATGGCGCGCAACATGTCGCCCGCCTCGGGCGGGTAATTGTCCATACCGCTGGACGCGATGTAGCCCGGCGCAACCGCATTCACGCGCACGCCGCTGTGGGCCCATTCGAGCGCGGCGGTTTCGGTGAAGCTGACCATGCCAGCGCGCGCCGCGCCGCTGTGCCCCATGCCCGGCATGGAGCCCCACATATCGGCCACGATGTTGACGATGGAGCCGCCCTGCTGCGCCATCCACTGCCGGTAGCACTCACGCGCCATCAGAAAGCCGCCCGTGAGGTTGGTGTGCAACACGGCCTCCCAGCCCTTGGCGCTGATGGATTCGAGCGGTGCCATGAACTGCCCTCCTGCGTTGTTGACCAGCGCATCGATGCGGCCCTGCGTAGCAAGGATCTGCTGCACCAGCGCGACCACGCCTTCTTCAGATCGGATGTCGCACACCTGGCACGACACGCGGCCACCATCGGCGGTGATCTCTTCGGCCACGGCCAGCAGTTTTTCAGGCTTGCGCCCCACCAGCACCACATGCGCGCCCAGGTGCGCCAACTCGTGCGCCGTGCACCGGCCAATGCCGGAGCCGCCACCGGTGACCACCACCACCTGCCCCTGGAACAGGCCCGGAGCAAACACAGACTGGTAGGCGTTACGCGCTGTGGGGGCCATGGTGACTCTGCCTTGATGGGGTGGTTATGAACGGATGAATAAGGCGAGTGCCTCGTCGGTGAGCGCGTCGAGCGACTTGCCCTTTTTGGGAGAGAACCACTGCACCGCCCAGTTGAGCGCCCCGAAGATGAACAGCCGCGCCACACCCGGCTCTGCCTGCAGCGCGCCCTGCTGTGCCAGCGCTTCCAACACGGGCATCCAGGTGGCCTCGTAGCTGTCCTTGATGCGGGCAATGCCCTTGCGCTGCGCAGGTGTGAGTGAGCGCCATTCGTACAGCATCACCGGGATGAAGCTGCTGCGCGGGCCCAGCAGGACTTCGAAGTGGTGGCGAATGAGTGTGTGCAACTGCTCGCGCGGCGCGGCCTTGGCGGACAACGCATCCAGCGCCTGTTGCTGGCTTTGCGTGGCCATGGTCATGCCCTCACTCATCACTGCGTAGAGCAGCGCATTTTTGCTTTCGAAGTGATAGAAGGGCGAGCCGCTGTGCATGCCTGCGGCCGCTGCAATGTCGCGCGTGCTGGTGGCTGCAAAGCCCTGGGTGCGGAACAGCTTAGCCGCGCCGTCCATGAGCTTGCGGCGGCGGTTGCCGTCGTCGAGTTCTTCGGCAGTTTTTCGGGGGCGACCGCGGGGGCGACGTGTGGCGGCTGCTTCCGATGGGGTTTCTGCGGGGACTGGGTTGGCGCTGGCGGGCACTGCGGCCTTGCTACGGGGGCGGGCCGGAAGTTTCTTGGGAGCGGGGGCAATGGCGCTGGGGCGCGGCACGGGTGAATCCATGCAGGCACGATAGCAAAACTGTTTATTTTTAGCAAGCAAGTGCTTTGTATAAATAAATGACTTGCCTGATCGTGACTACCAAAGGGTGCTGTTTGCTGCCAGGTGCTTGCATGTCTTGCTTGGCTCGCTACTCTTTTGGAAGCTGATGGCGTGCCTGAGCGAAGGGCAGAGGCCGGGAGTCGCCCGGCGAGCGAGTAACTTTCTCTCGCTTGCTCGACAAGAAAGTCACCAAAGAAAGGGCGACCCTACTGCGCGCGTCCCTTCGCTTCGCTACGGGCAACCTGCGATGCTCGGACAGGGGGTGCGCCGCAGAACTCACTGCGCGCTACGCGCTCCGTTCAAACAACTGCGGAAAGTCAGTGCACGAAGTGCGTGTGTCCTTTGGCACACGCACGCCCCCCCCTGTCCTGCGCTTCTCGGCACGCGCAGAAGGGGACCCAAAAACGGACACCCACACGGGCCATTGCTTCGCTGCGCTGCGCTCGGCCCCGTCTCGCGGGCGCAAGCGCCACGCGCTGCGCAAACTGGGCCGAGCGCAGCGATGACCCGTGTGGCTGTTCGGCTGTTGGATGTTTGGCTCCCCACCCCTGCTGGCTGCGCCTGCGGCGGGGCGGTTGTGGGGTGGCACGCGCGTCGCAGCGCGCCTGCTTCGCCAACTGACTCGCCGCAGTTGTTTGAACGGAGCGCTGCAGGCGCGCAGTGAGTTCTGCGGCGCACCCCTCAACCGCCCCGCCGCAGGTTTGCCCCTTCGCACCGCGAAGGGGTCGCAGACTGGTGGTCGCCTTTACTTTGGTGACTTTCTTTTGGCGAAGCAAAAGAAAGTTACTCGCTCGCCGGGCGACTCCCGGCTCCCGCACTCCACACAGGCATGCAGTAACCACCGCCAAAACGTCGACAGGCTCAACCCGAACATATCGGGCAAGAACCAACTATAAAAACAATAGCTGCCAGCGCTTTATTTACAAGCACCAGCAGCCAATAAA
This sequence comes from Acidovorax sp. Root70, assembly GCF_001428225.1. Classification (NCBI taxonomy): domain Bacteria; kingdom Pseudomonadati; phylum Pseudomonadota; class Betaproteobacteria; order Burkholderiales; family Comamonadaceae; genus Acidovorax; species Acidovorax sp. Root70. Next base: position 146,468 of record NZ_LMHQ01000031.1, read on the forward strand.
CCTCAAAACCAACAACTCAAACCGCGCTGAAATCCGGTTTGCGTTTTGCCATAAACGCCGAGAACGCCTCCCGCGCCGCGGGCTCGCGCAACATGCGCCCAAAGCTCTCGCCCTCTTCCGCCATCACCTCCAACACCTTCGCCGTCTGCCCACCCTTCATCAACCGCTTGGTTTCGATGAGCGACGACAACGGTTTGGCCGCCAGTTTCTTCGCCTGCGCCTGCGCCACCCCATTGCACTCAGTCGGCGGCACCACACGGTTCACCAGCCCCACCTCCAACGCCGCCTCGGCCATGAAGGGCTCGCCCAGCAGCAGCGCCTCGGCAGCGCGGTGATAGCCCAGCATCTGCGGCACGAGCAGACTCGATGCCGCTTCGGGGCACAGGCCCAGATTGACGAACGGCATGGAGAACGCTGCGTTGTCGCCCGCATAGACCAGATCGCAATGGAACAGCATCGTGGTGCCGATGCCCACGGCCGGGCCGCACACCGACGCGATCACGGGCTTGGGGAAGGTGGCGATGCCGCGCAGAAAACGGAACACGGGCGAGTCCTGCGTGGCAGGCGGCTGCTGCAAGAAGTCGCCAATGTCATTGCCCGCACTGAAGATCGCCACATCGCCCTGGAACACCACCACGCGCACGCTGGCGTCGGCCTTGGCGGCGTCGAGCGCGTCGGCCATGGCAGCGTACATGTCGCGCGTGATCGAGTTCTTCTTGTCCACGCGGTTGAACGTGATGGTGGTCACACCGGCTTCGGTGTGGGCGAGGATGTCTTGGGTCGTCGTGCTCATGGTGCTGTTATTCCTTGTAGTAAACGATCTGGTGGCTGGTGGCCAGCATGGTGCCTGCTTCATTCCAAAGCTGCACGGTCTGGTCGAAGAAACCGTTGCGGAACTCCTGCCCGCGTGCCTGGCCGAGCAGGAAGCCCGTGCCCGTGGCCTGCAGCTGCTCGACCGTGGCGTGGAAGTACACGGTGATGGACACCGTACCCGCAGGCACCTGGCGCGCACGGCGCAGCCACACGCGGGGGAAGAACACATCGGCCAATGCAGACAGCGCGACAAAGTCGAGCGGCCGGGGTGGTGTGTCGCGCATCCACAGCTGCGTCAGGCTGTGGTCGCCACTGCCGTCCCACGTGCGCGGGATGAATCCGGCAATGGGGCGCATCTCATAGCGGTTGAGCCACTCCACAGCACCCAGCGGCGCGATGATGGCCTTTTGTTCTGCGGGGGGCGGCACTTGCGGCATGGGCACATCGCCCACGCTCCAGGTCTCGCGGCGCACAGCGGTGACGGCGGTGGCCGTGGTGGTGACCACCTGCGCACCATCGGCGCCGGCCTGCAGGATCGACAGCGTCCAGTGCTGGGTGGATCGGTTGGTGCGCACGGGCGTGGCCTGCACGGTGAAGGCTCCGGCTGTCAGTGCGCCAGCGTAGTTGACCGTGAGCGACAGAGGATCGCCCAGACGGTCGGGGTGCTGCAAGATAGCCTGCAGCAGCGTGGCGGCGGTGATGCCACCAAACGGGCCCACCATGTTCCAGTAGCCGGGGTGGGTCTGCCCTTCGTACTGACCCGTCGCAGTGGACGAGGCCGTCAGTTGCAGCGCTTCATCCAGCGGGTGCCGGGCCGAGGACGAAGACGAAGAAGTGGATGAAGAGGAAGTCATGCTGCGAGTGTGCCGCGAAACGACTGCTCAGGCCGTCGTACCGGAGACTTCGCCGTGGGGAACGCTACCACCCAGGGCAACCAGCGCAGCCGCTGCGCGCGGCCACAGGCTTTGGCGGAACTGGTCGTGAAAGAAACCAAAGTGCCCGATGCGCCGCACCTGCAGGTCGGCCGGGGTGATGCTCTCCACGCGGCGTTCGGTGTTGGCGTACAGGTTGACGAGGTTGTGCGTGCCGCGCAAGGTCATCAGCTCGTCGTCGGACATGGACAGCGCCAGCACCGGGAACCGCACAGCACCATAGCTCTGCGCCACCGCAGGCCCCTCGGCGCCCACGCTGTATGCAGGGTCGAGGCACCAGCGCCGCCACTGCAGGATCACGCCTGCCGGCAGGTCACCCACCTTCTTGAGCGTGCGCCCCGGAAAGTACCCGCACAGCCGCGTGGCCAATGGCACCAGCACCCACCAGAAATACGGAACGATGCGCTTGAGCTGCGGCGCGTTGTCACGCCAGTAGCCGCTGCCTGCGGCCACGCTAAGCAAACCTGCCACCTGCTCGGGCTTTTTCAGTAACCCCGGCAGCTGCGCACCCAGGCTGTGCCCCAGCAGGTACAGCGGCTGCGACGGCAGCACAGCCTTGGCGGCGGAGATGACGGCCTCGTAGTCCTCCGCCCAGTCGAACAGATCCGCCTTCACATCGCGCATGGCGCCCTGCAGCGAATCGCCATGGCCCCGGTAGTCAAACGTGATGACCCGGAACCCCTGCTGCGCCATCCACAGAGCAAAGGCCTCGTAGTACGACTGCCGCACCCCCATCGCGCCGCCGATCACGACGCTGGCGCGCGGAGCGCCCTCGGGTTCGTAGACACGCAGTGCCAAAGACACCGCCCCGTTGACCTGCAAGGTTTGCTTGTTCATGTCTGTCTCCTTGGTTCGAAACCGATCTGCGCCGGCTTGAATGGAAAACAAAAACAGGCAGTGCATTGCCCCCTGCCTTCACACCCCACCCTCCAGGGCGTAGCGAGCGGGATCAGCTGCTAGGCGGCCGGAGCGCAGGAACCGGAACGTACTTGCGGTACGTGAGGATTCCGAGCACCGCCCAACGACGCAGATGGCCCGCGCAGTAGCCAGCTAACTCACAGCGCTTCGATGATGCCGGCGGCGCCTTGGCCTGTTCCTACGCACATCGTGACCATGCCGTACTTCAGCTTGTGGCGACGCAGCGCATGCACCACCGTCGCCGCACGGATCGCACCGGTCGCCCCCAGCGGATGCCCCAATGCAATCGCGCCGCCCATGGGGTTCACGTTCGCAGGGTTCAGCCCCAGCGTATTGATCACGGCGAGAGACTGCGCTGCAAACGCTTCGTTCAGCTCGTACCAGCCAATGTCGTCGCTCTTGAGACCGGCATAACGCAGCGCCGCAGGAATCGCCTCGATGGGGCCGATGCCCATGATTTCGGGCGGCACGCCACGCGCTGCGTAGCTCACAAAACGCGCCAGGGGCGTCAGGCCAAACTGCTTCACGGCCTTTTCGCTGGCGACGATGAGCGCACCCGCGCCGTCGCTGGTCTGCGAGCTGTTGCCCGCTGTGACGCTGCCGCGCGCGGCAAACACGGGCTTGAGCTTGGCCAGGCCTTCCAGGGACGTGTCGGGGCGTGGGCCTTCGTCCAGGCTCACGGTGCGACGCTTTTCCACCACCTCGCCGGTGGCCAGATTGGGCGAGCGCTCCACGATCTCGAAGGGCGTGATTTCGTCGGTGAACTCACCCGCCTTTTGGGCCTTGATGGCACGCAGGTGCGATTCGAGAGCGAACGCATCCTGCATTTCGCGGCTCACCTTCCACTGCTGGGCGACCTTTTCTGCGGTGAGGCCCATGCCGTAGGCGATGCCCACGTTCTCGTCCTTCGCAAAGATCTCGGCGTTGAACGAGGGCTTGTTGCCGCCCATGGGCACCAGGCTCATGGATTCTGCGCCACCGGCGATCAGCACGTCGGCCTCGCCCACGCGGATGCGGTCGGCGGCCATCTGCAGCGCGGTGATGCCCGATGCGCAGAAGCGGTTGACCGTCACGCCGCCCACGGGGTGGTCGAACGCCAGGCCCACAGCGATGCGGGCCATGTTCATGCCCTGCTCGCCTTCGGGGAACGAGCAGCCGATGATGGCGTCTTCAATCGCCTTGGGGTCCAGCGTGGGCACCTGCAGCATGGCGCTCTTGATGGCGGCGACCAGCAGGTCGTCGGGGCGGGTGTTCTTGAAATAGCCGCGGCCCGAGCGCCCGATGGGCGTGCGCGTGGCGGCGACGATGTAGGCGTCCTGGACTTGTTTTTGAGCCATGGTGATGAAACTCCTTCAATTCTTGGGGGGGCGGCTGGAAGGAACCCAGGCCCACGTAAATACACATTCGACCGGCTCTACACCGGCTTCGTCGGTCACAGTGACTTGCACCTGCACCTCGCCCCTGTCGCTGGCCAACATGGCGGCGCGCTGCTCAGCGGTGAGCGTGGCCACGGCCTTGAGGCCACCCGTGGCGCGCTTCTTGAACGCCATGCTCAGCTCCTTGGCCAGCGGCAGGCAGTCATCGCGCACGTTCATGCCCACCACCATGCCGGTGGCCGTTTCGGCCAGCAGGTTCATGGCCGAGGCGTGCACGCCACCGATGTGGTTTTGCACGCGGTGGTTGTTGGCCAGGTGCACCTCGACACGCTCGGGCGTGAGCGATACGAACTTCACCCCGGCCGTGCCGGTGAAAGGCACGGCCCGGCGCAGGATGATGTTCTGCACGAAGCCGCGCATGAAGGCGGGTGCCTCGTCCAGGCGCATCAGCGAGCGCTGGAGTTTGTTGGGGGCGTGCAATTCGGTCATGCCCAAACTCCAGCACGCAGCCCGCTACCCAGTGCGAATAACACAGGCACAGCACAGGCCAGTGCACCCGTGGAACTGGCTTTGCCAGGCCACCGGGTGCGTCCCCCTCCCGCAGGAGAGGGGGAAGGCGCGAAGCGACTCAGGGGGTGCATCATCAATTCCGGACCGGCTTGCCGGTGGACAGCATGCCCAGGATGCGCTCGTGCGTCTTGGGCTGTGCAATCAGGTGGCAGAACACCTTGCGCTCCAGCGTGAGCAGGTATTCCTCGCTCACCAGGGCACCGGCATCCACGTTACCGCCGCAGACCACCTCGGCGATCATGGTGCTGACCTTGAAGTCATAGGCGCTGATGAAGCCGCCGTCGCGCATGTTCACCAGCTGCGCCTTGATGGTGGCCAGGCCACTGCGGCCCGCCACGGGGAACAGGCGCTTGTGCGGTGCACGCCAGCCACTGGCAGCCATGGACTTGGCTTCGTTGATGGCCACGAACAGCAACTCGTCCTTGTGCGGAACGATGACGTCGGACTCCAGCAGGTAGCCCAGCTTGCGCGATTCGAGCGCGCTGGTGCCCACCTTGGCCATGGCAGCAGCGGTGAAGCCTTCGGTCAGGAAGGGCAGGATGTCCTTGCCGGTAGATGCCGCCATGTTCTCGGCCGCGCGGCGGGCGATGTAGGTCAGGCCGCCAGCGCCGGGCACCAGGCCCACACCCACCTCCACCAGGCCGATGTAGCTTTCTATGTGCGCCACGCGCTTGGCCGAATACACGGCCAGCTCGCAGCCACCGCCCAGCGCCATGCCGTGAATGGCAGCGACGACGGGCACCTGCGCGTAGCGGATGCGCAGCATCAGGTTCTGCAGCTCTTGCTCGATGCTTTCCACCGCATCGGCGCCGCCGACCATGAAGGCGGGCATCGTGGCTTCCAGGTCAGCGCCCACGCTGAAAGGCGCGTCACCGGACCAGATGACCATGCCCTGGTATTCAGACTCGGCCAGCTCCAAGGCTTCCATCAGGCCCTCCATCACTTCGGGGCTGATGGCGTGCATCTTGTTCTTGATGCTGGCGATGATCACTTGGCCATCCAGCGTCCAGGTGCGCAGGGCTTTCGATTCAGCAATGGTCGTACCAGCGGTGCGCCAGTCGGGCAGGTTGGATTCGCCCAACAGAGCCTCGGGGAAGATCTGGCGCTGGTACACGGGCAGCTGGCGACGGGGCACAAACTTGTTCTGCGAAGCGCTCCACGAGCCTTGCGCGGTGTGCACGCCACCGGCTTCGGCAACGGGCCCCTTGAACACCCACTCGGGCAGCGGTGCCTTGCACAGGGCTTTGCCGGCGTCGATGTCTTCCTGAATCATCTTGGCGACTTCGAGCCAGCCTGCTTCTTGCCACAGCTCGAAGGGGCCTTGCTTCATGCCGAAGCCCCAGCGCATGGCCTGGTCCACGTCGCGCGCGTTATCGGCGATGGTGCCCAGGTGCACGGCGGCGTAGTGGAAGCTGTTGCGCAGAATGGCCCACAGGAACTGGCCGGGCGCGCCTTCGGCGTTGCGCAGCAGGCGCAGGCGTTCGGCGGCGGGCTTCTTGAGCATGCGCGCGTACACCTCGTCGGCCTTCTGGCCGGCGGGCACGTACTCTTCGCTCTCCAGCTCGAAGCGCATCACATCACGGCCAACCTTCTTGAAGAAACCTGCCTTGGCCTTCTGGCCCAGGTTGCCCAGTTCCAGCAGCTTTTTCAGCACGGCGGGCGTGCCAAAGCTTTCGTAAAAGGGGTCAGTCTCGATGCTCAGGTTGTCCTGCAGCGTCTTGATCACGTGGGCCATGGTGTCCAGGCCCACCACGTCGGCGGTGCGGAAGGTGCCGCTGGATGCACGACCGAGCTTCTTGCCGGTGAGGTCGTCCACCACGTCGTAGGTCAGGCCGAAGTTCTCGACCTCTTTCATGGTGGCCAGCATGCCGGCGATGCCGACGCGGTTGGCCACGAAGTTGGGCGTGTCGTGCGCGCGCACCACGCCCTTGCCCAGGCCGCTGGTGACGAAGGCTTCGAGCTGGTCGAGCACTTCAGGCTGGGTGGTGGGGGTGTTGATCAGCTCCACCAGCGTCATGTAGCGCGGTGGGTTGAAGAAGTGGATCCCGCAAAAGCGCGGCTTGATGCTCTCGGGCAGCACTTCGGAGAGCTTGGTGATCGACAGGCCCGAGGTGTTGGACGCCAGGATGGCGTGCTTGGCCACGTGGGGCGCGATCTTCGTGTACAGATCGAGCTTCCAGTCCATGCGCTCGGCAATGGCCTCGATCACGAGGTCGCATTCCTTGAGCAGGTGCATGTGCTCTTCGTAGTTGGCCTGCTGGATCAGCGCTGCGTCGTCGGCCACGCCCAGGGGCGAGGGCTTGAGCTTCTTCAGGCCTTCGACGGCCTTGGTGACGATGCCGTTCTTCGGGCCTTCTTTGGCGGGAAGGTCGAACAGCACCACGGGCACCTTCACGTTGACGAGGTGGGCGGCGATCTGCGCGCCCATCACGCCTGCGCCGAGCACGGCGACTTTTTTCACTTGGAATCGGGACATGGGTTGGGTTCCTGGTTGGGGCGTTGCGCAACACCGCAGGGGGCGCGCAAGGCCACGGGAATGGGGTTTACTGGATGCGGATCCAGGTTTGCGTGCGGCCGAACGGGCCGATCGAGCCGCGCACTTCGAGCTTCTTGCCGCCTTCGATGGGGGTCATGCGCAGGGTGTAGTTGCGGCCGTTCTCGGGGTCGAGGATCTTGCCGCCCTCCCACACTTCCTTGTCATCGGCCTTCTTGGCGCCGCGGATGATCTCCAAGCCCACCAAGGGCTTGCCCTTGCGGTCGTCGGAGCACTCCTCGCAGACATCATTGGGCTTGGCGTCCTTGGACAGACGCTTTTCCAGCGCCCCGTTCAGCACGCCGCTGCCGGTGTCACGGATGCGGATCTCGGCCTTGGCTTCGCCGGTCTTGTCGTCGATGTTGCGCCACAGGCCTTCGGGTGTCATCTGCGCCCAGACGGGCAGCGCACCCGCTACCAAAACAATAGCCACTACCGCTTTGAACATGTGCACTCCCGGGCCAGAAGGCTTGAAATCTGCATCCGGCACCGATCAGGCCAGGGCCAGGTCGGTGTCCATCAGCACCTTGCTGCCGGCGCGGGCCGTGCGCATCAGCGTCGCCGTTTCGGGGAACAGCTTGGCGAAGTAGAAACGTGCGGTCTGCAGCTTGGCGCCGTAGAACGGGTCGGTGTTGCCAGCCGCGATCTCGCGCAGGGCCACCTGGGCCATGCGGGCAAACAGGTAGCCGAACACCAGGTGGCCAGCCACGCGCAGGTAGTCCACGGCAGCGGCGCCCACTTCGTCGGGGTTCTGCATGCCCTTGAAACCGATCTCGGTGGTGAACTTGGTCATCTGGTCGCCCAGCATCGCGATGGGGTTGATGAACTCGGCCATCTTCTCGTTCACGCCTTCTTCTTCCACCAGCTTGCCGATCAGCTTGCCCAGCTTTTTCAGCGTGGCGCCGTTGTTGCCCAGGATCTTGCGGCCCAGCAGGTCCAGCGACTGGATGGTGTTGGTGCCTTCATAGATCATGTTGATGCGGTTGTCGCGCACGTACTGCTCCATGCCCCATTCCTTGATGAAGCCGTGGCCGCCGAAGACCTGCATGCAGGCGTTGGTGGAAATGTGGCCGTTGTCGGTGATGAAGGCCTTCACGATGGGGGTGAGCAGCGCCACCATCTCTTCGGATTCGGCACGCACCTTTTCGTCGGGGTGGCTGTGCACTTTGTCCAGCAGCAGCGTGCAGAAGATCTGCAGCGCGCGGCCGCCCTCGGCGTACGCCTTGGCCGTGAGCAGCATCTTGCGCACATCGGGGTGCACGATGATGGGGTCGGCGTCCTTGTCCTTGGCCTTGGTGCCCGACAGGCTGCGCATCTGGATGCGGTCCTTGGCGTAGGCCAGGGCGTTCTGGTAAGCCACTTCGGTCAGGCCCAGCGACTGGTTGCCCACGCCCAGGCGGGCGGCGTTCATCATCACGAACATGGCGGCCAGGCCCTTGTTGGGCTGGCCCACCATGGTGCCGATGGCGCCGTCGATGGCGATCTGCGCGGTGGCGTTGCCGTGGATGCCCATCTTGTGCTCCAGGCCCGTACAGAAGATCGGGTTGCGCTCGCCCAGGCTGCCATCAGCCTTCACGTTGAACTTGGGCACGACGAACAGGCTGATGCCCTTGCTGCCCTTGGGCGCATCGGGCAGGCGGGCCAGCACCAGGTGCACGATGTTGGCGGTCATGTCGTGCTCGCCGGCGCTGATGAAGATCTTGTTGCCGGTGATCTTGTAGGTGCCGTCGGCTTGGGGTTCGGCCTTGGTGCGCAGGAGGCCCAGGTCGGTGCCGCAATGGGGTTCGGTCAGGCACATGGTGCCGGTCCACTCGCCGCTGGTCAGCTTGGGCAGGTAGATCTTCTTTTGTTCTTCGGTGCCGTGGGCGTGCAGGGCTTCATACGCGCCGTGCGACAGGCCGGGGTACATGGTCCAGGCCTGGTTGGCCGAGTTCATCATTTCGTACAGGCACTGATTCAGCACGAAGGGCAGGCCCTGGCCACCGTAAGCGGGGTCGCACGACAGCGCCGCCCATCCGCCTTCGACGTACTTGGCGTAGGCGTCCTTGAAGCCCGACGGGGGCTTCACTTCGTGCGTCGTCTTGTCCAGCACGCAGCCTTCGGTGTCGCCGCTGATGTTCAATGGGAAGGTCACCTCGGCAGCGAATTTGCCGGCTTCTTCGAGCACGGCATTGATCGTGTCCACATCCACCTCGGCATGGGGCGGCATTGCCTTGAATTCATCGCTGACCTTGAGCACTTCGTGCATGACGAATTGCATGTCGCGCAGGGGCGGCGTATAGCTAGGCATGGGTTTACTCCTTGGATGGGGTGGTTTGGTTGGAAACTTTGCGGCGCGCCACGGTGGGTGCCTTGGCGGCCGATGCGGGCGCGCTGTAGCGCGCCAGGATGTTGTGAAAGCCCATGACGGCACGGTCGATGGAGCCCGGGGTCTGCAGGAACCGCGCCTCGTAGTGCAGCGCCAGGATGAGACCGTGGATCTCGAAGAGCATCTGCTCTTCCTTGGTGTCGGCACGCAGCTCGCCCAGCTCCTTGCACTGCTCGATGGCGCGGCGCATGGCGGCGTGCCAGGTCAGCACCGAACTGGCCAGCGCGTCGCGCACGGGCCCGGTGCGGTCGTCGAACTCGACCGCACCGCTGATATAGATGCAGCCCGAGTCGATTTCGATGGAGGTGCGCTTCATCCAGTTGTCGAACAGCGCAGACAGGCGGCCGACGCCGCGCGGGGCCGACATGGCGGGGTAGAACACTTCCTGCTCGAAGCGGGTGTGGTATTCGCGGATGACGGAGATCTGCAGCTCTTCACGGGAGCCAAAGTGGGCGAATACGCCCGACTTGCTCATGCCTGTGACGTCGGCCAGCGCCCCGATGGACAGGCCCTCCAGCCCGATGTGCGTGGCCAGGCCCAGCGCCGCCTCGACGATCGCCGCCTTGGTCTGCTGGCCTTTTTGCAGGGCGCGGCCGGTACCGCTGCGAGCGCGCGGGATGCGGGTGACCTGGCGGGATTCGGGGGTGGATGACATGGGCATGAATAAAAACGAACGTTCGTTCTATTCTGCAGCAAATTCCCCGCAGCCCCCAAGCCCCCGAAAAAAATAGGGAGACCCACCCAAACCACCCGTTGCAGCCGCGCCACCTCTTACGGAATGCGCAGCCTCAACGGCGCGGGCGCTACAACATCAACGCCAGGCTGGCTTCCAGGTGCTCGGTGGGCAGGCGCCGGAACCCCGAGCGGGCATAGCCCTGCAGCCGCCCGACCACAAAGGCCGTCAGCACGCTGGCTGCCACCTGGGCATCGACCGTGGGCGTGCTCGATGCGGCCGTGCTCGCGCGCAGGCACTGGCGCAGGGTGGATTCGATGCGGTCAAAAAACTGGTTCATGCGCTGCTGCAGGCGTTCGTGCTCGAACACCAGCGCGTCGCCCACCATCACCCGCACCATGCCCGGGTTGCGTTCGCCAAACTGCAGCACCAGGGCCACGATGCGCGCGGCCTGGCGGGCGCCTGCATCGGCAGGCTTCGCGGGGTCGGGCACGTCGCGCCCAGTTATCTGCTGCACCAGTGTGAACACCGATTGCTCGATGAAATCGATCAGCCCCTCGAACATCTGCGCCTTGCTGGCGAAGTGGCGGTACAGCGCCGCCTCGCTGACCGACAGGCGCGCGGCCAGCGCGGCGGTGGTAATGCGCTCGGCCCCCGGCTGCTCCAACATGGCAGCCAAGGCCTGAAGGATCTGAATGCGCCGCTCTCCGGGCTTGGGCCGCTTGCGGGCAGCCGCAACATCACCCGCTTCAGCGGTACTGGCAGGCTCGGGCAGGGGCGAGATTTCAGACATGCAGGACAGGGGCTCCGATGGGGCCCTGCTTCCGGTGCACATGCCACCGGGCATGGTCTGGTCACGGCAGGGCATGAATCACGATGTCACGTCTTGGACCAGTCAGCGGGGGCTTCGCCGCCACCTGTTTGCACAAGTCAATCGTGTGTGGAAATGATTCTCGCACAGGCACCAGACCGGCCTGGTGGGACGGCTTGCGGGGCGCGCTACAGCGGAAACACCACCGTCACCAAGAGCCCGCGCCCCTGGGGGCCCGTGCCCAGCGTCAGCGTGGCGCGGTGCACGCGGGCAATCTCATCGGCAATAGCCAAGCCCAGGCCCGTGCCCTCGCCACCTGCGCCCGGCACACGGTAGAACCTTTGCAGCACGCGGGTGCGCTCGGCCTCGGGCACGCCCGGGCCGTCGTCCTCCACCGCCACATAGGGCCGGGGCGGGCCCGCACGTCCCTGGCGCATCCCGCAGCGGATGGTGACCACCCCACCGGGCGGGGTGTATTTGATGGCGTTGTCCACCAGGTTGGACAGCAGCTCGCGCAGCAGCCAGCCGTGCCCCGTGACATGGACCGGCTGCACATCCAGCCCCAGGTCCAGGCCCTTGCCGGTGGCTGCGTCCAGAAAGGTCTCCAGCAGCGATTCGCACAGGTCCTTGAGGTCCACCCGCTGTGGCGGCTGCGCATCCAGGCTGCGGGCATCCGCACGGGACAGCGCCAGCAACTGGTGCGCCAACTGCGAAGTGCGGCGCGTGGCGTTGCGCAGCTTCTCGATCTGATCAGCTCCCAAAACAATAGCGCCCTGCGCACGATCTTCATGCGCTAGCGGCATTTTTCGGTCGAAATCCGGGAAAGACGTGCGTGGAGGCGCCGCCGCCTTGGCCATCATGGCCCAGGCCTCGACCTGGGCCTGCAAGCCTGCCAGCGGCGTGCGCAGCTGGTGCGCCGCGTCGGCCACAAAGCGGCGCTGCCCCTCCGCCTGCGCGTTGACCAGCGCAAACAGGCGGTTGAGCGAGTGCACCAGGGGGCGCACCTCGTCGGGCGATGCAGCTTCATCAATGGGGCTGAGGTCGCGTGGCGAGCGGCGCTCCACCGCCTCGGCCAGCCCCACCAGGGGCTTGAAGGCCTGCCGCACCGCCCAGTGGATCGCAAAGCCCGCCGCAATCAACAGCACCAGATTGGGCAGCAACACCCGCAGCAGCAGTTGCTGCGCCCATTTCTGGCGCGGGTCGGACCCGTCGGCGAGCGCCACCACCAGTTCGCCCGCCCCCGTGCGCCCGCGCTGCGCCGCCACTCGGTAGGTCACCCCGCCAAACTCCACACTGTGGAACTCAGGGGCCTGGGTGGTGGGTACACCGCTGTGCACCCAGTCCTCGCCCAGCAGCAGGCGCCCCGAGGTGTCCCGCACGCTGTAGGCAGCAAAGCCTGCGTTCTGGCGCAAAAAATCTTCGATGGGGGGGGCCAGCAGCAGCAGGGGTGGATCGTTGTCGTGGATGGGGGGGGCCAGCACCGAATCGGCCAGCGCGGGCAGCAGCCGCACCAGCCGCTGGTCGTGCTGGCCGGCCGCCTCGTCGGCCGACCGGTAGTCCAGCCACACGCCCACCAGCGCCAGCACGCACAGGGGTAACACCAGCATCAGCAAGAGCCGGGTGCGCAAATCCGACGTCATCGCGCGCAAGCCGGGCCGCCGGGAGGAGTTCTTCTTCCAAAGCATGGCGAGGCGGCGAAGAAAGGGGCGAGTTTCCGCTCAGGTAGCCTGCAATTCGAGGCGGTAGCCAAAGCCGCGGATCGACCGCAGGGCCACCCCATGGGGCTCCAGCTTGCCCCGCAGGCGCGAGACATAGACCTCTACCGCGTTGGGGGTGATCTCCTTGTCCCAGCCCGTCAGCGCCTGAAGCAGCTTGTCTTTGCTCGCGGGCTTGGGGGCGTTGATGAGCAGGTATTCGAGCACCGTCCACTCGCGCGGCCCCAGTTCGATGACCTGTTCACCTGCCGGCGTGCGCATGCTGGCCCGGCGCCCCGCGGTGTCCAGCTCCAGCGGGCCAAAACTCAGCACCGCCGTGGTCGCGGCCTGTGACCGGCGCAACAGCGCCCGCAGGCGCGCCAGCAGCTCGGGCAGCTCAAACGGCTTGACCATGTAATCGTCCGCCCCCAGATCCAGCCCCTGTACCCGGTCGTGCAGGGCATCGCGCGCGGTCAGGATCAGCACGGGCATGGACGGGCTTGCCATGTCGGGGCGGCGCAGGCGGCGCGTCAGCTCCAGGCCGTCCATGGCGGGCAGCCCGATATCGATGATGGCCGCATCGAATGACTCGGCGCGCAGGACCTCCTCAGCCCGCTCGCCACTGCCCACCCAGTCCACTGCATAGCCTGCATCGGTCAGCCCCAGCTTGATGCCGCTGGCCACCATCACATCGTCTTCGACCAAGAGCAGGCGCATGGAGCCCTCTTGCGGGTCAGTGGGACCGGATCATCGTGCCGTACGCCTGCTCGGTCAGAATCTCGAGCAGCATGGCGTGTGGCACGCGGCCATCAATGATGTGCACCGCGTTGACGCCGGCCTTGGCTGCGTCCAGCGCGCCAGCAATCTTGGGCAGCATGCCGCCCGAAATGGTGCCGTCGGCAAACAGCTCGTCAATGCGGCGGGCCGTCAGGTCGGTCAGAAGGTTACCAGCCTTGTCGAGCACGCCAGGGGTGTTGGTCAAGAGCATGAGCTTTTCGGCCTTGAGCACCTCGGCCAGCTTGCTGGCCACCACATCGGCGTTGATGTTGTAGCTCTCGTTGTTCTCGCCAAAGCCGATGGGGCTGATGACGGGGATGAACGCATCGTCCTGCAGCGCCTTGACCACACTGGGGTCGATGGAGACGATATCGCCCACCTGGCCCACGTCGTGTTCGATGCTGGGGTCCTTGCTGTCCACCATCTTGAGCTTTTGGGCCCGGATCATGCCGCCATCACGGCCCGTCAGGCCCACGGCCTTGCCGCCGGCCTGGTTGATCAGGCCCACGATGTCCTGCTGCACCTCGCCAGCCAACACCCATTCGACCACTTCCATGGTTTCGGCATCCGTCACGCGCATGCCCTGAATGAATTCGCCCTTCTTGCCAAGGCGGTTCAGGGCCGTTTCGATCTGCGGGCCGCCGCCGTGCACCACGACGGGGTTCATGCCCACCAGCTTGAGCAGCACAACGTCTTCGGCAAAGTCAGCCTGCAAGGCCGGGTCGGTCATGGCGTTGCCGCCGTACTTGATCACCATGGTCTTGCCATGGAACTTGCGGATGTAGGGCAGCGCCTGGGCCAGGATTTCAGCCTTGTCGCGCGGTGCAATCGAAAGAAGGTCGGTCATGGAGGCGTGCCATCCGGAGAAAACTGTGAGGCGCAAATTGTGCCGCATTCGCCAGGCTGCGGGCGCCAAACTGCCTCAGTGGCGCAGCCAGTTCGGTACTTTGAACCGCACGATGGCCAGGTAAGCCATCACATAGCTGACCACGAACAGCCCACAAAACGCCATGAGCAGGGGCGTGTTGTTCCAAAACAGTACGGCAGGCACCACCGTCAACAACGTAAAGCCCCACAGATAGGGCGACGTGCGGTTGTTGCGCATCAGCACGCGGCGCGACTCGTCGTCGTGAAACACCCCACGCACGATGCGGCGGTAGATGAGCTGGTGGAAATGCAGCGCATCGGCCACACCGGGCGAAACACCTCGCACCGCCTTGCGATAAATGGAAAAAACTGTCTCCCAGACTGGGTAGATCAGCAGCAGCATTGGGAACCAGGGCGAAACATCCGCATTGCGCTGCACCAGCGAAATACTGGCGATGGCTATCACCACGCCCCACACGTAGGCGCCCCCATCGCCGGCAAACAACATGCCGCGCGGGTAGTTCCAGACCAAAAAACCTCCGGTGGCCGCGGCGGTGGACACCAGCAGCGCCGCCAGCGCACGGTCCCCGACCTGCAACGCCACGTGGGCCAGGGCCAGACACACGATCAAGGCGACCATCCCCGCCAACCCGTTGTAGCCGTCGATGATGTTGAAGGCGTGGGGCAGCCCTGCGACTGCCAGGACGACAATGGCCAGTCCCAGCCAAGGCGCCGCAACCAGGACGGCATCGAGCCACGGCCAACCCATGCGCGGCAGGTTGAGACCCAAAAGCCACACCGCCAACGCGCCGGATGCTCCCGTCAAAGTGAGGCGGTAGCGCACCGACAGGCGCTGGGTAAGGTCTTCTGCAATCCCGCCCAGCGCGGCGGGGAGCACTGCGACCAGCCACGCGCCCACCCACACATCAAGCCTGAGGGAGCCGGGGTCGCCCCAGTAGACAGACTGCAGCACGCCCAACGCCCATCCGATGGACGTACCCACTAACAAAGCCGCACCACCCAACCGTGGAACATGCCCCAGGTGAAATCGCTGGGGCATGGAGTCGCCGTACAACTCCGCATGCTTCCGCCCCCATCTCACAATGAGCCCTGCAGCCAGCGCCGCCACCAAAAAACCAACCACAGACAACCAAATCATGGAGCGCCGATGGTACCGTTGTCAGCGGACTGCGCGGTTAGCAACTGTAGCGCCCGGGTGTAGACCGGTGAGCGCCACAGCCGCCAAAGGCTCTGGAGGTGCCAGCCCAAATGTTTCAGGCTGCGCGAACTGGCACGCTGCCCCGCATGAATGACCCGCACCGGCGCCTTCGCCAGATGCAGGCCGCGCAACCGCAGCCGCAGGCAAAGGTCCACATCCTCGCAGTACATGAAATAGCGTTCATCAAACCCGTTCAACGCATGCCAGACCACAGATGGCAGGACCAGACACGCAGCATTCACCCAATCCACCCGCATCTCCTGACGGCCCAAAAGTCTGCGGCGCAAAAGCGCCATGGGAGAAGGGACTTCGCGCTCACTCCCCTGCACACGGCCGGCTGGATCGATCTGGACAGGATAGGCACAACCAATGTTTGGCGCACCACACGCAGAAATCAGCGCCTTGAAAGGGTCGCTATTGCCCACCAACGCCACATCGGGGTTGAGAACACACACAAACGCCTCGGTGGCATGGGCTAGCGCGCGGTTGTGATTGGTGCCAAACCCGAGGGGAACCACATTGACTACCCGTAACAACTCAAATGGCCAGCCACTGGCGGGGGGAACAGGCTCCGGCTCTGGCAGGTTCTGGGTCAGCACCACGCGAGATACCGACGTAGAGGAAACATGGGCCAGCTGCAGCAGCAGCGCCTGCACCATGTCACCGTGCCCATGACTAACCACGGAGACCACCAAACCAGGCTGAAACAAAGGCTGAATGACTGACATTGGCCCGTATTGTCCCCTGCGCGGCACACAAAGGCGCCGGATCTGGCCCGTCATAATCGCCGGATGACGAATTCTATTGACGACCTGCACGTGTATTTGCGCTCCATTGCAGAAGGAGAACGCACTTCTCTGTCGGTCCTTGCCAGCCTGATCAATCGCGGCGCTAGCGTGCTGGACCTGGGGTGTGGCAGCGGCGCCCTGGGACAGTATCTGAAAGAGACCCGCGATTGCACGACGGACGGTGTCACCCTGAGCCAGGCAGAAGCGGTGCACGCCCAGCCCCACTACCGGCAGGTCGAAGTAGCGGACCTGGAAACAGCCGATCTGCTCCGCATGTTCGGGACCAACCAGTACGACTACATCGTATGTGCGGATGTCCTGGAGCATTTGAAGCGCCCAGAATCCGTTTTGCAGGTGTGCCGAGAGCTACTCGCAGCCGACGGCCGGCTGCTGATTTCAGTGCCCAATGCCGCGTACTCCGGGCTTTTGGCTGAGTTGCTCGAAGGAGAGTTCCGCTACCGCGAGGAAGGTCTGCTCGATAACACCCACCTGCGATTCTTCACACGTCGATCGCTCGTGAGGTTCCTGTCCGAGCAGCGCTGGGACCTCGATGCGGTCGACACCATCACCCGGCAATTGCCAGACTCGGAATTTCAGGCGGCATTCGACCGGCTCCCCCCTCCCGTTGCCCGCTACCTGCTGGGCATCCCCGACGCCCTCACCTACCAGTTCATTGGCATTGCACGGCCGGTGGCCTACGTGCCCAGCGCGGTGCACGCACCCACTGACCTCGGCACGGCGCAGGCGCTCTTTACGGCACAGCTCTATATGGGTCGGCATGGAGGCTATGCGGAAGACGACAAACTCAGTGCCACCGGCGCCATCGGCTCTGAGCACCAAACGGTAAGCTTTCAAATACCTGCAGCCAGTGCCCCCGTCACCCGGCTCCGCTTCGATCCCGCAGACCGCGCCGGCTTCTTGCACCTGTACAGCATCACCCTGCGCAGCGACCGGGGCGATGCACTGTGGCAGTGGTCGGCCAACACGGCCAGTCGCACCTTGCTGGCATCCACCCCCCACAGCCAGATTGCCTGGCAAGCCCCCATGCCCCCGGCGTCCGGCGCCAGTCTGCTGCTGCTCACGGGTACCGACCCCTGGCTGGAGCTCCCTATCCCCGCCGAGGTGCTTGCGGCCGCCAGCCCTTCAGGCTCAAGACTGGATATTGAACTGGGCTGGCCCATGTCTGCCGACTATCTGGCGCTGTCCAACACCGTCAAGCCTCTCGGTGACCGCATCGACCAACTGGAGAGCAACGCCCGCGATGCGCAAAGCCGCATAGACCAGCAGCAAAGCCAACTACAGGTGGTGGGAGGCAGAGCCAGCCTCCTCGAAGAAAGCAACAAGGCACTTGCACAGCAACGCGCCATGTGGCAACAAGAAGCCACGCGTCTAGACAAGGACTACCAGGCGCTCGCCGACCACCTCAAGACCATAGAAAACTCCACCGTGTTCAGAGCCACCCGCCCCCTGGTGCACGCCAAGATGCGCATTGATCGACTGCTGGGCCGCAGCCCGGCGACCGTGCAGCCCGCCCAGCCAGCCCCCGTGCCCCTGGCGCCGCCACCCCACCCGGTGGACGTCATCGTGCCCGTATACCGGGGTCTGGCAGACACGCAACTGTGTATCAACTCCGCACTGGCAAGCCAGTGCGAAACGCCCTGGCGTCTGATCGTCATCAACGATGCAAGTCCGGAACCCGAAGTCACCGACTGGCTGCGCGAGCGCGCACGCCAGGACAGTCGCATCACGCTGCTCGAGAACGCGGAGAACCTGGGCTTTGTCGGCACCGTGAACCGCGGCATGGCGCTGAACAGCAGCCACGACGTGCTGCTGCTCAACAGCGATACCGAGGTGGCCAATGACTGGCTCGACCGCATTCGCCGCGCCGCCTACAGCGACCAGAAGGTCGGATCGGTCACGCCGTTCTCCAACAACGCCACCATTTGCAGCTACCCCCGTTTTTGCAAGGACAACGCTTTGCCCACGGGATACGACACAGCGCGACTGGACGCACTGTGCGCACAAACCAATCCTGGCGCCGCGGTGGACGTACCGACCGGTGTGGGGTTTTGCATGTATATCCGCCGTGACTGCCTGCAGCAGGTCGGCCTGTTTGATACGGAGAACTTTGGGAAAGGCTACGGCGAAGAAAACGATTTTTGCCAACGCGCCGCCGAGTCGGGTTGGCGCAATCTCCATCTGCTGGACACCTTTGTGCTGCATACCGGTGGCGTGAGCTTTGGGGACAGCAAGAGCCCGCGCGAGCGCGCGGCCATGGAAACTTTGCGACGCCTGCACCCCCGCTACGAGCGCGATGTCATGGCGTTTGTGCAAGCAGACCCTGCGCAGCCTTATCGGCTCGCGTTGGACGTGGCTCGCATTCAGCGCGCTCAACTGCCCACTGTGCTGGCCGTGTTGCATGACCGCGCAGGCGGCACGCTGCGCCATGTGCGCGAACTGGCCCAACACCTGGGGGCCCAGGCCATCTTCCTCACGCTGACGCCCGCACCGGACCAGTGCGTGCGCCTGGAGCTGGCCGGCAAGGAGGAGGGCTTTGAGCTCGTCTTCCGGCTCTCCGACCAATTCACCGACCTCATAGTGGTACTGAAAAGCCTGGGGGTACGACACATCCACTACCACCACCTCGTCGGCCATGATCCGCTGGTTCTGGACCTGCCTGCACAGTTGGGGGTGGACTACGACTTCACTGCGCACGATTTCTACAGTTATTGCGCCCACATTTCCATGACGGGCAGCGACAACCGCTTTGCCGGTGAACCCGCCCCCGGGCAGTGTGCATGTTGCGCCCCTCAAGACCCCGCCCCCATGGGTACCGGCACGGTGTCTGATTGGCGCCATCGCAACCGCCACTTTCTGACGAGCGCTCGCCTCGTGATCGCCCCGAGCATCGACACTGCACGACGCATGACAGGTTTTGCCCCCGGTGCACGCGTGCGGGCCATTCCCCATACCGACATGGCCGCGCCCGGCAGCCCCGGAGCACCCGAGCCGCACGTCAAGCCGCTGGCCTCAGACGCACGCCTCAAAGTGGTGGTTCTCGGGGCGCTCAGTGCCATCAAGGGCGCGGACGTGCTCGAGGCGGCGGCCATAGAGGCATCCCGAGCGGGAGCCCCCGTAGAGTTCCACCTGCTCGGTTACGGCTACCGCCACCTGCAAACCCAGCCCCGCGCGCGGCTTACCGTGCATGGAGCCTATCAGGAGGAAGACCTGCCGGGCCTGCTGGCTTGGCTGCAGCCTGACGTCGTGTGGTTTCCCGCCCTCTGGCCCGAGACCTACAGCTACACGCTCAGCAGCGCGTTGCAGGCGGGCTTGCCGGTGGCCGTTCCAGACATTGGTGCATTTGCAGAGCGTGTGGCCGGCAGACCCTGGAGCTGGGTATGCCCGTGGGACCAGGATGGAAAGCAATGGGTGCACTTTTTCACCACCTTGCGCGCCGAGCATTTCGTTGCCGCGGTGCCACCCGAAACCCCTCCCGCTCCCCCCACATCAGGTACCCCGACGCCCTGGACGTACCAGAACGACTACCTGCAGGGCGTGTCGGCTACGGCAGACGCTCAGCCACCCATGGCAGCTGTATCGCTGGCCCCCTACCTGGCGCCCAAGGGCGCATCCGCTCGCTCAGAGGCACTGAACGCACTCGCTTACCTGCGTTCGCTCCCTCTGCTGCGCACTGCGGCCCGTCGCATCCCTGCGCATTGGCAGCGCAGAGTCAAGAATTGGCTGCAGAAGTAGGGCTTGCCCTCTCCGCAGCATTGCGGAGCAGGCGCTTGGATCTGGAACATCTTGAAGAATCCCTGAGGGGGTGGCGCCATCACCGCTCTGGCGAGGAAACTACTGCAACTCTCGAATTTGGTGAACCACGCGATTCCACCAGAATCTCTAGCGCACCCTGCACAGCCCTGGGCACGTTATAAACGTGGGCGACACGCGGGGTATCGCTGTAGTTTGCCTAAGCCAAAGACACGACTACACAACGCTGAACATTTGCCGCCATTCAATAATCAATCAACAGACGATCAACCCCTCGGTGTTGGGCCCTGTGGCACAGCCTCAAAGAAATCTACGAAGACGCCCCTGAACTCTTGTCCAGAGACCCAGCGCAGCGCTCCAACACATCGGCGTTTTACCAAGTCGAAATAAAGTCGATGCATCTGGTGCTGGAACAACACCACCTGTTCCCCGGCCGCCCAGGGGCGCTGACAAAGCGCATCCACGCCCTGCGGCACGTCGTCTTGGACTCCCACCGTTGTCAGGCTATACGGCCTACCCGCCTCGGCCATGAAACCCCGCAGATAGTAGTTGAAATAGATGGCATTGGGAGCCCAGGTAGCCACCACCGTAGGAGAGCCTTGGGCATACCGCGCAATGAAGCGCGATGCCTCACGGTACTCCTCCTTCCACGGTTTGTGGTAAGAGGTCAGCACAACCTGCAAGCTGGCAGCACATCCGAGCAGCACGACCAAACCAGACAACCCTCTGCGCGGCTCCGCCAGCGAGAACAGCAAAGCGAACAGTGCAATACCAACCGGGAGCATGGCTGAGAAATATCGCTCGTGCCACACCCTGGCATGAAATGCCGTGTAGATGCCATAGCCAAAATGCGCCACTACCATACCCGCGAACGCCGCCACCAACAACCATCGCGCATCCCGCCGACACGCATCCGACCGACGGCATTTCCACAACGCTCCCACAAATGCCAAGGCGAGAAGCCCCCACAGGGTATGCAGGCCCGGCATGAGAAATCCTGCTGCCTTGGGCAACATCAGTGACCACACATCCGGCCAGTCATAGTCACGCCAGCCAAAGCGCCCTGTACCTGTCGCTGCCATGGAGAACCAGTTCAGGTACATCCAAGGCGCCAACAACACCGGCACCGCCACAAACCATCCGAACTCGCGCAGAGGTTTATCCTGCCACCATGCCATCGCAAACCGTACCGCCACCAGGGCACACGCGAGCACCAGTCCAGTGTAATGCGTGTACGACAGCAACAAATACAGGGTCACATCCAGCCCGATGCGCTGTGGCTCCGCCTGCAAGGCATACCGCACCAACCGCACCACAGCACAGGTTGCCAGCAGCATCAGGAGTCCGTAGCCTCGCGCCTCCTGCGCGAGAGCCACTGCCGAAGGCGCCAGCGCCAGCAGCAGCCCAGCGGCACCAGCAGCAAAACCGCCCAAGGGGCGCCTTAGCCCGGCAAAAAGCACCAACGGCGCCAGACTTCCTGCCACGGCGCTGAGCGCACGTACGGCAAAATCCGATGTTCCAAATACCTGGGTCCACAGCCACAGCAGCAGTTCAAATAAGGGCGGCGAGTTTTCCCCAGCCTTCCAAGTCAAGGCGGAATCCTCGATCCGCAAATCTGGAAAGACCTTCTGTACATAGTCATACCAAGGGCGGCCTTCACCCACCTGGGTAACAATGGAAACGGAGAATAATTCATCCGACCAGAGGCCCTGGCTATCCAGCGCATGAAAGCGCAACCCCGCCGACAGCATTGCCAGCACAACCAGCCACGCAGCAGTACCTCGCCTCATGTGCGGTAGCCGGGCACCGTCCAATACCGCAGTTGTTGCATCAACTGGCGGCGCCAGCGTTGTGCCAAAGAGAGCGGCGGCTGGCGGAATACGCCCACAGTGTCGCCCCAGGGCGCGCTCTCAGGATCCGCGTGCGGCGCCCAATCCGTGCTGACCTGCAGCAACTCCATACTCGAGTATTTGGCAAGCGCGCGATAGGCATCGGGGTAAAAGCGCCAGCAATCCTGCGGGTAACGATGCTCTGGCCCTCTCGATGGCGCCAGCAGAAAGATGACCCCTCCTGGCTTGAGCACCCGCGTCATCTCCATCCAAGTCAGCCAGAAAAACTCTACGTGCTCGAATGCTTGGCCCGAGACAACCACATCTACCGAATGGCTGGTGAACGGGAGGCGGTAGGGCGACTGCAACACCACGTCCACATTCGGCCCTGCGGCCAAGTCCACCCCTGTGTATTTCCACGCGGGGTGCAAAAAGAACTGCTTGTAGCTGCCATTCACGTCATAGCTGCCTATGTCAATGATGTTAAGCGGCTTACCTGTGATGGCTGAGAGATATTTGTGAACCAGCCCCTGCACATGGGCTAGTGAACTTGCATGCATATATTGAAAATCTTCCTAATCGGCAAAAAAACGTTGCGCCTCACCCCACAGATGCCAAGATGCCGGTCGCAATAGCATCGCCCGCTCCAGTCGTTCAAACAGCGCCTTGGTCAACTCGTCCTCGTCATTTCCAGGCTCAAGAATTTCAAGATCTAGTAGGCGTCGTCCAGTTTGCATGTCCACGTTCATCAGCACAACAGTCACCGGCACTTTTTGCTGCACCGCCAAGGATGGCAATACCCTAGGAACACTCACCAACCGCCCCAACAGGCTCACCGTCCGTGTCTTGGCCACCTGATCGGAAGGCACATCCAACACCACCAGCACTTGCTCCTGCGCAGCCAAGGTATCAAGCACCTTTGGCAGACCGCCCTGCGCGTAGATTACGGGTCTGCCGCTGGCACGCTGCACAGTGTCCATGCGCGCCTTGATGTACCGATGCAGCAACCATCGTCCTTGAAATGGTGGTCCCTCCGTGGCCGCCACCAACATGTGGGGGTGCAGGCCCTCAGTCGCAGCGTGCCGGAGGCTCCACAGTCCCAGCCCCCAATGAAACGTCACCAGAAGTCCGGGCTTGCCTGCAGGCTGCCATTGGCCTGATACCTCCACGAATCTATGCATCCAACGATTCGTACGGCATCGGAATAGGTAATGGTCAGCGTGATCAATCAGGGTAATCAATCGACGTTCCTGCAACCAGGCCTTTTCGTCCCTGACCATTCCCATCCCACGTGCCAGTGTAAGTGCGCGCAAGCAAGGCTCTCGGTAGAGCCATCCGCAGCGGGCCAACGCTTTGAACAAACGGAATGCTGCAGGCCACGGCAGCACGGCCGCCAGACCCGGCAATAGCACCAACTCCAACGCATCGCGCGCTTCCACGCGCATCCGGCGCCAGCCCTTGGGTATCACGCCTCTCCCCAGTAGTGAGGCAATCGCACGAGCCCTGGCGTCAACTGTGGATTTACGTACCGGAATCGCGCATGCTGGTACCACTCGTCGTAGACCACGACGCCCGCGGTATCGAACAGGTACGCGCTGAGGACATATTCACCCGAGTGCAACGGAAGACCGGGGTACGTAAGAACCGCTTGCCAGTCCCCATTGGGCAGTCGCGTCAACTGTGCGCCATCAGCGCGTGATGAATCAGATGTAATGCCGTGCCCCTGGAACTGTTCCAACATCACAAGCACCTGGGGCATCTCATCAGTCCCCTCCAACTGCGCCGTAACGCGGATGCGAAGATCTGCGCCCTGCAAAAGCGGCGGCTCTGAAGCATCTGTTTGATCAATCGTCAGGGCTACGATACGGGCGCCCAAGCGTTGACTGGAGACTTGAGTTGCCGGCACATGTGCCGGCAACTCAAGCTGCTGCTTCTCCGCAGATTCGGGTATTTCTCGCAGCCGCGAGTGCACTTCGTAGGCCGAAACCACATCCTCTGTCGGGCCTTGCATCACCAATTCACCCTGCTTGAGCCATAGCGCGGCATCGCAAAGGCGGCGTATATGGTAGAAGCTGTGCGAACAGAACAAAATGGTGCAGCCATTCTCGCGAAACGCCATGATGCGCTCCACACATTTTTTTTGAAAATGCTGGTCACCAACGGCAAGCGCCTCGTCGATGATCAGTACATCCGGCTGCACCGCCGTCACCAACGCGAAGGCAAGGCGTACCGTCATGCCCGACGAATACGTCTTCACCGGCCGCTCCATCGCCTCGCCCAACTCGGAAAACTCCACGATGCCCGCTTCTAGGCGTGTCATCTCTTCATGACTGATGCCGATCAGGCTGCCACCAAAATACAAATTGTCACGCCCACTGAACTCTGGATGGAACCCCGCCCCCAACTCCAAAATAGCCGTCACTCGGCCCACACGCTCCAATGTGCCTGCGCTCGGCTGCATCGTGCCGGCCAACAGCTTAAGCAGCGAACTTTTGCCTGCGCCGTTGTCGCCGATCACGCCAATGCACTGACCGCGACGCAGCTCGAACGACACGTTGCGCAGAGCCCAGTGACTACGATGGCGGGTGCGCGTACTGAACAGCGCCTTGAAGCGTTCTCGGGGGCTGGTGTATAGCCGATATTCCTTGCCCAAACCTGATACGCGCAACACCACGTCAGTTGACATAGGCACCTGATTGCTGTTGCTGCTCATAGCCAATCCACTAGCTGATCGCGGCTACGAGCCACCACGCCATTCAGCACCAGTGTCAAACCAGCCAGCCACACAGCAGACACCCCCCATACGGTCAGTGGCGGCCATGCACCTTGAAGTAGCACCGCTTGCAAGCCCACGACAACCATCGTGATGGGATTGAGCCACAGCATCCATTGCCAACCTTGCGGAAACATAGACAGCGGAAAGAGGATGGGCGACAGATAGATGCCCACTGACAACAAAAAGCCCACCAGTTGCACCACGTCACGTAGCGCTGCCGCCAAAATGGCGAACAAATAAGCCAGTAGCCATGCCAGCACCACCAACAGCAGCAAGAGCACGGGTAACGCCAGCATTGACGCGCCGAAGTGATGCAAAGGTGCGTATGCCAGTGCAATGAGCAGCAGCAGCGGCCCATAGATAAGTGCGCTGGCCAACACCGCCCGCGTCACGAAGAGCACCGGCGGCAGTGAATTCTTTTGCAGCAATCCACCGGCTTCCAGCAGGCTGTTCATACCGCGCGAGACAGCATCGCAGAACGCCATCCACGGCAAGGCACCCACGATCAGGAAGGTACCAACCGCACGTGCGGGTGCCCCGTCCCCCAGACGCATCGAAAACACCACGTCAAAAACCAAGTAGTACGCAGCCACCGTGAGCAACGGCTGCAAATAGGGCCAGATGACGCCTGCGGCGGTACCAGCGTGTCTCGCCGCCACCTCACGACGCACAAGCACCCAAAGCAAGCTGCGCGCACGCCAGATGGCTAGCGCATCAACCGCAAGCGCTGGACGCGGTATGTAAGCCATTTCCCAAACGATAGGAGGTCTGCGTCAATGCACTGCCCCCTGCTCCCCAAAAAACAGGTGAACAGTGAAGCCGGTTCACGCAAAACAGAAATTTCAACGGATGGAATCCGAAGGTTTGAATTTCGAGGAGAACGTATTGACCGCCGCCTCATTCACTTTCATGCCCTCTTGCAAGCGCTGCGCTTCTTTTGCACG
Organism: Acidovorax sp. Root70; assembly: GCF_001428225.1. Taxonomy (NCBI): domain Bacteria; kingdom Pseudomonadati; phylum Pseudomonadota; class Betaproteobacteria; order Burkholderiales; family Comamonadaceae; genus Acidovorax; species Acidovorax sp. Root70. The sequence goes on from NZ_LMHQ01000031.1 coordinate 172,127, forward strand.
TGCTTCACGCAACAATGCCGTCCGCGCCTGCATCAACAATTGTTCGCGGACTTCATCGAAACCACGTTTGCCGGCAGAACGCCTCTCTTCCAGGCGAATAATGTGATAGCCGAACTGCGTCTCGACCACATCACTCAGGTCACCGGGCGTCTTGAGCCCCTTCATCGCCTCTTCAAACGGCACAACAGTGCTGCCCTCAGTGACAAACCCTATGTCACCGCCCTGGGCCACACTCCCCGTGTCTTCGGAATTATCCTTGGCCAGTTGCGCAAAGTCTTTGCCCGCCCTTGCATCACTCAGTATCTGTTCGATACGGGCACGCGTTTCGGGGGACTTCTGTTTCAGCAAAATATGCCGAACGCGAGTACGCTCCGGAGCGTCCAGCTGCTTGCCGTCGACCGCCCTGTAGGTGGACTGGGCGTAAGCCAACAATGCGGCTTCGCTTGGCTGATGGTTTTTATCAAATTCGGCTAGATAAAGATCCGCCATAGCCTTTTCACGGGCCAACGCCAGTGCTGCAGCGGACTCTCGGCCTGCAGTAAGCCCTCTGCGCTCAGCCTCCACCGCCATGGCGCGCTGCACATACACGTTGGATGCCAGCTGACCCACGTTGTCCGGGCGGGAAAGAACGGTTGCGCGAGCGGTATCCGAGATACGCGTTGCGGCATCCGCCATCACATCTGCATCAGTCACTTGACCCACAGGCCCCTGTACCAGTGCATATTGGGCCGACACCAACAGCGGCGCGAAAGAGCAAATAGCCGCACAAAAGGCCCGGCCGACAGAGATACGTACTGTGAACATGTTCATTCCGAAAAGAAACATCAATCAATCAGTTACACAATGAAAAAAGGCGGGGGCAAGCCCCCGCCTTATGTTTGATTGCCGCAGGCGGCAATCAGAACCTCAACCATTAACGCGTGAAGCGGTGGGGTTGGGTCAGGCTGAAGTTGGTGGACTTGCCAGCAACCACGGGGCCCGTCATCTTCACGAACGAGCTACCCACGATTGGCAGACCAGCGTTGGCCAAACCAGCGGTGTTGATGTTCAACCAGCCGTTCACGAAGCCTGCATCGATGTTCTTAGGCGCGATCTTGGCTTGCAGCGAAGACGTTGCGTTGAACGTCAGGATGCTGACTTCACCGCAGAACACAACCTTCTTGGTCGTGCCTGGCGACACCACGAATTCGCCAGAAGCCGTAGCTTCTTCTTGGTCAAATGCAGTCACGTTACCACCAGGTTCCACGCAAGCTTGGTACGTTGGGTTACCCGAAGTACCGCCCGTGCCCATCTTCGTGTTCACAGCCGTGAAGTATGGAGAAACGTCATTGCCAGCCGTGATTTGCTGAGCAGCGGATGCATTGAACACTGCGCTCGGGCCCGTTGCAGGAGCAGCGAACTTGTAGTTCACGCCCACAGCGTAGCGACGGGTAGGCATGGAGAACACCCAATCCGTAGCAGCCGAGATGGCAGAGTTGGTCACATATTCGTTCAGCACATTCTTGACAGCCAGGGCTTGCGTCAGCAGCTTGCCTTGCAGCACAGGTGCGTCGCTTGCAGTGGTACCTGGAGCAGCAGCAACAACACCAGCAGCGGTGATGGCGGCAGCCGTCAGATAAGGCGTCGACATGTCAGGCAGGTCGTACTGAGCAGCTTCGATGATAGCCGTCGAAGGCGATACACCCGTGTTGCGCAGCAGAGGATCGGACGTCAGCGAGTTGATGGCAGTAGCAACAACCGTGGTGTCCTTCTGAGGCGAGAACACAACGCGGCCCAGGCCAGGAGCGCCACCAGCAGACACGCGGGCTTCCACAGCGGTCATGTTGCCAGACCAAGCCACCGATGCGCCAGCGATGTTCAGGATGGTCCACGAGCCAGTCAGGCCGGTAGAAGGCATCCAGAAACCGTGGTTCAACAGAGCTTCACGATCGGCAGCGGCGGCAGAACCAGTGATAGAGGTCAGGGTAGGATCGTTCGCCAGCTTCAGAACGGCAGCGGGCAGAGTTGCATCGCTGGTCGCCAGGCCGCAAGGATTGGTACCGGCAGAAGTGTGCTTGATGGCAGTGAACAAGGCATTGGCAGATGCTGCCGTACCGCCATCAGCCACCACGCCAGCGGTGGTAGGAACTTGGGGAGGAATGTCAGCCATGTTGAAGATTTCAACGTAGCCTTCCAACGTTTCACCGGCCTTAGCAGCATCGGTAGCGCCGAACACGCGGTCGGTCTTGAACTTCGTTGCATTCAACACAGCGCGACGGGGCAGCGAGCAGGTGTTGTCTGGAACGTAGATTTGAGCCAGACCCGTGGCAGTGTCCTTGCTCACGTTGGCAGTCCACACGTCGCCAGGCGACATGAACAGCGAGAAGTCGAACACGTCGTCGGAGTTGGCCGCACCGCGGAAACGCACCTTCACAGCCTTGCCGTTCTTGGTGTCGGTGTTCACGATGCTCAACAGCGTACCGTTGCCTTCTTGCACGGAGTAGTAAGGCACCAGCAGGTTGTGGCCAATACCATCAGGACTCACTTGCAGAACAGTCGCATTGGTAGCGCCCAGAGTGCCAGCTTGCGTGGAAGTCACAGCAGCGGTGGATTCAAATGCAACACCAGCGGATGCAGCCCCAGCAAAACCCAGACCACCAATCATGGCAGCGATGCTCAGAGAGAGAACATTTTTTTTCATGAAAACTCCAGTTAGAAAAAGTTGGTAAGCGCAACTACCAAGATTGTTTACGCTCAAGGATGGTAGCACAGCAAGAATCGGGTGAAGTCATCGAAATTTCTGCGTCAACCCGATGTGTTGATTAAAAGCAACAGGCCTCTGTCCGTTTCGATACTTACCCTCCCATGCACTAGGCAGAAAGATGTTGAGAGGTCACAGTTTTTGGTACAGCCACCACTGCCCATCTTCCAGAAGCCACGTTTCATCCACACCCGTGGTAATGGTACCGTTGTATGGCTTTGCGAGGATAGGCTTGGCCTCAATTTTTACAACAGCAGTGCACTTTTCTGTCGCACATTCGACACGCACCACCTCCGCATTGACCCACGTGGCTGCACCGCCGATGCCAGAGCTGTACCGCTCAAAGGAAGTAACAGCGCGGTACGAAGGCGCGGTGAATGTGTACGCCTTCTGAATGTCTCCAGCAATCAGCGCCTGCCAGCGCGCGGCGGCACGGTTCTCCACCGCCTTTTCAGGCGATTGGGGCGCCACTGCAGCACAACCCGACAACGCGACGAGTGCCATAACTGTTGCAGTACGCATGGCGTCAGCGGAAAACTTCATGGGTTTTAACTCCTTCATAGTTCGAATGTCCATAGACCGGCCCAAATCATGGGCCTGCCCACAAGAAACGCCGAACACCCTTAGTTCCGCAACATGGAAGGTTGTGAGGTCGGCGGCACCGAGGAACCCGAGCTTGCGGCTGACGGCAGTACATTGGTAAAGCCCTTCATCCTGTCGCGCAAGTCCTCGCTGACCTGACGAATATCGATGTCAGATCGCACCACTCGAGGAGTGATGACAACCAATAGTTCCGTACGCCGTCCATCGTTGCTCGTCGAACCAAAAAGGTTCCCCAGCAAGGGCAAAGTGTGCAGGATAGGAATGCCGGATTTTGTTGCAGTGCTGTTTTCCTGGATGAGCCCGCCCATCACGATGGATTCACCGGAGCGCACAGCTACTTTGCTGGACAATTGACGCTGCAAGAAGGCGCGCTGATTGGTCACCTCGTCTTTGGCCCCCACGTCAGTCACTGATTGCTCCACCTGCATGGTGACAATATTTCCAGCGTTGACCGAGGGCGTGACCACTAGATTAACACCCGTATCCTTGTATTGAATATTGGTTGAAGTGACCGTTCCTTCAAGGTTGCTTGTTGTCCCCGCCTGGATTGGCGTCTGGTCACCCACTGCGATGGCCGCTGTATGGTTGTCCAGCACCATTAGCGAGGGACTGGCGACCACCTTCACTGTCGTCTTGGCAGACAAGGCATTCAGCATGGCACGCACATTACCTGAGGGACTTTTGAGAGCGTAAGAAAAGCCAGAAAGCGCACTACCGATAATTCCACCCGACGCGTCGCCATCACGGCTGCTGAGCGTTCCACGCCCCGTGTAATCGGTACCCGCCCGGCTATCGCTGAAGGCCCATTGCAACCCGTATCGCAAATCATCGTTCAGCGTGACTTCAATAATGCTGGCCTCAATGAGCACCTGCGTCGGGGGAAGATCCAAGCGCTTCAATGTCGACTCGATCTTGGCGTACTCCGCACGCGTGCTCCACACCAGCACTGAATTGTTCAGCTCATCCGCCATGACACGGACACCTCCCAAAGAGGCAACCGCAGGCGCCTGCGCCCCAGCCTGTTGCGCTACTCGCCCAGCCAGCCCCCCTGTTGTGCCCGTCGCACCTCCCAACGAAAGCCCCCCCGTCCGCCCCGAAAAACCACCAGCGCCGCTGTTAAGGGTGCTGTTGCCGCCAAACGCGGAGCCGCCCATTGCGGACTGCCCAAGCGAACTACCCGTGGCCGTTGTCAATCCAGGGGCTACCCCACTGTTTGCCGTGCCACCAGCAGGCTGCGCCGATCCAAAAATGCCGCCCAACACTGTGGCCAAATGGCGCGCATTGACATTCTGTACTTGGTAGATAAAAAGCTGCGCCTCAGCAGTGTTATCCGAAGGCTGGTCGAGTCGATCAATCCAGCGACGCGCCTCATCGAGATACGAGGCGCGCGGAGTTACCACCAGAATACTGTTGATCCGCTCAATGGGCATCACACGCACAGCACCCGCTAGCGGCAAGTTATCTGCAAGCCCGACCGCACTAGCCGCTCCAGTTGCCGCGCCCGCAGCACCTGGCGCCCCAGCCCCCCTGCCTGGCGCCGTATTTTGAGCGCCCCCGCCACTCGCGCTTAACAATTGAAGCGCGGCTTCTACCTCCTTGACAGAGGCGTACTTCAAAGGAAAAACGCCTACTGACATTCCCTTAAGTAGGTCCACATCGAAAGTATTCACAATGTCTAGCCACCCCTCTGCCTGGGTTCGGCTACCCGCAAACACAAGCAAATTACGGACAGTGTCTACACGGATCAACGATTCGGCTGGCATCATTGGACGCAGGATGGACGCCATCTCAGAGGCCCCGATAAACTGAAGCGGCACAACCACCGCGCCAGAACCCGGGGGCAGAGCGCCCCCGCTTACCTGTCGCACAGCAGCGCCAATACCCTTGAGCGCCTCCGGCTTGCCCACGTGATAAGACCCGCGAGGGTCTCTCACCATAACCAAGCCATTGGCCTGGAGAGCACTTTCCAGCAAAAAGATCGCCTGATCGGGCGACACAGGAACCCGCGTTGCAAGCGTGACGGTGCCACCGATAGGCGGATGCAGTACGTAATCAACCTTGAGAACGTCGCCAAGCATGGTGCGAACCACTTCGGCGATCGGTGCCTCTTCAAACTTAAACGAACTCGGAGCCCCGTCGATCACTTGCGCGGGCTTTGCGGCACCTATCACACGATCGTTGCCTCTAACAATTCGCGGCTCGTATGCCCCCCCCCCTTCGTTAGGCAGGCCGTCGGGATGAGTATTGCTGCCTGCTGACCCTTTGGATCCAAGCAGAGCAGGCATTGGCTCAACACTCGGAACGAGCGCTTCATCTGCAGCCCACGCCGCGGAACCAGCCAAAAAGGCACAGGCGAGAGCTAGAAAACGCGGCGCGACCATATAAAAATGACTCATGAATTTACTCTTTAACCGGGGGAAATCCTTGCTCAGCTCGCCTTGCATTACGCAATGCAAGGCGAGCCCGTTCACGCTCTTGGCGCTCCTGCTCTTGTTTGGCCACGGGGTCATCAACCTGCGCCGGAACCGCACCCTGCGATTTCTGTGCGTCGATTGAGTTACCTGAGGTACCCATAGGCGCGGGCACCGCAGCCCCCAGTTTCGAGGGAATGAGCCGTAATACCCTTATCTCCTCCCCCCGAGCAAAAGCGGCATCACGGCCTTCAATACTCTTGAGTGTCCACATTCCCAAGGCACCGCCCACCGCTAGCCTGCGATCCTTACCGTCGATTTTTGCAAGAATCCCCCCTCCGTCGCCAGAGGAATACACCCCTTGAAGCTGGATGTTTGCTAGCGCGTCGGGCTCTGGCACAGTTTCCACCTTGACGGGGGCGGGCGGAGGGGCGCGCCTATTGGGCGAGAACAGGGGGCGCTCGAGCACAGCCAGAAAGCGACTGGTGTCGGCGGCTTTGGGTGCGGCAATCCCACTTGGCTGTGCGATGTCGGGCACGATTGCGACAGGTGCCACCCAGGCGGTGCCCCGGACTTGCCCCGAAGGCTCAAGCCATAGCGCGGCCAAGCCCACAGCCAGTGCAGCATTGACCGCCAGAAGCGTCGGCGTGGGGTGGATCTTCATGGGCGCCCCCTGAGAACGAGCATGTCGAACTGCACAGCCAGACGCTGCGGAGTGTCGGCCCTGACGGAGCCAATGGTCTGCAGGCTCATTCCTCGCACCAGGATGACAGGTGTTTGCCCCGACAAGCCAACCAGCGCGCCTTGAAGAGCCAAAAGGTCGCCTTCGGCGCGTACGGCCAGGGGTATGCGGTCGTAGTTCTTCTCGGCCTTGGCTGGCAGCACCTGGCTGCTGACAATCTGCAGCCCAGCCGCGGTGAACAGGTTGCGCACGCGCTGCTGCGCGGCGTTGCCCACTTGGTTAGCGTCTGTTTCCGCGGGGTAGACATACTGCGCCACCAAGCCCTGCGCTTCGGCTTGCGCTCGCTCCAGCACATCGACGCTGCCTTGGAGCCCTTGTAGGCGTGCATGCCGGGGCTCCATTTCCTCCATGCGCTTCGCGGCCGCCTGGTGCTTGTCGTATATGTAGTAGCTGCCCCCTGCGAGCGCGGCAAGCACCACGCCCAGCATGAGTAGCAGGAGCATAGCCCCTGGGGACAGGGTGCGTATCTTCATAGCTTGGATGCCTTGGGCTGTGTCCCGAGTGCCGCAGAGGCAGCAGACGCCGGTGACGACGCAGGTGCCGCAGGCACCACAGAAGCTACAGGTTTCACGGCCGCCTCGTCCGGCTTGGGGCTAACTCCAGCCTGCAGAAGGACTGCGGGGTCGATCTGTGCCTCGATGGTGAAGGTGTCCTTGGTGGCTCCAGGCGGGCGCGTAGCGGCGGTGGGAGCTCGCACTTCGCGCAGCCCGGGTTCGTTGCCCAGGCGCTCCAGCAGCGCTGCGGAGTTGGTAGTCTGCCCGGTGAGAGTGATTTTCAGGCCCTGTACCTGCAAGGTGAGGAGGGAGGAGTCGTCCGGCAGCGCACGGGTGAGCAGGTCCATGATTTGCAAGGGGTCGGCTTGTTCGCCCAGGATAGCTCGCAGTTCGGTCAGTTGGTCTTGGGAGCGCACAAGCGATTCACGCTGGGCCAGCGCAGGCGCTGCAAGGCGGGCGAGCCGCTGGTAGTCCTGCATGGCGACGAGGGCGCGCGCGCGCAACTGCAAACTGGGCGTGATAGCGATGGCGCCCAACAGGACCAGTGCGCCCGCCATGAGGGCAAGATTGAGGTTGCACCCACGGCGCTGCGCGCGCTGCCTGCGCGGTTCTGCGAAACCAGCAAGGGCGATGGGCTCGCCGGTGTGCGCGGAGAGGCACCAGGCTTCGCTAGTCTCCAACGCAGCCGCGTCCGGTTGTGCCGCAAAGTGCCGCTGGATTAGCCCGCGCGAGGCCAGGACGATTTCTACGTCCTGGCTGCCGCGCAGCTGCGCGGCAGGGGTGCTGCGCGCTCCCCATACGAGTTCGTGCGGCAGGAAGGGGCTATTGGCACTGGCTTCGAGCGCAATGGCCTGGGCTGTGGCTGCGGAAGTCAGAATGGGCAGCGTGGTCTGGCGCCGCAGCACGATGCTGTCCGGCACCTCGACGGCGGTGAAGGGCGCTGCAGTGCGGGAGCCGTCGGCCTTGTCGCGCCGCAATTGCCCGCCGCTGGCGAGCCAGACTTCCTGCGTGCCGTCCACCCGGTACCAGCGCACACGTGCCTCGGGGGTGAACCAGTCGAGGATGGGGCCGTCACGCAGTTCCGCCCAGGCCTGGGCGAGCGTTTCCCGCAGTTGATGCGTGTCCAGTCCGAAAAATCGGGGCGGTGAAGCAGAGGGCGACATGGTGTTTTCAGGGGGCCGCAGTGTCTTCCCGCAGGCGTTGCTCGAAACGGTAAGTGTGCCATGGCATGCCATCGCGCACCGAGGGGTTCAGGTTGACACTACGTGCCACGACAGCGACACCTCCATCACCGAGCGGTATGCGAGCCGTCAGCCGAAAGCGCTGTGTGGTAGCGTTGTTTTCAATAAACTCGGCCATGAGCCCGGTAGTGTCGACGCCTACGACGCCAGAGGCTCGCTGGGCATCTATGGCCACCGCCTTGCCTGCATCGCCACCCGCTAGAACCAACAAAACGGACTTGGGCGCGGCTATGGGATTGACACGGTCGCCGCCCAGTTGGTCGGCTGTCAAAAGCGGCGCGATCTTAGCATAGAGATCGTAGTCGATCCCCGGTACCTGGAGCAGGTCTTCGGTGGCCTCAAAGCTCCTGGCAACGCCTTGCGCGTCGCGGCTGGTGCGAACGTCCACGATGGTTTGGGCCAGCGCTTGCGCCGCATTCTGGGGCATGCCCGCCAAGGCGAGCATCTGCGCCAGCAAGGGTACGCCAGCACTGTTGAGGTTAATGAGCCCATTGAGTGGAAGGATCTCGACCTCGATGCCCTGTCCGCCATATGTAACGGGCACCACTTGGAGCCTTTGCTGCCGCTGTCCCTGCAGGGTGTGGGCCATCATTTCCTGCAGCACGATGTGGATGGCCGCATCCCCTATGCCTGCAGCCACGGCGATCTGCCGCGATTGGCCTGCAAGACGGGCCTCTCCGCGCAGGTTGTGCACCAGCCCCATGACCATGATGCTCAGCGCGGAGACGATCCAGAGCACGGCAATGAGCGCCATGCCGCTGCTGCTGCGGCGAAGCGGTCGGCCCATCATCGGCTGCGCCCTCCGCCCACAGAGAAGTCGCCGTTGCTGCCGTCAGTGAGTGGCAGTTTGTACAAGGGAATCACCAGCGTGGGCCAGTCTCCGGCTACCGTGGCGATGTCGATGGCGATACGGCCCGGCAGCTGGGCTGGATCAGCCCAGCCGGCGCCCCAGGCGGGCGGCTCCTCACGGTCGTTTTCGTAGCGCATGGAAAGGGTCTTTATTTCGTCGGCCAAGATGCGGCTGTCGGCCGCCGCCCAATCGGGGAAGGCCGCAGCTTCGGGCCGCCATGGCGCAAAACGCAGCACTAGGCGCGCCTGACCCTCGATGTTCTCCAGACCGAGCCGGAAAAAATGCCGCCCGCCACTGCCATAGCGTGCGGGCATGACGCCAACCCAGGTCACGGCGTCCGGAGCGCCAGCAAAGAGGTAGGGGCTGGTTTTCTCGTCAATGCTGCGCACTTGCCTGCGGGCAGATATGCGCCCCAAGGTGTCGCGGATGAAGCCGACGGCCAACCGGTAGTCGTCGACGTTGGTGAGCTTGTGGTCAACGCGCTCTTGGCTTTGCGCCACAGTGCGAAGCGCCGACGCCATGGCCAGCACCATAAGCGATAGCAGTGTCAAGACGACCAGGAGTTCCACCAGGGTAAAGCCCAGGCTGCGCGCGGCACGGATTTTCATGGCGCAGCGCCCCCTGGCAGGGGCTTGCGCTCGGCGCGCAAGGTGACGACGCGCAGGGTGCGCCTGGCGCCTGCATCGGTCCACTGGATCTCCACCGTCACCTCATGCAAGGGCGGCACGTTGGAATGCGCCACATTGGTGGGATACGGCGTGCTGTGAATGCTCCAAGCAAACCCTGCGGTTTCACCAGCATCGGTCCAACCCACAGCGGGCACGGCGTCACGCAGGGCCAGCAGGGATTGCGCCAATGACGCGGCACGCTGGGTGGTTTCGATGGTAGAAACTGAGCGAACACTGCTCCCGGTGGCCCGATAGAGCACGCCCAAGGCCATGGCCATGATGGAGAAGGCCACCAGGACTTCCAGTAAGGACATACCTGCCTCACGCCCCCAGCGCACAGACCTCGTCATGGAGCCAAGGCGGTTTGGGTCACCCGCCCGGAAAGCCAATCCACCCGCAGTTGCACCCCAGTACCGGTTTTGCGCATTACCTGCACGCTGCCCCCCGTGGCGCCGCCGTCGGGCAAGAAGCGGATAGCCGCGACACCGCTGTGCATTTCGCCTTCTGCGACCAGAGCGCGGAAGTCAATGGTGTCCGGCAGGGGACGCAGCGCCTCCCCTGCAACCCCGTACCGATGCTGCGCCAGATCGAGGATGAAGCGTGTTTCCCGCCCACGCAGTCGAGCGACCTGGCGTGCCTTACGCATGTCGCTGAGAATGCCTCGCACGACGTCGCGGTACTGCGCACTCTCCCTGGCCCTGTCGTAGGCCACAGGCACCATGCTGATCAGCACAGCCATGATGGCAAAGACCACCAGGAGTTCGACCAACGTGAATCCGCGAACGTTTGGCATCGGCCCCGGAAAAGCCTGGCTGCTCAGTTTGTGTTGCGGATATCTGCGTTCTCGCCCTCGCCGCCAGGGGCGCCATCGGCACCAAGGGAGAGAATCTCAATGCCGCCATTCGGGCCAGGATTGGCATAGCGGTAGGGGTGGCCCCATGGGTCGGTTGGCAAGCCTCCCTTCAGGTAGGGCCCAGTCCAACCGTTGACGCTGCCGGGTTTCTTGACCAAGGCTTCAAGCCCTTCTTCGGTGGTGGGGTAGCGGCCCACGTCGAGCTTGAAGAGTTCGAGCGATTTGTCGAGGTCGGCGATCTGCACGCCCGCAGTCTTGGACTTGGCGCCACCGAGCTGGTTGAGCACGCGCGGGCCGACCAAACCGGCCAGCAGCGTGAGAATGGCCAGTACGACCAGCAATTCAATGAGAGTGAAGCCACGCGAAGACTTGTGGGCAAAGGCGGTGCCGCAGGCGCGGCGGGCACAAATACTCACCATGGGAGACGGTTCCTTGAACAAACAAAAATTATACGGCGAGGTCATTGATGGACAGGATTCCGAGCAGGATGGAAACAATGATGGCGGCGATCAGCACACCCAGCACCAGGATGAGCACGGGTTCGACCAGCGTGAGAAGGCGTTTGATGCCGGTTTCGACCTCGCGGTTCAATATATTCGCCAACTCCAGCATCATGGGGCCGATGCGGCCGGTTTCTTCGCCCACGCGGATGAGATTGATGGCGAGGGGCTCGAAGATGCCGGTGGCCGAAAGCGCCTGCACGACCCGGCCGCCTTCCTTGACGATGGGCGCCACACGCCCCAGCGCCTGCTGCAGCACGACGTTACCCACGGTTTCGGTGGCGATGTGCAGCGCGGTGAGCATGGGCACACCATTGCCGAGCAAGGTGCCCATGGAACGCGAGAACAACGTAAGCTGGTACTTGAGCGCCAGCGGTCCCATGAGCGGCAGGCGCAGCACCAGGGTCTGCCACCAACGCCTACCCGAGGGTGAGCGCAGCCAGCGCGTCAGCAGCATGCCGCCGCCCACGGCCACCACACCCATGAACAAGCCATAGCGCGTGAACGCATGGCCCAGGCCCATGACTAGGCGAGTGGGCATGGGCAGCGCATCGCCCATGTCGGTGAACAGTTTTTCGAACTGCGGCACGACGAAACCGAGCATGGCGACAAGCGAGAGCACGGCCACCCCGAGCAGGATGGCAGGGTAGATGGTGGCCGAGATGACGTTGTCACGCAGGGCGCGCTGGCGCTCCATGTGTTCGACTAGGCGGTCAAGCACGGCGGACATCTGGCCGCTGGCCTCGCCCGAGCGCACCATATTGATGTAGAAGTCGCCAAACAGCTCGCGGTGCGCGGCCAGTGCTCGGCTGAGCGGAGTGCCGCCCTTGACTGCATCCAGGATACCCTGCACCAGAGCGCCGATGCTGGGCTTGTGGCTCATGTCGATCAGCACGCGCAGGGCGTTGTCAAGCGCCAGACCTGCGCGCAGCATGATGGCCAACTCTGAAGTCAGCGCCAATACATCGGGCGCGGTGACCGGGCCTTTGGCTTGGCGCACCTTGGGCCGCGCAGGGCCACTAGAGGCATTCGCCGCGCTAGCCCCGCCCGCCAATGCGGGGGCCTTGCTGGCGTCGTTGATGCTCAGCGGCGTCAGCCCCTGGCCGCGAAGTTGCTTGAGGGCTGCAGCCGCACTGGCGGCGCTGAGCAGACCTTCCTCGACCTTGCCAGAGGCTGCGGCGGCACGCCAGACAAAATCAGGCATCGGTCTGGTCCTGCGTGACGCGGGCCAATTCGTCCAGCGTCGTGTGGCCCGCCACCACCTTGCGCAGGCCATCTTCGTACAGGCTCAGCATGCCGCTTTGTGCGGCGATGGTGTTGAGGACGTTGGCGTCGCGCCCTTCTATGATAGCGCGGCGCATGGGTTCGTCGAGCACCAGCAGCTCATGGATGCCTGTGCGCCCCCGGTAGCCCGACTGGCGGCATTGCTCACAGCCCACCGCCCGGTATATGGGCTTGCCCACGCTGCCAAAACGCAACAGGCCCGAGCTTTCACGCACTTCGGGGCCCGGCTCGTAGGGCTCTTTGCAGTGCCCACACAGTGTGCGCACCAGGCGCTGGGCTAGCACGCCGTTGACGGCCGAGGTAATGAGGTAGGGCTCCACGCCCATGTCCTGCATGCGGATCACGGCGCCAGCGGCGGTGTTGGTGTGTAAGGTGGACAGCACCAGGTGCCCTGTTAGCGCGGACTGCACGGCGATCTGTGCGGTTTCGCCGTCGCGCATTTCGCCGATCATGATGATGTCGGGGTCTTGCCGCAGGATGGAGCGCAGGGCGTTCGCGAAGGTCAGGTTGATCTGCGAATGCACTTGGATCTGGTTGATGCCTTCGAGCTGGTATTCGACCGGATCTTCGACGGTGATGATCTTTTGCGCTGCGGCATCGATCTTGGCCAGTGCGGCGTACAGCGTGGTGGTCTTGCCTGAGCCGGTGGGGCCGGTGACCAGCAAGATGCCGTGCGGGCGCGCCAGCAGGGTGTTGAATCGGCTCAGCGTGTCCTTTTCAAAGCCCATCTTTTCGAGTTCGAGGCGCACGCTGGCGCGGTCAAGCACGCGCATGACCACGCTTTCGCCGTGCACGGTGGGAACAGTAGAAACGCGCAGATCCAGCTCACGCCCCTTGACGCGGGTCTTGATGCGGCCGTCTTGCGGCAGGCGGCGCTCGGCGATATCCAGGTGCGCCAGCAGCTTGACGCGCGAGTTGACGGCGGCAGACAGGCGCGGCGGCACCAGTTCGCCGGGGTGGATCACCCCGTCGACGCGATAGCGCACGTGCAGGCCGTCGTCGAACGGCTCCAGATGGATGTCAGAAGCACGCAGGTCGATCACGCGACCGATGATGGTGTTGACCAAGCGGATGACGGGCGCCTCGCTGGCCAGGTCTTTCAAATGCTCAACAAAGTCTCCGCCGTCAGAGCCGTCTCCAAAACCATCATCGGCGTCATCGGCCTCTTCGACCGGTTCGGCCAGTGCCTTTTCAATGTCGCCTTCAAGCGCCAAGTGCGGTCGGATGGTGCAGCCAGTGGACAGATGCAGAGCCTTGACCACGAAGGCATCCTGCGGCACGGCCATGGCCACGTGCAGCTCGCCGCCTTCCAGGCGCAGCGGGTAGATGGCGTTGGCTTGCAAGAACTCAGGCAGCAGGCCTTCAACTTCTGGCATGAGGTCGGGAAAGCCATCAGCCGGCACAAGGGGGATGCCGAGTTGGATGGACAGAGCCAGCGCCACGTCGCTGTCGGACACCAGACCCAGGCTCACCAGCACACGCCCGAGCATACCGCCCATTTCTTGCTGCGCGGAGAGCGCGCGATCCAGGTCGCGCGCGCTGAGCTTTCCGGCCTGCACCAGCAGTTCGCCAATGCGCGGGGGCTGCACGGCGTCATCGCCCAACGGTTCGGCAAGGGCCGAAATTGTGTTTGTCGTCATGAATGGTCTGGATACGGCGCAGCAGCGGTCTGCGGAGAATGGGCGTGAGTGTAACGGGGCGATGTAAACCTCCCGGCGGCGCGGCACACAACCCTACGACGCTAAACGCAGTTACTTCTATTTTTATAGCTGCTTGCACTGACCCTATAAGCGCCAGGGCCTCATTTTCCTTATATTTTTTCGCCCCTGGGTCGATCGGTTTGGTGCTTTGCCTTACATTCATTGACCCCTGCGCACCACCTCCCAGACGACCCCTGCCGCCGCATTCGCCATGAATCATCGCCCCACCCACCGCACAACCACCCTGGCCATCTCCATTGCTGCCTGTGGGGTGCTGGCCGCAGGTGCGGCCGGGTGCGTGCTGCTGTCCCGTCATACGCCCGAAAGAGCGCCCAGGCAGGGCCCCATGCTGCTGGCGCCGATGATTGGCGTAATCGACTCCTGCGTTCTCGCGCAAGACAGCGCGGCCACGCCAGACACGCCCGACATGCTGGCCACCTGCACGGGCCCTAATGGATCAGCGGCGGCACTGGTGGAGTCCACCCTTTCGGCGCTGCAGCCCCGAGGAAACGGAGACAGCACCCCAGGCCCCTACCCTCTAGGCTACACCTTGCCTGTGCCCTTGCTGCAGCTGTTTCGCCAAAGCCCCGAGGGCTGGATCATTGACAAAGACACCGTTGGGCGGCTGGTGCGCACCGTGCGCGACACCGACCGGCCCCTGATCCTATATTTGTTCTCCACGCATTTCGCCACCGATGCGCCGCTGGAAAAAGCGCTGGCCCTGGACCCGGCCAACCTGGCCCAGACGCGCGACGGCCCACTGGCCCAAGGCCGCTACTACAACTCGGCTATTAACAACTGGTCCTTCGCCAGCACGCAGACCGCGCTGACCGCTCGCCGCGTGCAGGCAACGGAAGCCTTGCTGGAGGAAATGTGCCGCCTGCCCGCGCAGGACATTGCAAAGATCAAGGGTGTGACGCTGCTGGGCGAGTTGCACCACCTGTTTCCCGACTTCGAGGCCGGCATGGGATTCAACAGGCCCTACCGCGTGACCGACTACAGCACGCAATCGGTGGCGGGGTTTCGGCAGTTCTTGCGGCAGGAGTTCCCACGCATCGAGCAACTCAACCGCGTGCTAGGCGCGAACTATGCCTCGTTCGGTGAAGTACAGCCACCATCGCGTGATATCCGCAGCGAGCCCTTGCAGCGCTTTACCGAGCATATCGATTCTTTTGCACAAGGCAGCCTGCCCATTGCCGGCTGGGCCTATATTGAGCAGTCCGAGGGTGCCGCCCCTGCATGGGTGCATGTCTACCGCAATGGTGTTTTCGTGGGTAAAACCCCCGTCAATCAGGGACGGCAGGACGTGCTGGCGGCCAAGCCCGAGTTTGGTGACGCCAACACTGGCTGGCGGCTGGACATGGACTTCCGGGGCCTGCCCACCGGCCTGCACCGCATCGATATGTTTCTGGAGCAAAAACCCGGCCGCCTGACGCCCCTGGGCACGCGCCACATCGCACTGATGGACCGGCAGCAGAGCGCTCCCCAAGCGTTGCCGCAAAAGCCCCTGCCCGCCAGCGCGCCGGCCGATGGCGTACTGCAGGCCCACATCGACATGCCCGCCGAGCAGTCGGCCTATTACTACAACCCGCTCGTGCCACTGTGGCATGCCTTCCGACAAAAGCAGGTCGCGGACTACCTGAAATTCTTTGATGGCGTGGTGCACCAGTCGTGTCTGGCCGGCACCCCGCATTACACGCACCAGATCATTCCGTTCACCAACCCCAGCTGGGATGCCAATAAGTACGCCATCCAGGCATCGCTGCAACCCATGGGAGACATCCGGCTGGGCGTGAGCCTGTATGGCGATGCCACCTATGGCACTACCTTCTCGCAGTGGTATGCCAACACTGCGCACCGCGGCTATGGTGTGACGGAATTCCACCCTCTCAAGGCCATGGACGCCCCTGCCGTGCAGCGCATGCTGGACCGGCATGCCGCGCAGGGAGCGGAGTTTTTGTCTTTTTTTCTGGAGCCGCGCTGGCAAGGGGCCCTTGTGGCACGTAACAACAATATCTTCTCTCTGGACCCGGGCAATGGTCGGTTTGGATCAGATGAACTGTACAAATCCGTGAAGAAGATCATTGATCGCAACGAGTAAATTAAGAGCACATCTCAAAAACATCACATGAAATCAACGTCTGGAGCCCACTATATTGCCCTAGATCATGTCCGTGCGCTGGCGGCCTTCATCGTCTTCACTTGGCATTTTCTTCACTCGGTCAATGGCTACCCCGTTCCATTCAGTCAGGCCCCGGTCATATTTCCACTGGCCTTGCTGGACGAAGGACACACAGGCGTTGCCTTATTCATGGTCTTGAGCGGCTATTTATTCTCAAAACTCCTGAGCAACAAGAAGATAGATTACAAAAAATTCTTATGGAATAGAGGCCTTCGACTGCTTCCATTGCTGCTTTTCGTGATTTTCATTCGTTTTTTTGTCATTGCCTACACCGGCACTAGTTCAGATGAAATAAAAAACTATCTTCTCTCCATCGCGGAAGGACTGATCGCCCCATCACTGCCAAATGGTGGTTGGTCCATCACTGTGGAGTTCCATTTTTACCTAATATTGCCCTTGCTGCTTATCTTGCTGAGTAAATCAAAAACTGCGATGGGTGGCATCTTGGTCGCAGCCGTAGCACTTCGATGGCTCATTTATGAGAATCGTGGTGAGGTGCAAAATCTTGCCTATTTCACCATCGTTGGAAGAATCGATCAATTTCTGCTTGGCATGCTGGCATACCGCTTTGGCAACAGCATGAGAGGCCGCCATTTTTCCATGGCGATGACTTCTGCTCTGTTTTTTGCGTTCTACTGGAAATTCGACGCACTTGGCGGTTTTATGCGCTCCCCGAGCTACCCATCTACCAACCCCATCTGGGTCGTCATGGGCACCATTGAAGGCCTGTTCTTTGCGCTCTTCATTAGCTGGTACGACACCTCATTCAAGCACTCGACCGGCTTTGCATCCAGCATGTTGGCAAAAGTAGGCGAGTACTCATATTCCATCTACTTACTGCACATGTTCTTTGTTTTCTCTGCCGCACGTTTTATTCATGAAAAAATCATGGATATTTCAAACTTCTACACGGCACTTGCATGGGCACTGGTCTGCTTTGGATTGATGCTGCCAATTGCCGGCGCCAGCTATCGACTTATAGAGATACCATTTATGAAATGGCGACAACCTTATATTCGTGTAGAAAATATTAAAATCTATTAATCGCTTAAAGCCTGCCTGCAAACCACGCCGCCATCATTTTTTTTCCCTATGTCGAAAAACTCTTCGACTGAGCACGTAAGTAACAGGAATAGACAAGAAAATAGCAAATACAGGGGCAAAAACTACTGGGAGCCCAAGCCACTGCCCCCATATCAATACCAGCCCAAGACCAAGGCAGTACTGAAGAAAATAAATCATCACCACCATCATGGGCCCAAGTTTTCCGCCGCTGGCCTTGAATACGTAGTATCGATAAAGTACGTAAGCCAATACAATGCCTGCGGCATACGCTAGGCTATAAGCCCACTGGTAAGGCATAAAGCGCAGCAACAATAAATATAAGACATACGATACCAGCGTATTGGCTGCGCCAGATGCGAGGAAACGCAGTAGGCTGCTCGGCATTATTGAATAATAAAAAAGCAGCTCACGACCCAAAAGGTTGCGAATGGACGAGTGCCAAGAATGCGTCGTAGTCCCGTACATAGTCGGCCGCGTCATAACGCTCGGAAGCCAATACGAGAAGCACGGCATCAGACGAATAGCGGTATTGGATGCCCCAGGTCATGGGCGGCAACAACAGCCCCTGTGACGGGTGGCTAAGCACGAACTCCTCGCGGCAACGACCATCGTCGGCCACCACATGTACGCTGCCTTTCACCGCAACCAGAAACTGGGCACATTGCAAATGCGCATGCTCTCCGCGGATTTCGATGCTGGGCACGTCAAATACCAAGAAGTAGCGGCGCGCCTCAAAGGGCACATCCTGCCCCAGCTCCGCTACCGACAGGCTGCCGCGCATATCCACCACCTGGCGGAGAATGTGCAAAGTCACGCCGCGCACCCGGGTTGAGCGTACGCCGATAGCAGGCATGGTCGCAGCAGAACTATCGGCCTGTTCGCCGGCGGCATGTGAAGCTGGATCCACATAGCCGACGATCTTCGCTGGATTGCCAACCACCACGGCATTGGGGGGCACGTCGTGGGTTACGACGGCCCCAGCCCCCACCATGGCGCTCGCGCCAATAGTCACGCCCGGCAGGATAGTGGCGTTGGCGCCGATAGACGCTCCGCGACGCACATGGGTATGCGCGAACGCCTGCGGATACTGTTTGCTGCGCGGAAAAATATCATTCGTGAAAGTGGCATTGGGGCCGACAAACACGTCGTTTTCCAGACGTACGCCATCCCACAACTGCACGCCACATTTGATGGTGACGCGGTCACCCAAAACGACATCGTTTTCGATAAACACGTGGTCGCAGATATTGCAGTCAGCGCCAACGCGCGCGCCGGGCAATAGATGCGCAAAGGCCCAGACACGCGTTCCTGCGCCCAGATGAGGGCTCTCGCACAGAGCCTGAGGATGAACAAATGCGTCAGCCATGGGAAGATACGCGGGATTCAAGGGAGTTGAAGGTTTCGACGCGCAAGCGGATGGCCAGCGGACGGGCCTTGGTGTTTTCATAGGCTCGCCAAGCATAAGACCCGACGATGCCCAAACTCAGCAGATTGAGCGCGCCAAAGAACACAATCATCAACATGGTCATGGCATAGCCTGGCACCGTGATTGCACCTATAGCCCGCGCCACCGCAACGATCAGCCCCACTATTGCGGCAGCCGCTGCCCCCATGGCGCCGCCCCGAACCAGCAGGCGTATGGGCAAGTCGGTAAAGGCAAAAACGCTGTCCATGAGGTAGTTGATTTTCTTACGCAGTGTCCAGGCCGATTTGCCATGTTGGCGCGGCTGGCGCACGTAGGGCACTTGCCGGCGCCTGAAACCCAGCCAAAAAATTTGCGCGATCAGCGAGCTGTGGCGTTCTTCCAGCTGCATGAGCGTATCGCGAAAAACGCGATTACAGGCAAACACATCCACACCGCCGGGTGGCACGTCAGGAACGACGTAGCGGCGGTACAAGCCCCAGAAAATTTGCGCAGGCAAGCGCTTGAGCAACGGCTCCATGCGCGCCTCGCGCACGGCCACCACAATGTCTGCCTGATCTTGCGCGAGGATGCCATACATTTGCAGCACCAGTTCGGGGGGCTCTTGCAGATCAGCGGCCATCACCGCGAAATACGGCCCATCAGCAATTTCGAGCCCCGCGCGGATGGCCGCAAAGGAGCCAAAATTGCGTGTGAGCAAAACCAGGCGCGAGCGGAACGCACACTGTGCCAAGCGCTCTCGTAGAATTTCGTACGACCTGTCAGGGCTACCATCTACCACGAAAATGGTTTCCATGGCTCCGCTAAGCTGCTCGCTCAGGCCTTGCACCGCGGCGAGCAAATCAGGCAGAGACTCTTCGTTACGGTACACAGGGACAACGAGACTCAGCACGCTGGGCCTTTGTCCTGCATAAAAAACGCCTGCACAACACCAATGACGCGGTCCACATCGGCTTGTGACATCCCGGGGTAACATGGCAAGGAAACCACCTCCGCGCAGGCGGCCTGCGTGACCTCCAGCGCACCCACCAGATGGGCATGCGAGTAGGCGGGCTGCAGGTGATCAGCAACGGGGTAATGCACATCGGTCGCAATGCCATGAGCTTGCAAGAAAGCACGCAGCGCGTCGCGCACCGGAGAGCGCAGCACATAGAGATGGGCCGCGTTATCGCAATTCACCGAGGGTGGGCACTGCAAGGGCAACGCAGCGAGCGCCCGATTGTAGTGCGCGGCAATCTGACGGCGCTGGGCATTCTGTGAGTCCAGCAAAGGCAACTTGACACGCAAGATGGCCGCCTGTATTTCGTCAAGCCGGCTGTTGCGCCCACCTGGCACGGCGACTGTGTATTTATGCGACCAGCCGTACTGGCGCAAGGTGCGCAGCCCGGCTGCCAAGGCCGCATCGCCCGTCGTGATGGCGCCGCCGTCTCCCAATGCCCCAAGATTTTTGGTGGGATAGAAACTGAAGCAGCCCAACTGCCCCCAACTCCCCGCCTTGCGCCCTGCCAACGAGGCGCCGTGCCCCTGAGCACAGTCTTCTATAAGCGGCACACCCGCGCGCTCACACAACGCCGACAGCGCCGGCATGTCGGCCATCTGTCCGTACAGATGGGTGACGATGACGGCCGCTGGCTGGCTGGCCAGGGCCTGCTCCAACGCCATGGGAGAAAGCGTGAGCGTGGTCTCGTCGACATCGGCATACAAGGGAACGGCACCAATGGCGCGGATCGCGGTGCTGCCGTAAAACCCCGCGTTGGCGACAGTCACGACCTTGTCCCCGGGGACCACGCCCACGGCCCGCAATGCAAGTTCCAGAGCATCGGTTCCGTTGGCGACAGACACGCAGTGTTCTGTCCCGATATAGCGCGCAAACTCTGACTCAAAGCCCTGCACCTGCTGGCCTAGTACGTACCAGTGACTGTCAAGCACTTGCTGAACGGCGGTGGCCAGATCCATGCCTGTGTTGACTGCAGCGGCTGAGAACAAAGGAATGGGATCGGGAGGATGCATAAGAGGTAGGGGGAGAGTTTCAGGCAAACAATTGGGCGTGCACAAGCGCAAGACCGCGCGCATCTTTGTCGGACAGGACGGGGCGGCCGCCCCAGTGCCAATCGATGCGCAGATCGGCGTCGTTCCAGGCGATACAGCGCTCATGCTCCGGCGCGTAGTAATCGGTGGTCTTGTACAAAAACTCGGCTGTTTTGCTGAGCACCACGAAACCGTGCGCAAAACCCGGCGGCACCCAGAGCTGGCGGTGGTTGTCGGCACTCAGTTCCGCTCCCACCCATTGGCCAAAGGTGGGCGAGCTTTTGCGGATGTCCACCGCCACGTCAAACACGGCTCCCTGCACCACGCGGACGAGCTTGCCCTGGGGCTGCTTTATCTGGTAATGCAGGCCGCGCAGCACACCTTGGCTGCTGCGACTGTGGTTGTCCTGCACGAACGAATAGTCGGTGCCGGTGGCAGCGTTGAAGTCGCGCTGGTTGAAGCTTTCGTAGAAAAACCCGCGCGCATCGCCGAACACCTTGGGCTCGATCAGGACGACATCGGGAACGGCGAGGCGAGTGGCTTGCATTCGGGTTCTCAGTAGATTTTTTCTTGGGCCATGCGCAGCAGGTACTGGCCGTAGCCGTTCTTGCTGAGGGGAATTGCAAGGCGCTCGAGCTGGGTCGCGTCGATCCAGCGCTGACGCCACGCGATTTCCTCGGGGCAGGCGATCTTCAGACCTTGGCGGCGCTCGAGCGTGGCGATGAACTGGCCCGCCTCGAGCAAGCTGTCGTGCGTTCCCGTATCAAGCCACGCATAGCCCCGCCCCATGATCTCCACGTTTAACTGCCCCAGCTCCAGATACAAGCGATTCAAGTCGGTGATCTCAAGCTCACCACGGGGTGACGGCACAAGATTTTTGGCCATATCAACTACCTGCTCGTCGTAGAAATACAGGCCTGTGACTGCGTAGCTGCTCCTCGGTTGCATCGGCTTTTCCTCCAGCGAAAGCACTTTGCCGTGAACGTCGAACTCGGCCACGCCGTATCGCTCCGGATCCTGCACATGGTAGGCAAAAACGCTGGCGCCCACCGTCCGCTGTTGTGCGTTGCCCAGCAGTTCGTGGAAGTCGTGGCCGTAGAAGATGTTGTCGCCCAGCACCAGCGCACTGGGCGCACCGGCCAGGAAGGACTCTCCGATGATAAAAGCCTGCGCCAGGCCATCCGGACTGGGTTGCACGGCATATTGCAGGTTAAGGCCCCATTGGCTGCCGTCGCCCAGCAGCTGCTCGAACCGCGGTGTGTCCTGCGGCGTGCTGATGACCAAGATGTCACGGATGCCCGCGAGCATCAGGGTGCTCAGCGGGTAGTAGATCATGGGCTTGTCGTACACCGGCAGCAGTTGCTTGCTGATGGCCAGGGTGGCCGGATGCAGCCGGGTCCCGGAGCCTCCGGCAAGGATGATGCCTTTGCGTTGCGTCATGTGAAGGTGCCGATCAGAGAATTTCAGCCAGCATGCGCGCCACGCCCGCTTGCCAGTGCGGCATCTTCAAGCCGAAGGTGGCCCGCAGCTTGTCGGTATCAAGGCGCGAGTTGTGCGGACGCACAGCGGGAGTGGGGAACGCGCTCGTCGGAACGGGCGCAACCTCATTTGCTTTTATTTTGATAGCAGGTTGCGCAATCTGTGCCTGCGCAATCACGAATTTCGCGTACTCGTTCCAGTTCGTTGCACCGGCTGCAACGCAGTGGTACAGGCCCGCGTCCTGCGGACGCTGCTGCAGGTGGCGCAGCGCATGCGCCGTCACGTCGGCCAGCAGATCGGCCCCCGTGGGTGCGCCCCACTGGTCGTCGATCACGGTCAAGCGCTCACGCTCCTGCGCCAGGCGCAGCATGGTCTTGGCGAAGTTGCCGCCACGCGCCGCGTAGACCCAGCTGGTGCGCAAGATCAGGTGCTTCGCGCAAGCCTCAGCGATGAGCTGCTCGCCTTCAAGCTTGGTGCGACCGTACACACTCAAGGGAGCGGGCGTGTCGGTCTCGACCCAGGGGCGGGTGCCGCTTCCGCCGAAGACGTAGTCGGTGCTGTAGTGCACGAGCCATGCGCCGAGCTTCGCGGCTTCCACCGCGATGGCGCCGGGAGTGATGGCATTCAGGGTGCGGGCCAGCTCGGCCTCGCCCTCGGCCTTGTCCACGGCGGTGTGGGCCGCGGCATTGACGATGACGTCAGGACGCAATGCACGCACCGTCTCGGCCACACCGGCGGGGTTCGCGAAGTCGCCACAGTGCTCGGTGCTGTCGAAGTCGAGCGCCGTGACCGTTCCCAGCACCGACAGGCTGCGCTGCAGCTCCCAACCGACCTGGCCGCCTTTGCCAAACAGCAGGATGTTCATGCGCGGGCGTCCGTCGCAGAGGCAGGCTGCTGCTCGTACTGGGTCTCCACCCAGCCGCGGTACGCGCCCGTCTGCACGCTGGCCACCCAGTCGGCATGCTCCAGATACCACTGCACGGTCTTGCGGATGCCGGTGTCGAAGGTTTCCGCGGGCTTCCAGCCCAGCTCGCGCTCGATCTTGCGCGCATCGATCGCATAGCGGCGGTCGTGGCCGGGGCGGTCCTTCACATAGGTGATCTGGGTGCGGTAGCTCTGACCGTCGGCGCGGGGGCGCAGCTCGTCGAGCAGGCCGCACACCATGTTCACGATCTCGATGTTGGGCTTCTCGTTCCAGCCGCCCACGTTGTAGGTCTCGCCGGGGGCACCGGCTTCGAGCACGCGGCGGATGGCGCTGCAGTGGTCCTTCACGTACAGCCAGTCGCGCACCTGCATGCCGTCGCCATACACCGGCAGGTTCTTGCCCGCCAGGGCGTTCACGATCATCAGCGGGATCAGCTTCTCGGGGAAGTGGTAGGGCCCGTAGTTGTTGCTGCAGTTGGTGGTGAGCACCGGCAGGCCGTAGGTGTGGTGCCAGGCGCGCACCAGGTGGTCGCTGGCGGCCTTGCTGGCGCTGTAGGGGCTGTTGGGCTCGAAGCCCCGCGTCTCGGCGAAGGCAGGGTCGTTGGGCGCGAGCGAGCCGTACACCTCGTCGGTGGAGACGTGCAGGAAGCGGAAGGCCGCGCGCTCGCCCTCGGGCAGCGCGCCCCAGTAGGCGCGCACGGCTTCGAGCAGGCGGAACGAGCCCACGATGTTGGTCTGGATGAAGTCCTCGGGCCCATGAATGGAGCGGTCCACATGCGACTCGGCCGCAAAGTTGACCACGGCGCGGGGCTTGTGCTCAGCCAACAGGCGGGCCAGCAGGGCGAAGTCGCCGATGTCGCCCTGCACGAAGATGTGACGGGGGTCGCCCTGGATGCCGTCCAGGTTGTGCAAGTTACCCGCGTAGGTGAGCTTGTCGAGGTTGACCACGGGCTCGCCGGAGGCGGCAAGCCAGTCAAGAACGAAGTTGGCGCCGATAAAACCCGCGCCGCCAGTAACCAGAATCATAGGGAGGCTGTGTGAAATGCCAGCTCGGCAAAGCCTGTGATTATCCCCGCCCGCCTGATCACCGGGTAACAGAGTTCAACGCGAGCACATTCGGGCAAGGCGACGCAGCCTCAAAAATGAATGCCACGCATCATCTGCTGCAGCGCCACCGCCTCGGCCGACAGCTGCGGCTTGGCATCCTTGGTACCCTTCGCGGCCGTGGAATCCGGGAACATGCGGAAGCTTGTGTTCATCGTGATCTGCGCCACACGCGGCACCAGCGCGTGCAGGATCTGCCCGGTGATCCCCAGGCGCGTAGCGATGCGCACCGGCTTGAAGATGCAGGCCTGCGCGATCATGTCGGCCGCCTCTTCGGGGCTCAGGGTGGGCACGTTGTTGTAGATTTTGGTAGGCGCGATCATGGGCGTGCGCACCAGCGGCATGTTGATGGTGGTGAAGGTGATGCCCTGGTCCGCGAATTCGCTGGACGCGCAGCGCGTCCAGGCGTCCAGGGCCGCCTTGCTGGCCACATAGGCCGAGAAGCGCGGCGCGTTGGTCAGCACGCCGATGGAGCTGATGTTCACCACATGGCCCTTGCGCTTGGCGGCCATGCCGGGCAGGAAGCCCATGGTCACACGCAGGCAGCCGAAGTAGTTGAGCTGCATGGTGCGCTCGTAGTCATGAAAGCGGTCGTAGCTCGACTCGATGGCACGACGAATGGAGCGGCCTGCGTTGTTGATGAGGAAATCCACGCCTCCGTGGTTGTCGATAAGCAACTGCACAAAGCGGTCACAGTCAGCCATGTCGGCAATGTCCGCCGAATAGGCAATGAAGCTATAGCCCTTGGCCTTGGCTTCTGCGCAGGCCTCGTCCAGCTTGTCTTGATCGCGCCCACAGATGATGGTGATGGCACCTGCCTCAGCAAACTTGTGCGCGGCCGCCAACCCGATGCCTGACGACCCACCGGTAATCAGCACCACCTTGCCCGCCACCGTACCCTTGAGCGTACGGTCAATGAACAGCTCAGGGTCCAGGTGGCGCTCCCAATAGTCCCACAGACGCCAAGCATAGTCTTTGAGGTTGGGGCACGACACGCCCGAGCCCTTGAGCGCCGCCAGGGTCTCGCGGCAGTCAAAGCGCGTGGGATAGTTCACAAAGGTGAGCATGTCCTCGGGCAGGCCCAGGTCCTTCATGACGGCGTTGCGCACGCGGCGCACGGGCGCCAGCGCCATCAAGCTTTTCTTGATGCCCTTGGGAATGAAGCCCAGCAGCGCGGCATTGACGAACAGGTTCATGCGCGGTGCGTGTGCGGCGCGGCTGAAGATGTCGAGCACGTCGCCCACGCGGTAGCCCACCGGGTCCACCAGGTGGTAGCACTTTTTGGTGATGTCCTTCCGGTGGCTGATAACGTTGAGAGCGTTGACCACGAAGTCCACAGGCACGATATTCACGCGCCCGCCCTCGAGGCCCACCGTGGGCATCCAGGGCGGCAGCAGCTGGCGCAAGCGCTGGATGAGCTTGAAAAAGTAGTAGGGGCCGTCGATCTTGTCCATTTCGCCGGTCTGGCTGTCGCCCACCACCATGGCCGGGCGGTAAACCGTCCAAGGCACCTTGCAATCGTGGCGCACGATTTTTTCGCTCTCGTGTTTGGTCTGGAAGTACGGGTGGTCCAGGCCCTCGGCCTCGTCGAACATGTCTTCGCGGAACACGCCTTCGTACAGGCCTGCGGCTGCAATCGACGAGACATGGTGGAAGTGCCCGGCATCGATGGCCTTGGCCAGGTCCACCGTGTTTCGCGTACCTTCGATGTTCACTGCCACCTGGGTCTCTTCATCGGCACCCAGGTCATAGACGGCCGCCAGGTGGTAGAAATGATCTATCTGGCCCTTGAGCTTCTTCACGTCGTCGGCCGCCACGCCCAGCTTCTTGGCCGTGAGGTCGCCAAACACGGGGACGGCACGTGCAGGGCCCACGCCCCAGAAGCTGCGCAGGTCGGCCACCTTGTCTGCACTCTCCTTGCGGATCAGGAAGTGGACCACCGCCCCCTTGCGCTCCAGCAGCTTCTTGACCAGCCGCTTGCCAATGAACCCCGTTGCCCCCGTCACGAAATACTGCATGGATAACTCCTCTGAGATAGCTTCATTCTTGCCCAAGGCCTGCGCGCACCGATTCAGCAGAAACCCGCGCCGATGCTAGGCGCCCGGCTGCCGGGCGGGCTAGATGGCACGCTCTACATTTTTAGGAGCACACGCCTACACCTTGCGCGCCGCGCGGCGTACAGTGCGGCCATGCGCCGAAGGCAAAATCGCCCCGGCAACCCCAACCAACCGCACCACGGAGGCCTTATGGTCAAGAAACTGCAGAAACTCAGCGCTGACAAGAAGAAGAGCAACGCCCAACTGTCCAGCACCGTCAAGGACTCCGCACAGCAGATCTGGCTGGCCGGCCTGGGCGCCTTCTCCAAGGCGCAGGAAGAAGGCGGCAAGGTGTTTGAAGCCTTGGTCAAGGAAGGCCTGACTATCCAGCGCAAGACCCAGGCCGTGGCCGAAGAAAAGATCACCGAAGCCACCAGCCGCGTAACCACCATGGCCAGCGACATCGGTTCCAAGGCCCAGGGCCAGTGGGACAAGCTCGAAAACATCTTTGAAGACCGTGTGGCCAAGGCGCTATCCAAGCTGGGCGTCCCCTCTGCCCGCGACCTGGAAGCCCTGAGCGCCCGTGTGGACGCACTTGCGAAGGGCAGCAAGGCCGTACCTACCAAGACAGCCGCCAAACCCGCAGCCAAGGCCCCCGCCAAGAAGGCGGCTGCAAAGAAGGCCGCGCCTGCCAAGGCGGCCGCCAAGCCCGCAGCCAAAGCCCCCGCTAAGAAGGCAGCGGCTAAGAAGACCGCAACACGTGCCGCGGCCGACGCAGCCACCAGCACGCCCTCGGCCAGCTGATCGGAGGCTTGCCGCCGGCAAGCACCCCACCCGCACAAAGCGGTCCACGCGCCTCGGTGCCTGGGCCGCTTTTCTTTTTTTGGTGAAACCCTTGAAGTGCGCTACAAGCAGTCTGGATGCAGCACGCGCACCCTCAGCTCATGTCGCACTGCAGCATGACTGCGTGGGTTAGAGTAGCCATCAGAGACAACGCAACAACGACACACAACGACGCGAAGGGGCCCGCACACATGGTGAAGAAAGCGCCACGCCGCACCGCAGAACGCATTCTGGAAGTGACGCTGGACCTGTTCAACCGGTTCGGCGAACCCAACGTCTCCACCACCCTGATCTCGGCCGAGCTGCGCATCAGCCCCGGCAACCTGTACTACCACTACCCCGCCAAGGATGAGCTGATCAACGCGCTGTTTGATCGCTACGAAAGCTCGCTCACCGAGCTGCTGGCCGCCGCCGACGGTGTACGCAATGTGGAGGACGCCTGGTTTTTCATGCACTCGCTGTTCGAGCTGATCTGGCAGTACCGCTTTTTGTACCGCGACCTCAACGACCTGCTGTCCAAGAACCGGCGTCTGGAAACCCACTTCCAGGCCATCCTCAAGAACAAGACCCGCGCAGTGCGAGCCATGCTGGACGGCATGGCGCGTACAGACGCACTGCACATCGACTCGCGCGAGCTGGAGGCCACTGCCACCAGCATGGTCGTGGTGCTGACCTACTGGCTCAGTTTTGAATACGTGCGCGACCCGCGCCGCGCGCTGGAGCCCGAAAGCGCCCAGTCCGCGCTGCTGCGGGGCGCCCACCATGTGCTGAACCTGCTCATGCCGTACCTCGAAAGCGGTCAGCGCGCCCACCTGCTGGAGCTGGTCGGCGCCTACGCCCCAGTGTCTGGCTGATACAGAGACAGCCCACCACAGCCCCCCCACAAGAACCTCCGGAGACACACACCATGGCCAAATGGACCCCCTTCCCCCACGCAGGCGACTACCGGTTCGACGCTGCAAGCGTCAAGAAGCATTGGGCCCGACTGCATGGCGGTGATGCCGAACCCTGCCCCAAGGACGCCGCCGTGCTGGAAGCCTGGGCGCTGTTCCACAACGGTGACTTTGAGAAAGCGGCGGCTGCAGGCCTGGCAGCTGGTGGCGCGGGCATCACTGCAGCCAACAAGGCCACCTCCATCTACGCCAACTACCTGGAGCCCAAGGAAAAGACGCGCCTGGACCTGTTCATGCAGGTGGCCGAACGGGCGCAGGCCCAGGCGGCGGCAGAGCCCGACAACGCCAACGCCTGGTACTGGCATGCCTATGCACTGGGCCGCTACAGCCAGGGCATCAGCGTGGCCAAGGCGCTGGCGCAGGGCCTGGGCGGCAAGGTGAAAGAGTCGCTCGAAAAGGCCATCGGTTTGTCGCCCAAACACGCCGACGCGCGCATTGCGCTCGGTGCCTTCCATGCCGAAGTGATCGACAAGGTGGGCTCACTGATTGGCGGCATGACCTACGGAGCCAAGAAGGACACAGGCCTCAAGCTGTTCCAGGAAGCGCTCAAGCTCAACCCAGGCTCCGCCATTGCGATGATCGAGTACGCCAACGCGCTCGTCATGCTGGAAGGCGACAAGAAGATGAAGGAAGCTACTGCGCTGTACGAAAAAGCCGCCGCCGCCGAGCCGATGGACGCCATGGAGCGGCTGGATGTGGAGATGGCGCGGACGGAGCTGGAAGAAGAGTAAGAGGCATCCCCCTGAGCGGCTTTGCCGCTTCCCCCTTCTCTCGACTGGCTACGCCATTCGGGAAGGGGGACGACACCCTCGCTGCGGGACGGCCCTTGCTCGGTGTCTCTGGCTTGCGCAGCGCCAGTTTTTCACAGAGGTTTGCAGTAGATTGCCGTGTCGCACTGCTAGTGATGCAGAGCTCAAAAGCCCTCACCCCCCAAACCGCTGCGAAGCGATCTCCAGCAACCCATCAAAAATCAGGTTGTCCACCAGCTCGAAGGGCCGCGTCATGCTGGGCGCCATCTTCCAGCCCGCGCCGCCCGTCATGATGCAGGCGGGCTCCTGACCGCAGTGCTGCAGCAGGTGCTGGTACATGCGCTCCACAGCCCCCGCAATGGCGTAGGTGCCACCGCTGGTCAGCGCATCGCTGGTGTTGGTGGGAAAAGGGCGCACCTCGCCTGTGGGTACGTGCAGACCGGCAGTGCCTGTTTCGAGCGCCCGCAGCATGATGCCGTGGCCAGGCAGGATGAGGCCACCCATGAAACGGCCCTCGGTGTCGATGCACTCCACCGTCACCGCCGTGCCCACCATTACCACGATCAATGGCCGCGCCGGGCCACGTGCCAGCACATGGTGGCGTGCGCCGATCATGGCTACCCAGCGGTCCGAGCCCAGGCGGGACGGGTGGTCGTAGCCATTGTTCAGCCCTGCCTCCTGCGCCGACGACACCACCCACGACGGAGTGACATCCCAGATTTCCATCTGCTCTTGTACGCGACGCTTGACGGCATCACCCGCCACCACACAGCCCAGCATGCGGTCCGGGTGGGGCAGTGAGGCCCAGCTGCCCTCAGCCAGGCGGTCGATATGGTCCAGAAACTCGGCGCCATGCGCAATGAGCGCAGCCCCGGGGCGGGGAGCGTCGTACAACGCCCATTTGAGACGGGTGTTACCGACGTCGATGGCCAGAAAAGTCATGCGGCGGATTATCCCGAGTTTTGCGATGCGCCCCTGCCCGAGGGCGACAGCCCACCGCCGCGTCACCCTTTCCCGTCCACAAATTGTGAGAAATCGTGTCGCTCCGCTGTCCGACACGCCACTGCCAGCTATTGCCGCTACAGTGGTTCTTCCTTTTTCTGCAACCTCAGGAGGTACGACATGGGTCTTTTCAGTTTCATCAAGGAAGCCGGTGAAAAGCTGTTTGGCGGCAAGGACGCACAGGCTGCCACCGCCGCCGCCCCCACGCAGGATGAACTCAACGCCAAGGCGAGCAAGGCCATCGAGACCTACATCGCAGCGCAAAACCTGGGCGCCAGCAATGTGCAGGTGGCCTTTCAGGGCCCCGAGGGCAAGGTCACGGTGAAGGGCACCGCCCCCACCCAGGCCGCCAAAGAAAAAGTGACCCTGTGCTGCGGCAACGTGGCCAGCGTGACCAGCGTCGAGAACCTGATGGAGGTGACCAACCCCGAGCCCGAAGCCCAGTACCACGACGTGGTGCGCGGCGACACGCTGAGCGCCATTGCCAAGAAGTTCTACGGTGACGCCAACAAGTACCCCGTGATCTTCGAGGCCAACAAGCCCATGCTGAGCCACCCCGACAAGATCTACCCCGGCCAGAAGCTGCGCATTCCGCCGTTGGCGAAATAGCCTTTCGCTTGGCATCTCCGTAGA
Source organism: Acidovorax sp. Root70 (assembly GCF_001428225.1). Taxonomy (NCBI): domain Bacteria; kingdom Pseudomonadati; phylum Pseudomonadota; class Betaproteobacteria; order Burkholderiales; family Comamonadaceae; genus Acidovorax; species Acidovorax sp. Root70. The sequence continues at coordinate 202,634 of NZ_LMHQ01000031.1, forward strand.
GCTGCCCGTGCCAGTTCATCAGGCACGGGCAATTTTTTACCACTATCCCTACCAAGGCGTTCCGAAGAACCGCGCCGGTCATGCCTTATGTACTTTGAGGCCGTGGCGCAAGAATCGCATATAGGTCCGAATCACGTCATCGTTCCCAGCGCTTGCCGGACGCAATGGGCTTTTCGTATAGATGTACAAATAGTCGCGGGCGGCAATCAGCATGTAAGCGAGCGTGCCTAGTTCATCCTTGGAATAGCCTGTGATTTCGCCTCGCTCCACCGCGCGTAGGAGAAACTTTACGTATCGCTGGGAGACCTCTGCGTGATGGGCAGCCCAGGCCTTGGGCGCCTCGACCTCGGCCTCGTTGAGAACCCGCCAGAACCAAGGGTGTTCCTGCAGGTAGTCAAACACTGCACGCACCCCAATTTCCTCGACTTCAAAAAACCCCTTGACTCCATGCGCGCGAGCGCGGACATGCTCCAAAAGCACCCGACCAAAATACGGGAGCAGTTCATCGAACAGCAGCTGCCGCGATTCAAAGTACAGATAGAAAGTGCCCTGCGCGATGCCCGCGTGAGAGGTGATGCGCTGCACCGATGCCTCACGGTAGCCGTACTCCCCCACAACCGCTGCAGCGGATGACAGCAGCTTGTCTCGGGTCATCGCAGCCTTCTCGGCGCGATTCAGACGCGGCTTGGGCGACAACGGCACGCAGCTCTCGCTCGGCAAAAGGTCTGCCGTGCCCTTGGCGGACTTCGGTGATTGGGCCAATCCGTTTCCTCTCGTGTTGCACTGCGACGTGTTGGGCATCGCAGCGATTCAGTCTAGCGGAACCCCACTGGGGCAGAAATCTCAGTGTTTACCCGCGATGTCATGCATTGGACTGGACAAAAATGAATTATGACTCACAATTCATTTTAATTCATCTAAATGACATTCCATGCACTCCACCAACCCATTGCCCTCCCCCGTCACCCAGCACGCAGGGCTGGATGCCGAAGGAGCGTTTCGCCAGGCGGTGCGGACGTTCTGCATGCATGAACTGCCTCAAGGTCTCAGACACAAGGTACATGGCAATCTCTTCCTGAACAAACAGGACAACCTGGAATTTCTGCATGCGCTGCACCGCCGGGGCTGGTCTGCCGGGCACTGGCCGCGCCAATATGGAGGTTGCGACTGGAGCCCGCTGGAGCGTTTCATCTTCGAAGAAGAGAGCACGCTCAACGGAGCGCCCTGGCTGATTCCTTTCGGGGTCAACTATGTCGGCCCGGTGATCTATACATTTGGCTCGCCAGCACAAAAGGAAAGGTTCCTGCCGCCGATCCTTGCTTCCACCGAGTGGTGGGCCCAGGGTTACTCGGAACCCGGCGCCGGCTCAGACCTCGCTTCACTCAAAACACGGGCCGTACGCACTGGCAACGGCTACCGGGTAACAGGTCAAAAAATCTGGACCAGCTACGTGCAATGGGCCGACTGGATGTTCTGCCTCGTGCGCACCAGCGACGAAGAACGACCCCAGCAAGGCATCTCTTTTTTGCTGATCGACATGCGTACTCCCGGCATCACGATCCGGCCGATCCGCACCATGGATGGCTGCCACCATGTCAACGAGGTGTTTCTGGACGACGTAGAAGTTCCCATGGAAAACCTGGTAGGTGAAGAGGGTCGCGGCTGGCACTACGCCAAATTTCTGCTGGGCAACGAGCGCGTGCTTGCGGCAGAAACAGGCCGGTCCATGCGGCAGCTACAGCACCTGCAGCGCCTTGTGCGCGAGCGAGCAGGCGGTGAAGGCGTGGACCTGCCAGAGTTCGAACGCCGCCTGCACAGGCTACAGCTACAGCTGCACGTGCTGCGCGCCTTTTGCCTGGAAACCGCGCGCAACATGAGCACGCAGGACAGTGCAGGCGTCGAGGCCTCGATCATGAAGATCCGTGGCTCCGAGCTGCAGCAGGCGATTTCAGAGGCCTCCATGGACTGGCTCGGAGCCAGCGCCACCGTCTACGACCCGGCACTGGTGCATGAGCAGCAGGCAACCTCGCGCCTCGGCCCACCTGAAACCGCAGGCGCCGTGCGCGAATATCTGCATGGCCGAGCCTCCACGATTTACGGAGGCTCCAACGAAATCCAACGCAACATCATCAGCAAGGCAGAGCTGGGACTATGAAACCAACGCAATGGCTCGACGAAACCGACGCAGCACTGGCCGATGCAGCGCAACGCTACTTGCAAGACCGATACAAGCTCGACGCCCGCATGCACCTGGAAGGCCCCCAACGCCGTTTTGACGCGCGTGTATGGAGTGACCTCGGACACATGGGCTGGTGTGCTGTTTCGGCCGACGAGGCGCTCGGTGGCCTGGGTTTCAGGCCGTCTTCGATCATGCTGCTATCCCAGGCAGCAGGTCGGGCGCTGTTGACCGAGCCGTTCATCAGTAGTGGTGTGGTGCCAGCGCGGTTGCTATCGGCCTGCGAGCCCAGCGCTGACCGCGACCGGCTCTTGGCTGATGCAGTGTCTGGACAGCAGCGCCTAGTGGTCACGCCTGCACTCACTGCAACCACCATCACACAAGGAGGCCTGAATGCTAAATGGCCGTGGATACCCGACGCGGACATTGCGCAAACCCTGCTGGTCCCCGTGGATGGGCAGGGCTTGTATGCCGTACCGGCAGGAAGCCCAGGACTCGGTGTGCAGGCCTTGCCATTGCTAGACGGCAGGGGGGCCGCGTCTGTCGCCCTGCGCCAATGCGGCGGGGTCCTCCTGCGCGAATCCACCTCCGGCGGAATCGCCAGGGCTCATGCACAGGCCGTACTGCTGGCCACCCTGGCGGTCGCAGCCGATTCGGTAGGGGTCATGCAAGGAGCCATGACACTCACACTTGAATATCTCAAGACGCGCAGACAGTTCGGCACCACACTGGGTTCACAACAGGTGCTGCAGCACCGCGCCGTGGACATGTACATCCGCTTGGCGGAGAGCGAATCCGTCGTACGTCAGGCCATGCGTCAACTGTCCAGTGCAGCCCCCGACGGTGCGGCACAGGTTCATGCCGCCAAGGCAGTGGCCTGCGACAGCGCACGCCTGGTCACGCAAGAGGCGGTGCAGCTGCACGGCGGTATCGGCATCACCGAGGAATACGCCATCAGCCACTACCTGCGGCGCTCCCGGGTCAACGAGCAGTGGTACGGCTCTACCGAACACCACTTCCAAGCATTCACACAAGCCAGCACAGCACTTCACCCTTGAACTCACTCCACGGAGCAAGCATGGACTTTGATGACTACCAATGCATCCGCTTCCAACGCCAGGGGCGGGTGCTCACCCTGACGCTGAGCCGACCACAGCAACGCAATGCAGTCAATGCTCGACTACATCATGAGCTCTCCCAGGTGTTCACCGACGCGCAGCGCGACCCTGATAGCGACATCGTCGTGCTGACCGGCGACGGCGCAGCATTTTGTGCCGGAGGCGACATTGATTGGATGCAGCGCTCCGTGGACGACCCCGCAGAGTTTGAAAAAACGGCCCGAGAGGCCAAGGACATCGTCTTCAGCCAGCTGGACCTGGAAAAGCCGCTGCTGTGCAGGCTTAACGGCCATGCCACAGGCCTGGGAGCCAGCCTGGCCCTGTTGTGCGATATCGTCATTGCAGCAGACACTGCAAAAATCGGCGATCCGCACGTCAGCGTCGGGCTGGTGGCCGGGGATGGCGGCGCGATCATCTGGCCTCAACTGGTGGGTTACGCCAAGGCCCGCAAGTATCTCTTCACCGGCGAGCTGATGACCGCGGCAGAAGCCGAGCGCATCGGCCTGATCACCGAAGTCGTTGCGCCGCATGCGCTGGACGATGCTATCGCACAGCTGGCGGCCCGGCTGGAGCAAGGCGCCACCAAGGCTATCCGCTGGACCAAGATTGCCACCAACTTGCCGCTCAAGCAGCTGTTCCACAGCTACTTCGATGCCGGCGTGGCGTACGAGTGCCTCTCCAACCGCACTGCCGACCACGCAGAGGCCGTCAAGGCGTTCTCCGAGAAGCGCAAACCAGTGTTCACCGGCCAATAACCCTTGTCAGCAGAAACACCCCAGGAGACAACCATGAACCCAGCGAATCGCAGAGACATACTGAAGTACGGCGCAGCCGCAGCCGCGTCCACACTGTCCCTTCCCGGGCTGAACCTGGCGCACGCGCAAGCGGGGCCACTCAAGATCGGACTCATCACCCCGCTGAGCGGCCCCCAAGAATTCATCGGCTCGTATGTCAAGAACGGTGCTGAGATCGCAGTTGACCAGATCAACAAGGCCGGGGGCATTCAGGGCCGGCAGGTCGCCCTTGAAATCCGTGACGACAAGGCCAATCCGGCCGCAGCACTGGCCGCTGCGCGCGAGCTGCTGGGTGCGGGCATCAATCTGCATACCGGCGGAATCTCCAGCGCTGTAGTGCTGGCGCTGATTCCCGTAATGCAACAGGAGAACGGCGTGTTCATGACCTGCGGCGCAGGCACGGAAAAGATGAACCACGAGAACTACTCACCGAATCTGTTCCGCCCAGGCGACGCACCGGATGCACGAGGCCGCGCCCAGGCCCGCCTGATGGCGGAGAAGTATCCGCAGATAACTCGCTGGACCGGACTGATCCCGGACCACGAATACGGACGCACGATGTGGAGCATTTTCGTGGACGGACTGCTGGAGTTCTATCCGGCTCTCACGGGCAAGAAGCCCGAGATCCTGGACCCGATCCTGCTTCCCTACGGCGTCTCCGACTATCGCAACTCCATCACCCAGGCCCTGCGTCAACAGGCAGACGGCGTGTACAACGCGACCTATGGAGGCGATGCGATCACCATGTTCCAGCAAGCCCGCGGATTTGGACTGATGCAACGCTACAAGGTCGTGTGCGATGCCGCCAATGAATTCCTGGTCGCCCGGGGAATGAAGCAGCAATTGCCCCCTCACTGGACCGGCATGCACTACTACGCCGAAGCCAACAAGGGCAACGCCATGAGCGACCGCTTTGTGGCCGACTATCTGGCCAAGACCAAGGACCCCGAACCACTGGGCTGGGCCGCAGAAGCACACGCTAGCATTTATGCGCTGGCCAAGGCCATCGAGAAGGGCAAGTCCACAGACACAAAATCGGTCATTGCCAACCTCAAGGGCCTGACCTGGGATACCGTCACGGGCTCCCGTACGCTGCGCGCAGAGGACAACCAGGCTATCAAGGATGTGGAGCTTGTCTACATCGAACCAGCCGCCACCGACAAGGGCTACCGCGTGGCCCAATACCAGAAGGTCGAGGGCAAGTCGGTGCTGCTGCCCGCGTCGCCCGGCAAGAAGCTCGTGCTGCGCACGGCCTAACGGATACATGCCATGGTGTTCGCTGACGTTCTGACCCTGTTGGTCAACAGCCTGACCTGGGCCATGGCGACTTTTCTAGTCGCCGCCGGGCTCACGCTGATCTTCGGGACCTTGCACATCCTGAACTTCTCGCACGGCGGCTTTTTCATGATTGGCGCCTATGCGGCGTACTCGCTGACTCAGTCTCTGGGCGGTAGCGAATCCATGGCCATGTACCTGTTCGGTGCGTTGGTAGGAGGTGTTGTTGTGGCGGCGCTTGGCCTGGCAGTCGATCGCCTCATCCTGCGCCGCCTCAGCGGTGTGGACGACGCCTATGTGCTGATCGCCACCTACGCGCTGCTGCTCGTGTGTGAGGGCGGTACCAAGCTCATCTGGGGGCTCAACTACCGCAGCGTCATGCCGCCTACGGTGCTCGACGGCGCCTGGCTTGCGGGCCAGGCAGTCATTCCAAAGATGTCTGCTTTCATTGTTGCCTGCGGCATCGCGGTGTTTGTGGCAATGGAGTTCTTCCTGAACCGCACGCGCCCCGGGCGGCTGGTCAAGGCGATTGCCGCCGACCCGTGGATGGCCCGGTTGCTGGGCGTGAATGTGCGCCTGGTGTACACCGCCACAGTTGCCATCGGCTTTGCGCTGGCAGGTCTGGCTGGCGGCCTGCTGTTGGCCAACCAGACGCTGTCCCCCTCATTGGCTAGCGGCTTTGTGATCCAGGCCTTTGGCGTGATCATCATTGGCGGCATGGGCAGCATCAGCGGTGCCTTTTTGGGCTCCATCCTGCTGGGGCTGATTGACGCTGTCGGCCAATGGGTGCTGCCCAGCCTGCCAGGCCTGCCGTTCTTCATTGCCATGACGCTGATTTTGCTGCTGCGCCCCCAAGGGCTCATGGGCCGGAGGCACTAAACCATGCAAGCCAGTCTGTTTGTGGGCTCCCACCTGCGCCGCGACCTGTTGATCCTGCTGGCGCTGGCGGCCGTGGGCCTGCTGGTGCCGCACCTGCTCAACCGGGGCCTGATCTTCATTGCCGGCATGGTCTGGATCAATGCAGTCTTCGGCTTGTCGTTCAACCTGCTGTTCGGCACGTCGGGCGTATTGAGCTTCGGACAGGCGATGTTCTATGCGGCGGGGGCCTATGCCACTGCGGTATTCACCCAGCAGCTCGGCTGGCCCCTGGTGCCGTCGCTGCTGATCGCGGCCATCGCCGGCGGCTTGCTGGCCGGTTGTATCGGCTTTGTGGCGCTGCGCCGCAGCGAAGGGGTCTATTTCTCCATACTGACCTTGGCTTTTGCCGAACTGGTACATCTGCTGGTGGCCAACACGGGCTTTCTGGGCAAGAACGACGGCCTCAGCGCCTTGCCGCGCCCCAGATTCAGCCTGGGTGGCTGGGGTTGGGACCTGAGCAGGGGTGACACGTTCTATTACTTCATCGTGCTGGTGAGTGTGGCGCTGATCGCCCTGCTGCGCTGGGTGACAGGCACCGGCTTCGGCCGCGCCCTCCAGGCAATCCGCCAGGACCCGGAACGGGCAGAGTTCCTCGGCATTCCGGTGCAGCGGCACCGGTGGATGGTGTTCACCCTGGCGGGTGCCACCACCGCAGCCGCCGGCTCGCTGGTAGCGCCTTGGGCTCAGATCGTTACCCCCGAGCTGGCGCACTGGTCCCAATCGACCAACCCCATCCTGTACACCTTGCTGGGCGGCAGCGCATATTTCTGGGGGCCCGTGCTGGGAGCCATAGCTTTGAGCACGGTGTTCTATGTCACTCGTACGCTGGTGGGGCTGTCGGATCTGGTCACGGGTTTGCTGCTGCTGCTGGTGGTGCTGGCCCTGCCCGGCGGCATGCTGGGCGTGCTCTCCCGCTGGACCACCCGCTCGCGCCCTGCCCACCACAAACCCCAGGAGCCCAGGCCATGAGCACCACTTTGCTGGACGCGCGCCAGCTGGACAAGTCCTACGGCCGCATTGGCGTGCTGCGCGATGTCAGCCTCACCATTGGCGAGGGCGAGTCGCATGTGGTCATTGGCCCCAACGGAGCGGGCAAGACTACGTTGTTCAAGGTGCTTACCGGCGAACTGTTGGCCGATCGGGGACAGGTGCAGTTTCGCGGGGAGGATATCTCCGCATTGCCTGCGCACCAGCGGGTGCAGCGCGGCTTCGGCCGCACCTTCCAGGTGGCGCGGGTGTTTGGCAAGCTCACCGTGCAGGACAACTTGCACATCGCGCTGGAAGCCCATGCCCGCTCGCCCCGCGCTCAGGCAGGGCGGCCCGTTGATGATAGGTTGTTGGCGCTGCTGAACGATATCGGACTGACCCCGTTGAGGCACGCGGTCGCAAGCAGCCTGGCCTATGGCGACCGCAAGCGACTGGAAATGGCCATGGTGCTCGCCCTGGAGCCGGTGGCGCTGTTCCTGGACGAACCCACGGCCGGCATGTCCACCGCCGAACGGCAGGCCACGGTGCAACTACTGCGGCACATCAAAAAAACCCGAGGGCTGTCACTGCTCATGACCGAACACGACATGGATGTGGTGTTCGGCCTGGCCGATCGGATTTCCGTACTGCACCATGGGCAGCTGATCGCATCGGGCAGTCCACAGGCCATTCGCGAAGACCAGCGGGTCAAAGACATTTACCTCGGAGACGGTGACGACCATGCTTGAAGTTCGCGATCTGCATGCCCGCTACGGTGACAGCAAGGCCCTGTTCGGCTTGAGCCTGCGGGTGCCCACTGGTGGCGGCGTCGCTCTACTGGGACGCAATGGCGCGGGCAAGTCCACCTTGCTCAAGACGTTACTGGACGCGGGCCCCCAAGCCACGGGCAGCGTTCTGCTGGAAGGTCGCAGCCTTGCAGGCGTCAGCACCGAGGCCCGTGCGCGCATGGGCCTGATGCTGGTGCCGGAGGACCGGCGCATCTTCACCAACCTGACAGTCCGCCAGAATCTGGAACTGGCACTGCATGCCGCCGGAAGTCGCAGCCCGCACATGACCGTGGAGATGGTGTGCGACCTCTTTCCGCTGCTAAACGACCTGCAGGAACGCCTGGGCTACCAGCTCTCTGGCGGACAGCAACAGCTGGTGGCGGTAGCGCGCGGATTGATGGCATCCCCCAAGGTGCTGCTGCTCGATGAACCCGCCGAGGGCCTGGCCCCCAAGGTCGCACACGATCTGGCCCTGCAAGTGCGCCGCGCCCGGGAGCGCCTGCAGCTAACCTTGCTGCTGGCGGAGCAAAGCATTGCCTATGCGCGGCAATGCGCCGAATACGTGTACCTGCTGGACAGCGGCAACCTCGTGTTCGAGGGAGACTGGGCGCAGTTCGATGCACAACCCGCCCTCAAGACCCAATACCTTGCCGTCTGAAAGATTTTCCCCGATGCAACGCCAGAACCCCGCTTCCTCCATCCATCAAGACATCAGCGGCTGGCCCGTTCGACTCGATACCGCCCAAGCGGACCAATGGCGCGCCGACGGTACCTGGCAGAACACCACAGTGGCGCAGTGCGCCCGCCGCATTGCAGAGCAGGAACCGCAGCGCGTCACCCACGTCGACGACGGCGTACCTCACCAGATTGGCGCCTTGTGGAGCGATGCACAACGCCTGGCGACGGCACTCTGGCAGCGCGGCTATCGGCCCGGTGATGTCCTGGCTTTTCAGACCCCCAATTGGCACGAGAGCGTGCTCATCGATTTAGCGGCAAGCCTGCTGGGCGTGGTGCTGTGCCCCATCGTGACGATCTACCGAGACCACGAGGTGGAACTGATCCTGCGCGACAGCCGCGCCAAGGGGATCTTCGTGGCCCGGGAATTTCGGGGCTTTGACCATGCGCAGATGATGCAGCGCCTGCAACCCCGGCTGCCAGACCTGCAGCATGTCTGGACGGTGCGCGGCACTGCACCGGGTAGCTCATGGGAAGATCTGTCCGCCCTGTCCGCCCTGTCCGCCCTGTCCGCCCTGTCGGCCAACACGGCCCCTGCTCCGCAGTGGCCCACCGTATCGCCCGATGCCGTCAAGCTCGTGCTGTACACATCGGGCACCACCGGACACCCCAAGGCAGTGCTGCACTCGCACAACACCTTGATGCGTGCCGTATTGATGTGCGCTGATTACTGGCAACTGCAGCCTGGCGAGACGACATTGATGCCTTCGCCGGTCACGCATGTCACCGGTTTCAGCCATGGCATAGAAATGCCGTTCTACCGAGGGGTACGCGCCGTGCTGATGGAGAAATGGGACGCCGCCCAGGCAATGGACATCATCGAGCGTGATCGGGTGGCCTTCACCATCGGTGCTACCCCATTTCTGCAGGAGCTCATGGACCGCGCCGAGGCCACAGGCCGCACCTTACCCTCACTGCGGTTGTTTCCGTGCGGCGGCGCCGCCGTGGCGCCCGAAGTCATTTACAGAGTTCCCCGTATCCTGAGCCACTGCCGATCCTTCCGGGTGTATGGATCGAGCGAAGCGCCCATGATCACGCTGGGCTTCATGCAACCACACGAGCAGCAGCTGGCCGCAGAAACCGACGGCAAGGTGGTGGACTACGAGGTACGTATAGAGGCGGCCAATGGCGAAGAGGCCCCCCTGGGCCAAGAGGGTGAGATCTGCGTGCGCGGACCTGCATTGTTCCTGGGCTATGCCAACCCGGAACACACGCGCGAGGCGTTCGACAAGGCCGGCTACTTCCACACGGGTGACGTGGGCAGGCTCACGCCCGAAGGCGCGATCGTCTTCACGGGGCGCATCAAGGACCTCATCAACCGGGGCGGCGAGAAGATCAGTGCCAAGGAGGTGGAGGACCTCCTGCACCAGCACCCCAGCGTCCAAGCCGCCGCAGTGGTCGCCATGCCCCACGCGCGGCTGGGTGAAACGGTGTGTGCCTATGTCATCGCGCGACCCGGTTGCACACCGGCTGCCCAGGACATCCTGGCGCTGCTCGACCACTCCGGCGTCGCTCGGCAAAAGTACCCCGAACAGATCTTCTTCGTGGATCAGTTCCCAGTCACAGCGTCCGGCAAGATCAAGAAAGACCTGCTGCGCCAGGATGCACGACAGCGCCACATGGGCCCCGTACCGTCCTGAGCCACCGCATGCCACGGAGGGGTTCATTGCCGGCCGGGCTCGGGCTGCGCCTAGATGTCAGCCTTGCTTCCACGGCAGACCATGAAACCGCCAGCCGCCCTTCTTGCCGCGCTGGCTTTGCGCATCCGCATCGCCTTCAAACCCTTCGAGGATGTTGTACGCAGTGATGCCCAGCTCGGTTGCGCGGCGCGCGGCGGCAATGGAGCGCACACCGCTGCGGCACAGCAGCACGGCCCGCGCCCCCTCGGGCACAGCAGCGCGCATCTGGGCATCAAAGTCGGCGTTCATCGCCATGCCCGGCCATTGCTTCCAGGCCACAGAAGCGGCGCCGGGCACGTGGCCCACCCACTCGCGTTCGGCGTCGCTGCGCACGTCCACCAGCACGGCTTGCCCGGTCTGCACCCATTGCCAGGCCTGTTGGGGCGTCACGTCACCGGCATAGCCGTCGGCGGGAGAAACGGAGGAGAGCGTATTTGTCATGGTTTCGATCCTTTCTGGGCACTAGGCAAAACGTTTGGACTGGGCGCGACCGGTGCGAGGGACGCCTAGCAAGGGCCGCCCCGCAGCGAGGGCGTCGTCCCCCTTGGGGGAAGGCGCCGAAGGCGACTCAGGGGGATTCACCATAGGGGGGCCGGTTCGTCACGCAGGTGGCTGCGCAGCTGCGCGTAGTCGGGCACCACGGTGGCCACGGTGTCCCAGAAGCGCGGGCTGTGGTCCATCACACGCAGGTGGGCCAGCTCATGCGCCACCACGTAGTCGATGATGGCCGGGCGGTAGTGCAGCAGGCGCCAGTTCAGGCGGATGGAGCCGTCGGCCTTGGCGCTGCCCCAGCGGGTGTTGGCGCTCGACAGGCGCAGGCTGGCCCATCGCACGCCCAGGAGCGGCGCAAAGTGGTCCAGCCGCTCGGTGAAATGGCGGCGTGCATCGCGCATCAGCCAGGCCTGCACAGCGTCTCGGATCTGCGCGGGGCTGGCGCTGTGGGGCAGACCGATGTGCAGGCCGCGCATGGCCTCGCCGCTCTGATCTGCCGCCACCAGCGCTCCGCCCTTGCCTGCGAAGCCGTGGCTGGGGTCCAGCACCAACCGCAGCGGCTCGCCCAGATAGGGCAGCTCTGCGCCATGGGTCCACACGATGCGTCCACCTTCCATGCGCTGCTGGCGCTCGCGCGCCTCGCCCAGCTTGCGCAGGATCCAGTCGGATTTTTCGCGCAGCGCAGAATCCACCGCGCCCAGCGTCACCCAGCTGGGGGCGCGCACCGACAGGCCGTCGGGCCCCACCGAGAAGCCGATGCTGCGGCGGCGCGCACGCTGCAACGCATAGGCCACCACAGCGTCGCCCAGCAAGACCTCGCGGTTGGCTTGCGGGTGGCGGAATTCGGCGGGAGACAGCAGCGAGGGCAGCGGCACTGCGGGTGCCGCGGGGCGCTGCACTATCGTTTTAGGAGCTACCGGCGCTTGATCGACTAGCGCTTGCGGCTGATTTGGCGTCAAACCCGCAGCCATGGGGCTAGGGGCTGCTGCAGGCGCGCCCGGCGGGTCGAACAGGTCCAGCGCCAGTTGCACAAGCCGCTGCATCACGGTCGGTTCACTTCCCGCTGTTGGCCGCGGCGTTGGCCGCTGGGGCCGGGTAAGCATCGGGGTCCAGGCGGCGCATCTCGGCCTCGATCCAGGCCTCCACCTCGCGCATCAGTTCGTCGGGCTGGCGTCCCACGCTGGAGATGGGCTTGCCGATCGACACGTCCACCACGCCGGGGCGCTTGATGAACGCCTTGCGCGGCCACACTTTGGCGGAGGTCACGGCAATCGGGATCACGGGGGCGCCAGTGTCAATGGCCAGGCGCGTGCCACCGGTCTTGTAGTTGCCCTTCTGTCCCCGCTCGATGCGCGTGCCCTCGGGGAACATGATGATCCAGATGCCCTTGGCCAGCAGGTCCTTGCCCTGCTGCACCACCCGGTTGAAGGCCTGCGTGCGCTGGTTGCGGTCGATGTGGATCATGTCCAGCCGCCCGATGGCCCAGCCGAAGAAGGGCACGTGCAGCAGCTCCTTCTTGAACACGTAGGCCAGGGGGTGCGGCATGATCACCGGCATCAAGAAGGTCTCGTACGTGGACTGATGCTTGACCAGCAGGATCGCGCCTTCGTTGGCGCCCTGCGGCAGGTTCTCCATACCGGTCACCTCGGCGCGGATGCCCAGAACCACCCGCGCGCCGCTGATGCACAGCGACAGCCAGGCCCGCGCAATGCGGTACAGGGGCACACCCCGCACGCCCAGCAGCGTGCCCAGCATGATGGTCAATGCGTAGGGCACCACGGTGATGCCCATCCAGAGAAGGTGAATGACAGAACGGATAAGAGCCATTGGGATGTCTTTTTGGCCGCAAGCGCTAGTGAAATATGCGCAAACAGCTATGAATTAAATAGCATCAAGATACTGCCCCGCCATGCCCCGACAGTGGCAAGGGCGCTGCGGCCAAGGGGACTGCGGGGCCGGGCGTCGCCGGCAGCAACTGGTCCACAAAGTCGGCCAGGCTCGCGTGCACCTGCGTGCCAGGCGGCAGGCCCACGGGCAATGCGCCGCCCGGCCGCAGCGGGGCAGACCGGCCGGTGCACACCAGATGCAACTGGGCCCCCACGGCCGCGCCGGCTTGCAGGTGCGCCTCGCAGCTGCCGACCACGCGGACCTCGTCGCGCTCCACGCCATAGCGGTCGCAGATCTGTTCCAGCAGGCCCGGCGCGGGCTTGCGGCAGCTGCAGTCCTCGTCCGCCGCATGGGGGCAATAGAACACGGCGTCGATGCGCCCGCCTACCGCAGCCACCTGCCGGTGCATCTTGGCGTGGATGGCGTTGAGCGCCACCACATCAAACAGGCCCCGGCCCAGGCCAGGCTGGTTGGTGGCCACCACCACATGCCAGCCCGCATGGTTGAGGCGGGCAATGGCTTCGAGCGCGCCGGGCACCGCGGTCCACTCGTCGGCCGAGGTGATGTATTCATCCCCCATCGGGTTGAGGGTGCCGTCGCGGTCGAGGATGGCGAGTTTCATAGGAGGGGTTTGCCTTGTGAGAACCACCAGCCTACCAGCACCGGGGGTCAGGCCGCCAGACGGGACAGGTCAGCCACCCGGTTCATGGCTTCGTGCAGCGTCTTGAGCAGGCCCTGGCGGTTCAGGCGCAGGTCCAGCTGCTCGGCGTTCACCATCACGTCGTCAAAGAACGCATCGACCGGCGCGCGCAGCACGGCCAGGGTTTGCAGGCTGGCGGTGTAGTCACCGGCGTCGAACTGGGTATTGGCCTCAGGGACAAAACGCTGCAACGCCGCGTAGAGGTCCTGCTCGGCCTTTTCCTGCAGCAGGTCGGGATTCACATGGGCGTCCACAACGCCTTCCACCTCGGCCTTCTTGAGGATGTTGCCCACGCGCTTGTTGGCTGCGGCCAGGGCCGGGCTTTCGGGCAGGGCGGCAAAGGCGCGCACTGCGGCCAGTTGCTTCTCGACCAGGGCCAGGCGCTGCGGACGCAACGCCAGCACGGCGTCCACCTCTTGCGCGCGGTAGCCCTGCTCGCGCAGGCTGCCGGCAAGGCGGTCGTAGATGAAGTCGGCCAGCGCTGCCGTGGCGTCGGTGATCTTGTCGCCAAACGCAGGCACGGCACCGGCCAGCAGTGCGCTCAAGTCCAGCGGCAGGTCCTTCTCGACCAACATGCGGATCACACCCAGCGCGTGGCGGCGCAGCGCAAACGGGTCGCGGTCGCCGGTGGGCAGGTTGCCGATGCCAAACATGCCGACCAGGGTTTCGAGCTTGTCGGCCAGGGCCACCACCACGCCGGCCGTGTTGCGGGGCAGCGTGTCGCCCGCAAAGCGGGGCTTGTAGTGGTCTTCGATGGCGTTCGCCACGGTCTCGCCCAGGCCGTCGTTCAGGGCGTAGTAGCCGCCCATGATGCCCTGCAGCTCGGGGAACTCGCCCACCATGTCGGTCACGAGGTCGGTCTTGGCCAGTTGCGCGGCCAGGTCGGCGTCCTGCACCAGTTGCGCATCACCCAGCTGGGACGCAATCGCCTTGGCAATGGCACGCACGCGCTCCACGCGCTCGCCCTGGGTGCCCAGCTTGTTGTGGTACACGACCTTGCCCAGGCCCTCGACGCGAGAGGCCAGGGTCTTCTTGCGGTCCTGGTCAAAGAAGAACTTCGCATCGGCCAGGCGCGGGCGCACCACACGCTCATTGCCGCCGGTCACAAAGCTGGTGTCTTCGGGGCTGATGTTGCTGACCACCAGGAACTTGTTGGTGAGCTTGCCAGCGGCGTCCAGCAACGGGAAGTACTTCTGGTTGGCCTTCATCGTGAGGATGAGGCATTCCTGCGGCACGTCGAGGAACTCGGTCTCGAACGAGCAAGTGACCACGTTGGGCCGCTCGACCAGCGCGGTCACTTCGTCGAGCAAGGCTTCGTCTTCAATCGGGCGGGCGCCATTGCCCACCTTCGCGGCAGCAGCGGCGAGCTGGCGGGCGATCTCCGCCTTGCGCTCGGCAAAGCTGGCGATCACGGCGCCGTCCTTCTTCAGGGTGGCGGCGTAGCTGTCGGCGTCCTGCAGCACCACGGGCGACACGGCTGCTTCAAAACGGTGGCCGGTGGTGCTGTTGCCTGCCGTGAGGCCCAGCGCCTTCACAGGCACCACGGTGCTGCCATGCAGCGCGACCAGGCCGTGCGCGGGGCGCACAAAGTTCACGCTGGTCCAGCCGGGCAGCTCGCAGTCGGTTTCGAGCTGGTAACTCATCACCTTGGGGATGGGCAGCTTGGCAATGGCCTCATGGAGCGCCTGCTGCAGACCGGCTTGCAGCGTGGCGCCAGGCACCACGCTGTCGTAGAACAGGGCTTCGGCCTTGCCGTCCTGGGCACGCTTGAGAGCAGCCACGGCGGCTGCGGGGTTGGACACATCGGCACCCAGGGCCTGCAGCTTTTTGAGCAATGCAGGCGTGGCGTTGCCGTCTTTGTCCAAGCCCACGGTCACGGGCATCAGCTTTTGCTGCACGGCCTTGTCAGCGGCCTTGTCGGCCACGGCCGTCACATGCGCAGCCAGGCGGCGGGGCGAGGCAAAGGGCGTGACCACCGAGGCGGCCGTCGCCAGGCCCAGGGCCTTGAGCTGGTCGCCCAGCACGGTGGCAAAGGCATCGCCCAGCTTTTGCAATGCCTTGGGCGGCAGTTCTTCGACAAACAGTTCAACGAGGAGGTTTTGGGTTGTCATCGTCATTTCTCTCACGCAGCCTTCTTCGTCATCTGTTCCACCCACTCGCGCGGCGCCATGGGGAAGCCCAGGCGTTCGCGGCTCTCGTAGTAGCTCTGCGCCACAGCACGCGCCAGGTTGCGGATGCGGCCGATGTAGGCGGCGCGTTCGGTCACGCTGATGGCGCCGCGCGCATCCAGCAGGTTGAAGCTGTGTGCGGCCTTGAGCACTTGCTCGTAGGCCGGCAGGGCGAGCTGCTGCTCCATCAGGTACTTGGCCTGCTTTTCGTGCGCGTTGAAGGCGGTGAACAAAAAGTCCGCGTCGCTGTGCTCGAAGTTGTAGGTGGACTGCTCCACCTCGTTCTGCTTGTACACGTCGCCGTAGCTCAGCGTGTCGGTCCACTTGAGGTTGTAGACGTTGTCCACGCCCTGCAGGTACATGGCCAGGCGCTCCAGGCCGTAGGTGATTTCGCCCGTGGCGGGCTTGCAGTCGATGCCGCCGACCTGCTGGAAGTAGGTGAACTGCGTGACCTCCATGCCGTTGAGCCAGACCTCCCAGCCCAGGCCCCAGGCGCCGAGCGTGGGGTTCTCCCAGTCGTCTTCCACAAAGCGGATGTCGTTCTTTTTCAGGTCGAAGCCCAGGGCTTCCAGCGAGCCCAGATACAGCTCCAGGATGTTGGCCGGAGCGGGCTTGAGCACCACCTGGTACTGGTAGTAGTGCTGCAGGCGGTTGGGGTTCTCGCCATAGCGGCCGTCCTTGGGGCGGCGGCTGGGCTGCACGTAGGCAGCCTTCCACGGCTCAGGGCCAATGGCGCGCAGGAAGGTGGCGGTGTGCGAGGTGCCGGCGCCCACTTCCATGTCATAGGGTTGCAAAAGGGCGCAACCCTGCGCGTCCCAGTAGGACTGCAGCTTCAAAATGATTTGCTGGAATGTCAACATGGCGTCTGTGGCTGAGGCACTGGCAAGCCAGGGCCGGGCAAATAAGGGGAAAAGAAGAAAACGCGGTGCGTGAGCAAACCCCAGGCCCGTCGCCCCACAAGGCAATCAGGGCGGGCATCGCGCGCGCAAACCAGTGATTTTACGGCGCCCCGCCGCGTGTGCTGCGACAGCGCCCACAACATCGGCCCGCACCCATGAAAAAAGGCCGGAGCCCTTTTGGAGCCCCAGCCTTCCCAACCAGTCACGCGCGCTATAAGCCGGTGCGTACCAGTGACCACCTTTGCGGGTAGCCTGTCGGTGCACCCGTTGTGCACCAAGTCAAATCAACTCACGATCCATCACACTGGCCCACAGCGCCACCACGAGGCGCTGCCTGGGCCAGTGCCCCCGCGCAAGGGCCGCCCCGCCGCGCTGGGGGCGTCCCCCTTCAGGGGGAAGGCGCGAAGCGACTCAGGGGGTCTTCTCAATACTCCCAGAAAATGCGTTGCAGTTCCTTGCTGTCGTTGGTCTTGGTCAAAGCGACCATGGCCAGGATGCGGGCCTTTTGGGGGCGCAGGTCATGGGCCACGACCCAGTCGTACTTGTCGTCGGGCTGCTCGGCATTGCGCAGCACAAAACCGTCGGGCACGCGGGCCGAACGGATGATCTGCACGCCCGAGGCACGCAGGGCCTTGAGCGAATCGACCGCCTGGGCAGCCACCGAGCCATTGCCGGTGCCGGCGTGGATCAGCGCCTTGACGCCGGCCTTTCCGTAGGCGTCGATGCCGGTGGTGTTCATGTTGCCGTAGCCGTACACGATGTCCACAGCAGGCAGGGCCTTGATGTCGTCGATGTTGAACTCGGAGTTGGTCGTGTGGCGCTTGACCGGGGCGCGGAACCAGTAGTTCTTGCCTTCCACCACCATGCCCAGCGGGCCCCACTGGCTCTTGAAGGCCTCGGTCTTGATGTTGATGGTCTTGCTCACGTCGCGACCGCTCTGGATCTCGTCGTTCATCGTGACCAGCACGCCCTTGCCGGCGGCGTCCTTGCTGGCGGCCACGGTCACGGCGTCGTACAGGTTCAGCGCGCCGTCGGCCGACAGGGCCGTGCCGGGGCGCATGGAGCCGACCACCACGATGGGCTTGTTGGTGCGCACGGTGAGGTTCAGGAAGTACGCGGTTTCTTCCAGCGTATCGGTGCCATGGGTGATGACGATGCCGTCCACATCCGCCTGCTTGGCCAGGGCCGATACGCGCTGGCCGAGGCGCAGCAGGTGCTCGTTGGTGAAACTCTCGGACGCGATCTGGAACACCTGCTCACCCGACACCTTGGCCACGTTGGCCAGCTCGGGCAGGCCTGCCAGCAGCTTGTCCACCGGCACCTTGGCGGCAGCGTAGGTCGCGCTGTTGGCGGCCGAGGCGCCCGCACCAGCAATGGTGCCGCCGGTGGCAAGCACCACCACATTGGGCTTGGCCGCCTGGGCCATGGCGACGGCAGAGGCTGCGGACAACAGCAAACCCGCGAGCCAGCGGCTGGCGGTGGGGGAGGAAGCAATGCGCATGAAGAGGTCTCCTGATTTTTGTAGGTCGCGGCGCGTGTTACGCCGCTTTGTTCAAAACCGCCGGTGAAGCGGTGCCGCATCCTATGAGAAACCAGAACACAGTCATGCGGAATAATTGACCCACCCTTATGAATTGAGCTCATACCATTGAAGGGCCGTTTGACGGCCGCCAAGGGCCCATCGGCCCACGCCACGAAACGACCCCGCCATGAACTTGCGACAGCTGGAAGTTTTTCAGGCCGTGCTGCAAACCGGCAACATGAGTGCTGCCGCACGCCTGCTGTGCATCACCCCCTCGGCCGTCAGCAAGGCCGTGGCGCACACCGAGCTGCAGCTGGGCTATCGGCTGTTCAACCGCTCGCCGGCCGGCCTGACCCCCACACCCGAGGCCCAGGTGCTGGCCACCGAGTCCACGGGCATTTACCGGCAGCTGGACGCCCTTAAACGCACTGCGCGCAACCTGGCGACCAGTGATTCGGGCGATGTGCGGCTGGGCGCCATCCCCTCCATCACCCACGAATTTTTGCCGCGCCTGCTGCAGCACCATGCGGAGCAGCATCCGCAGGTGGGTGTGGAGGTGCGCACCATCCACCAGGACCAGATGACCCAGGCCCTGCTCACGCGCAGCGTGGACTTTTGCCTGGGCTTCTACAAGCACCCCCACCCGCAAATCGCGAGCGACCTGCTGGTCAGCGGCCGCCTGTACCTGGCGGTGGCAACCAGCGTATGGGCGCGTGCGCCCCGTGCTGCCAGCCCCGGCGCACGGCTGGCACAGGTGCCCGTGATCCGCCTGGTGGGCGATGACCCCATGCGCCAGGCGATTGACGAAATCGCGCACCGCCTCGGTTCACCCGCCGGGCCCGGCATCCAGGTGCAGACATCGCGCCTGGCGCTGGAACTGGTGCGCCGGGGCATGGGCTGGACGGTGGTGGACTTTCTCACCGCCAAGGGGCTGGACCCCGCGCAGATGGTGGCGCAGGAGCTGCACGAACTGGCGCCCATGTCGCTGTACAGCTACCACGCGCGGGCCTTTCCGCCGGGACTGCAGGCTACGCGCATGCTGGGCATGCTGCCCGCCTTGCTGCACGAAGCCCTGCAGCCCAACCCCAAGGCCACCAGGCGCTGAGCGGGGCCGTAGAACCCATGAAAAACGGCCTGCCGGTCCGAAGACAAGCAGGCCGTGGCGCAGGCCAAGCCACCACTCCGCGAGGGAGCGAGGCGGTCAGTCGTTCCAGCGGCGCAGCACCAGGCTGGCGTTGGTGCCGCCAAAGCCGAAGCTGTTGGACAACACGGTGGTCAGCTGCGCATCGCGCGTCTGGGTGACCAGCGGCATGTCGCCCAGGGCCGGGTCGGGTGTCTCGACGTTGGCCGAGCCAGCGATGAAGCCCTTGTTCAGCATGAGCATGCAGTAGATCGCCTCTTGCACGCCGGTCGCGCCCAGCGAGTGGCCGGTGAGCGACTTGGTGGACGAGAACGGCGGCACCTTGTCGCCAAACAGGGCACGCATGGCGCGCACTTCCTGCATATCCCCCACGGGCGTGGAAGTGCCGTGGGTGTTGATGTAGTCGATGGGGGCGTCGAGCCCCGCCATGGCCTGCTGCATGCAGGCAATGGCGCCGTCGCCCGACGGGGCCACCATGTCTTCGCCATCGCTGGTGGCACCAAAGCCCACCACTTCGGCCAGGATGGTCGCACCACGGGCCTGGGCATGCTCCAGGCTCTCGAGCACCACGGCGCCGCCGCCGCCAGCGATCACGAAGCCGTCACGGTTAGCGTCGTAGGCGCGCGAAGCCTTTTCGGGCGTTTCGTTGTACTTGCTGGACATGGCGCCCATGCCGTCGAACAGCAGCGACATGCCCCAGCTCAGCTCTTCGCCCCCACCCGCAAACATCACGTCCTGCACGCCCCAGGCGATCTGCTGCGCGGCCGCGCCAATGCAGTGCGCCGACGTGGAGCAGGCCGAGGTGATGGAGTAGTTGATGCCCTTGACTTTGAAATTGGTAGCAAGGCAGGCGGACACGGTGGAACTCATGCAGCGCGTGACCTGGTACGGCCCTACGCGGCGGATGCCCTTCTCGCGCAGCGTGTCGGCCGCTTCGATCTGGTTGGCGGGCGAGCCGCCGCCCGAGCCCATGATGAGGCCGGTGCGCGGGTGGCTGACCTGCTCAGGCGAAAGGCCTGCCTGCTGGATCGCGTCTTCGAGCGCGATCTGCGCATAGGCAGCCGCGTCGCCCATGAAGCGCAGCTGCTTGCGGTCGATGCGCGCCTCGATGTCGATCTCTGGCGCGCCGCCCACCTGGCTGCGCAAACCCAGCTCCTTGAACTTTTCCACGGCTTTGATGCCGCTGGTGCCCGCGCGCAGCGAGGCTTCCACAGTGGCCAGGTCGTTGCCAATGCACGAGACGATGCCCGCGCCGGTGATGACTACGCGCTTCTTGGTGGTCATGCTGCTTCCTTGCCGCCTTCCTCGCGTTTGAACAGGCCCACGCGCAGGTCATTGGCTACATAGATTTCCTTGCCGTCGGCCAGCAGGCGGGCGTCGCCAATGGCCATGACGAGCTTGCGCTTGATGACGCGCTTGATGTCAATTTCGTAAGTGACCAGCTTCACGTCAGGGCCCACTTCGCCCGTGAACTTGACCTCACCCGCACCCAGCGCTCGGCCCCGGCCCGGCAGCTGCAGCCAGGTCAGGTAAAAGCCGATGAGCTGCCACATGGCATCCAGCCCCAGGCAGCCGGGCATGACCGGATCGCCCTGGAAGTGGCAGGCAAAGAACCACAGGTCGGGCTTGACGTCCAGCTCGGCACGGATCTTTCCCAGCCCGTGCGCGCCACCATCGCCATCGATGTGCGTGATGCGGTCAAACATCAGCATGGGTGGCAGCGGCAGTCGCCCGCTGTCAGCGCCGAACAGCCGGCCCTCGCCCGAGGCGATCAGTTGTTCGTAGGAAAAGGAATCTGCCATTTTCAGTCGTGCTCCAGAACGGCGGGTGGCCCCGCCTCAAATCATTGGGACTTGCGCACACAGAGGCGCAGCAAGGTTTTTGCCTTCAGCGCCATCAGCATGCCCGCCCTTTGTTGGGCGCAAGTCATCTCATCTTTTTACGCAACACCAACCCCTGGTTGCAGGGCTCTATTATCAAGGCATAGGGAGCCACCTCTAAACAGGGGGCTGCGCAGGCCCTTGGCGCGCCGTGCGCAAGGCCTGACCTGGATCAATCGCCGCGCGCCCCACGGCCCCTGGCGGCGACCATGGCCCCCAAGAGCGCCAAAGCCCCCAGGGCCCACAGCGGCCACAGCCCCCAGCGAGACACCCACCACGCGTAGGGCGTGATGGCCCAGCCGCTTTGCGCGTCCAGCCCGCGGCCCTGCACCTCGCCCAAGAGCACGCCGCGCGTGTAGCGGGCCAGCTGGTGCGTCACCACGCCCCGATGGTCGATGATGACCGTGGCGCCGGTGTTGGTGGCGCGGACCATGGGCCGCTCGAATTCGAGCGCGCGCATGCGACTGATGTGCAGGTGCTGGTCAATCGCCAGGGTGTCGCCAAACCAGCCGATGTTGCTGAAGTTGACGAACACGGTGGGCGCCTGGGCTGGGTCGATGAACCGCGCGCCCAGCTCCTCGCCAAACAGATCTTCGTAGCAGATGTTGGGCGCAATGCGCTGCCCCGCCACGGCAAAGGACGCCTGGCCCACGGTGCCCCGGTTGAAGTCGCCCAACGGGATGTTCATCATCTCCGTGAACCACTTGAAGAACGGCGGGATGAACTCGCCAAACGGCACCAGGTGGTGCTTGTCGTAGCGGTAGGGTTCGGCCTGGGTGGCGGCACTCATGCCCAATACGGAGTTGGTGTAGCCCTGCGCTTCGTCGCCCAGGGGAATGCCCACCATCGCGGCCTGGCCGCCTTGTGCATAGCGCTGCTGAATGCCCTCCAGATACCCGGGAATGAGCTGCTGCGGCAGCAACGGAATGGCTGTTTCGGGGGCCACCACGAGATCAGCCTTGGCGTTGCGCAGGGCCTCCGCATACCACTGCAGGGCCACAGGCACGCCACTGCCGGACTGGAATTTTTCGTCCTGCGGGATATTGCCCTGCAGCAGCTCCAGGCTCAAGGGGGGCGCTGGGCGGTGGGCCGGGGTATGGCAGAGGTTGACGGCACACAGGCGGTCCACCGCAGCCCAAGCCAGCAAGCTCCCCATCACTAGGAGGAGCACCCACCAGCGCACGTTGCGCAGGTCAGTGGTACGCACCTGCACCATGCCCATGGCCAGGGCAGCAGCCACTGCGCTGATGCCATACACCCCCATGTGGCGGGCCAGCACGGCGAGCGGGCCATCCACATGCGCGTAACCGCCAGCGCCCCACGGAAATCCCGTCCACCAGATGCCACGCGCCAGCTCGGCCAGAAGCCAGAGCGCTCCGAAAAGAAGAGCACTCCCGGCATGATTGACCGGCGCATACCGGCAAAACAAGGCCGAAGCCGCTGCATAGTAGCTGGCCAGGAAGGCAGCCAGCCCCAGCACCGCCGCCACGGCCAACGGCGCAGGCAGGCCGCCGTACGAATGCATGGAAATGAACAGCCACCAAAAGGTGCCAGCCAGCCAGGCGGTGGCAAACACCCCGCCGATGAGCGCACCGCGTTGCCACGGCATGGCCATGCGCGGGGTTGCGGCGCCCGCGGGCCGCACTAGCCAGGCCAGCACGGCCATCGACGCCAGTTGCAGCCACCACAGGGGTTGGCCGCTGCCCGGCCAGGCCAGCGAAGCGGCCTGGGCCAGGCCCGCAGCCAGGGCCAGCAACAGTTGCGGCAGCAGCGGCCCGCTCGCCGTCTGAAAGCGCCGCGACATCAGTCGGCGGCGTCAGTGGCTTCGACCCGGGACACTTTGAACCAGCGCACCGCACCGCCCTTGGTGTGCAGCACCACAAAGTGCAGGCCGCTGAGCTGAAGGTGCTCGCCGCGCTTGGGCACATGGCCCATCTCGTGGGCGATCAGGCCGCCGATGGTGTCGAAATGTTGGTCCGGGTCGCTGCCTGCAATGGCCACCTCGAAGGCTTCGGCCACGCGGTCAATCGGCGTGTCGCCGCTCACCCGGTAGGTGCGATCGGCCAGGCCAAAGATGTCGCCTTGGTCTTCGGGGATGTCGAACTCGTCTTCAATCTCACCCACGATCTGCTCGAGCACATCTTCGATGGTGATGAGCCCGGCCATGCGGCCAAACTCGTCGATCACGATGGCCAGGTGGTTGCGGTTGCCTCGGAATTCGCGCAGCAAGTCGTTCAGGCCCTTGCTCTCGGGCACAAAGGCTGCGGGGCGCAGCAACGCACGGATGTTGAGCTCGGGGGCCCGCTGCAGCTTGAGCAGGTCCTTGGCCATCAGGATGCCAATGATGTTCTCGCGCTCGCCCTGGTACACCGGAAACCGCGAATGCGCGGTGCTGATCACCAGGTGCAGCAGCTCGTCAAAAGGCGCATCGATGTTGACGAGATCCATGCGTGGGGCCGCCACCATGACATCGCCCGCCGTCATGTCGGCCATGCGGATCACGCGCTCCAGCATCACGCGCGATTCGGCGCCGATGACCTCGTTGTCTTCGGCCTCGGCCAGGGTTTCGATGAGTTCTTCCGTCGAATCCGGTCCAGGGTGGATGAACTCGGCCACTTTCTGCAGGAAGCTGCGCTTGTCTTCCCTCTCGGGCGGTCGCCCGGGGTGCGCGGGGTGCGGGTCAGACACTGTCTGGAGTGCAGGACGTGCGGTAGTGAATCAGGCCCCTAGGATAGCGGATTGCCGTGACAGGCAACCACCGGCCGGTATCACGGTCCGGTGCGGCCTCGGCGGCTCACTCGGCCGACTGGTGGCGCGCGTGCTGCACGCCGCTGCGCACTTCCTGCACGCTGGCCAGGAAATCCCAGAACTGCTTGGCCTGCTTCTTGAGCTGGTAGTCCACCTCGGCGAACTGCTGCTCGACCATTTCGGTCATGCGCGTGTCGAGGCTGGCGGGAGGGATCTGCAGGTAGGCCTCGGACTCGGACCCATCGCGGCGCACCGTGGCACCGGCGTTGCGCGCGATCTTGAGCATGGCGGTGTTTTCAGACAGCGCATGGATGAACACCATGTTCACGCCCTCATTGCGCGCATGCATCACGGCACGTTCGAACAGGCGCGCGCCAAAGCCACGGCCCCGCGCCTGCTTGAGCACGGACACACCAAACTCGGCACAGGGCTTGTGTTCGGGGTTTTCCGAGAACGCCAGGTGGGCCATGGCGATGAGCTCAAGGCGGCGGTTGTAGATGCCAAAGATTTCGTCGCGCTCGAAGTTGAGCTGATCGGCATAGCGACGGATCTGTTCGTCGTTGGCGGCATAGCCAAAGCGCAGGTAGCGGTCTGCAGGCTCCAGCTGCAGCAGGTGCTGGGTGATCCGCTCCCGATAGGAGGGGCCCAGGGAGCGGATAGGAACCATCACGGGCGTCTCCTGCTGGTGGATGTGGATGTCAGAGGCAGAAGAGCCACCCGTCACCGGGCGCAGCATGTCCCGGCCTGCGTACCAGGATGCCTTGAGCCAGTCTTTGGTTGCGAACATGCCGCCAAATATAAGGGTTTTCCCTCATCTTTTCCAGTCCAAATTGCTGCGCCGCAACAAAATAGTGATCCGACTCAAAATATGGCGAAATCGCCCTCAGGCGCCCATTAAACATGCCCAAATAGCTATTAATTTAGGAGCGATCAGGGGCTGAATCTCCTCTGCAGGGGCCGCAGACGCGACGGCAGGGGGGGCCGCACATCCGACCACGCCATGCCCCCTCGGCCCCCACCGGAGCGTATAGCGCAGAGCGCTTGGCAGCAACCTCCACCGCGCCGACAGACGCCCCAAAGAGTCACACCTGCGACGCGCACAGGCGCTGTCAAAGAATGAAGGTCGGTCCCGGGTTACACCGGCACGGCCGTGGTCGCCTTCACGCGGTCCAGCACAAAGCTGGTCTTGCAGTCCTGCACGCTGGGGTGCTTGAGCAGGGTGTCCATGATGAAACGGCTGTAGTGCGCCATGTCGGCCACCACCACGCGCAGCAGGTAGTCCATTTCGCCGGTCAGCGATGCGCACTCCACCACCTCGGGCCAGGTCTGCACGCTGGCGCGGAACAGATCCATGGGATTGCGTTTATGGCTTTCGGTGTGCTTTTCGAGCCGCACGTTCAGGTACGCCGTGAGCCCCAGCCCCACCGCCTCGGGCTGCACCAGGGCCACGTAGCGGTGGATCACGCCGCTGTCCTCCAGCCGCTTGACGCGGCGCAGCACCGCGCTGGGCGATAGGCCCACCTGTTCTCCGATGACGTCGTACGTCTCGCGGCCGTTGTCCTGCAGGCGGCGCAGGATGGCGCGGTCCAGCTTGTCGAGTGCGTCAAAGGCTTTCATGGCGCAGGATTTTACGAACAACTGCGCCATTTCTGCATGGTGCGGCGCACACGCGGGTATGTCCCGATAGTGACTCCAGGGGTCGAATACAAAAATTGATCTTGCAAAAAAGAACGGTCGTTCGTTTTTGCAATCATAAAAAACCATACCAACGGAGACAAACACATGACCGGATTTTTCAGCCGCTTTTTGCGGCGACTGGTGCTGGCAGCCACAGCGGGGTTGCTGCTGCTGGGCGTGGGCGCGCAGGCACAAACGGGCTACACCCAGACGCGCTACCCCATCGTGCTGGTGCACGGCCTGTTCGGCTTTGACTCGGCCCTGGGCATCGACTACTTCTACGGCATCCCCGACGCGCTGCGCCAGGGCGGTGCCAAGGTTTACGTGGCCCAGGTGTCGGCCGCCAACAGCACCGAGGTGCGCGGCGAGCAGTTGCTGGCGCAGGTCAAGACCATCCTCGCGCTGACCGGGGCGTCCAAGGTGAACCTCGTGGGCCATTCGCACGGCGGGCCCACCACCCGCTATGTGGCCGGTGTGGCGCCGCAGCTGGTGGCATCGGTCACGTCCATTGGCGGCGTGAACCGGGGTTCGCGCGTGGCCGACATCCTGCGCGGCGTGGCGCCCGCAGGTTCGGTGTCCGAGGCCGTGGCCAGCGCCGCCGCCAAGGCGTTGGTGGGCCTGATCAACCTGACCTCCGGCGGCACCGGTCTGCCCCAGATGCCCACGGCGGCGCTGGACTCGCTGACCACCGCTGGCTCGGCCAAGTTCAACAGCCGCTTCCCACAAGGCGTGCCCACCTCCGGCTGCGGCAGCGGCGCCGAGCTGGTGAACGGCGTGCGCTACTACTCCTGGACCGGCACCCTGCCGCTGACCAATGTGCTCGACGCCAGCGACGCCTTGCTGGCCACACTGAGCCTGGTGTTTGGCGAAGCCAACGACGGCCTGGTGTCGGCCTGCTCGTCGCGCCTGGGCAAAAACCTGGGCGACTACCGCCAGAACCACCTCGACGAAGTCAACCAGCTGCTGGGCCTGCGCGACTGGTTCTCCACCGACCCGGTGACGCTGTACCGCCAGCACGCCAACCGCCTCAAGCAGCAAGGCCTGTAAGCCATGGCCCAGCCCTCGCGCACCTGGGCGGTTGCCGCCACAGTCCTGGCCCTCACCACGGCCGCCGTGGTCTGGTGGCTGGGAGGCCCTGCCGGGCCCGGCGCGGGGGATGCGCGCACAGCGACGACGGGGGCGGCTGCTGCCTCCGCCGGTGCCCAAGTCCAACCATCGTCCGCACCAGGCGCGGACAACCGCTTTTTTGCACGCCGCCACGCCATCACCACCGACGGCCCGGCCGACCCGCTGCTGGTGCACGGCCTGCGCGACACACTGGAAGCGCTGCTGATGGAGGCGGGCGACGCCAGCGACCCCGCCACTCTCAAACAGCGCCTGGCCGCACTGGTCAACCAGCATTTCCCCGCCGCCCTGGCCACACGGGCGCTGGCCTTGGCCGAGCGCTATGTGGACTACCGGGTGGCCCTGGGCAGCCTGCGCGCGCCGCAGGACCTGACCGACCCACGCGCACTGCGCGACGCCCTGGAGGCACGTCACAAGGTGCGCCTGCAGTTCTTTGACGACGCCGAATACGACGCCCTCTTTGCCCGCGAGGCCGACCTGGACCGGTACACCCTGGCGCGCCTGGAGATTGAGCGCAACACCCAGCTCAGCCCCGAGCAACGCACCCAGGCGCTGCAGGCGGCCGACAACGAACTCTCCGCCGAGCGCCGCGCCGAACGCAGCGCCGCCACCGAACACATGGCCGCCGCCGCACAGACGGCAGCCTTCAATGCCAGCAACGCCGACGAGCGCACCCGCTACGCCGCCCGCAGCGCGCAATACGGCCCGGCAGCCGCCCAGGCCATGGCCCAGCTGGACCGGGACGAACAACACTGGAACCAGCGGCTCGACCAATACAGCCAGGCGCGCACCCAGCAAGGCGAAGGCGCTGGCCTGCAACAGTTGCGCCAGCAGCTCTTCTCGCCTGAGGAGCAACAACGCATCGACGCCGCGCTGGCGCTGCGCCAGCTCAATGCAGGCACTTCGGGCTCCTAGCGTTCTGGAGGCTCCTGGCGACGCCGCATGGATGCGGCGTCCAATCCGGCCGCATGCGCCGCCTGACTGCGCAAAATTTTGACAATTCACAAGATTCCTGCAAATCGAGCAGCAAAGCCTCTTGATTTCGCCAGAAACATGAGGCAGGGCGCGCCTACAGTCCATGACATTCATCAACGAATGCCGGAGACACCCCATGAACGCCGCCTTGCCGCAAGAAACCACCGCCCAGCTCGCTGCCTGGGACAACCCCATGGGCCTGATGGGCTTCGAGTTCGTCGAATTCACCTCGCCCCAGCCCGGCGTGCTGGAGGCGGTGTTTGAAAAGCTCGGCTTCACCTTGGTCGCCAAGCACCGCTCCAAGGACGTGGTGCTGTACCGCCAGAACGGCATCAACTTCATCCTGAACCGCGAGCCCCACAGCCAAGCCGCGTACTTCGGCGCCGAGCACGGCCCCTCGGCCTGTGGCCTGGCCTTCCGCGTGAAGGATGCGCACAAGGCTTACAACCGCGCGCTGGAACTGGGCGCCCAGCCCATCGAGATCCCCACAGGCCCCATGGAACTGCGCCTGCCCGCCATCAAGGGCATTGGCGGCGCACCGCTGTATTTGATCGACCGCTTTGAAGACGGCAAGTCCATCTACGACATCGACTTCGAATTCATTGAAGGCGTAGACCGCCGCCCCGTGGGCCATGGCCTGAACCTCATCGACCACCTCACGCACAACGTGTACCGCGGCCGCATGGGCTTCTGGGCCAACTTCTACGAAAAGCTGTTCGGCTTCCGCGAAATCCGCTACTTCGACATCCAGGGCGAATACACGGGCCTGACCTCCAAGGCCATGACTGCCCCTGACGGCAAGATCCGCATTCCGCTGAACGAAGAATCCAAGCAGGGCGGTGGCCAGATCGAAGAATTTTTGATGCAGTTCAACGGCGAAGGCATCCAGCACATCGCACTGATCTGCGACAACCTGCTGGACGTGGTGGACAAGCTAGGCATGGCCGGCGTGCAGCTGGCCACCGCACCCAACGACGTGTACTACGAGATGCTGGACACCCGCCTGCCCGGCCACGGCCAGCCTGTGCCAGAGCTGCAGTCGCGTGGCATCTTGCTGGACGGCACCACCGCCGACGGCACGCCCCGCCTGCTGCTGCAGATTTTCTCCACGCCCATGCTGGGCCCGGTGTTCTTTGAATTCATCCAGCGCGAAGGCGACTACCGCGACGGCTTTGGCGAAGGCAACTTCAAGGCGCTGTTCGAGTCCCTGGAGCGCGACCAGATCCGCCGTGGCGTGCTGAACACATAAGACATCGGACATCCAGGGTTAACCCTGCACAGGTGCCTATACTGCGCGCTCCCCGGAACTCAAAAGGATCCCGATGTCGCTCCGTAGCACCCTGTTCAGCACCCTTCTGGCCGGCGCAGCCACTGTCGCGCTGGCGCAGAACCCGTCTGCCCCGCTCACCATCGTGGTGCCCTACCCCGCTGGTGGTCCGCTGGACACCTCGGCCCGTATCGTGGCCGAAGGTGCTGCCGCCCAGTTGGGCGCCATCACCGTGGAGAACAAACCGGGGGCCGGTGGCAATACCGGCGCCGACCAGGTTGCCAAGGCCGGGAAGACCAGCAACCAGGTGCTGATGGGCGCTGTGGCCACGCACGCGGTGAACCCCTGGCTGTACAAGAACTTCCCCTACAACGCACTCAAGGACTTCAAACCCCTCGTCCTCGTGGCGCGCACGCCCAATGTGCTGGTGGTGAATGCGGGGCAGGCGGCCAAGCTGGGCATCAAGACCACGCCCGACCTGGTGCAGTACCTGAAAAAGAACCCGAACCAGTTCAAGTACGGCTCGGGCGGCAACGGCAGCATCGGCCACATCTCGGCCGAGATGTTCGAGTCGCTCACCAACACCAAGATGGACCACACGCCGTTCCAGGGCTCCAAGCCCGCGCTGGCGGCGCTGGAATCCGGCCAGGTGCTGCTGGTGTTCGACAACCTGGCCTCGGCCCTGCCGCAGATCCAGTCGGGCAAGTTCCTGGCGCTTGGCGTGACCACCTTGAGCCGCAACGAGGCGCTGCCGAACGTGCCCAGCATCAACGACAGCGTGCAGGGCTTCAACGTGTCCACCTGGTTCGGCCTGTTTGCACCCGCCTCGCTGCCCGATGCGGACGCACGCCGGTACGCCAACGCGTTCAGCGCCGCGATGCACTCGCCGGCTGGCAAGGAGAAGTTCAAGAAGATGGGCATCACGCCCGAAGAGCTGACGCTCGACGGGTTTGCGCAGTTTGTGCGCTCGGAAAACAGCAAGTACGAGTTCCTGATCCGGGCCGCAAAAATCAAGATCAATTAGCAGCCGCGTGGGCTGGTGCGTACCCCCATCGCGGTGCGCCGACCATGGCGGCAAAGGAGAAAAAAATGGGACAAGCCCCTGTCGTCTATGGCCAATCCACCCGCCCTCCACGTGGCGACTATTCGCGTGCCAACGCGGACTACACCTGCCCGCAAGACTACGCGGCCTACACCGCCGCCGACCACGACACCTACCGCCGCCTGTACGAGCGCCAGCGCGCTTTGCTGCCGGGGCTGGCGAGCCAGGCGTTCATCGACGCCCTGCCCTCGCTGGGCGCGAGCGACCGGATTCCGCGTTTTGAGGAAGTGAACGAGCGCCTTTACCAGGCCACCGGCTGGGAGCTGGTGGGCGTGCCCGGCCTGATCCCCGAGGTGCCGTTTTTCACCTTGCTGGCCAACCGTAAATTCCCGGTGACGGACTGGATCCGCACGCCCGAGGAGTTCGAGTACATCGTCGAGCCCGACATTTTTCACGACCTGTTCGGCCATGTGCCACTGCTGTTCAACCCGGTGTTTGCCGACTACGTGCAGCGCTACGGCCAGGGCGGCCTGAAGGCGCAGGGGCTGGGGTCGTGCGAGATGCTGAGCCGCCTGTACTGGTACACCATCGAGTTCGGTCTGATCCGCGAGGCGGGGCAGTTGCGGGCGTATGGCGCGGGCATCTTGAGTTCGTCGGGCGAGCTGGCGTATTCGGTCCAGAGCCCGGAGCCGCAGCGCATTCCGCTGCAACTGGAGCGCACGATGCGCACGCGCTACAAGATCGATACGTACCAGCAGACGTATTTTGTGATCGACAGTTTTGAGCAGCTGTTTGAAATGACGGCGGCGGACTTTGCACCGATCTACGAACGGCTCAAGGGGTTGCCGGAGTTTGCTGCGGATGAGCGGGAGGCTGTGGCGGCTTGATTTTTGGCGGTATTGGCTGCTAGTGCCAGTGAATCATGCCTTGGCAGCTACGTCTTTGATAGCACCCCTTCTGCACCCAGGAATACCTGGCTGAGGTTGCTGGAGCTTGTGGATGAATCGGTCTGTGTGCCTTTGTTGAGGGCGGAGGCCGGGAGTCGCCCGGCAGGCGAGGCACTTTTCTTTGCTTCGCCAAAGAAAAGTACCCAAAAGAAAGGCGACCCCACTGTCTGCGTCCCCGCCGCTGCGCGCCGGGGCAACCTGCGGTGCTCGGCGCATCCAGAGGGGCAAAGGGAGCCAAACAGCCACTCGGGCCTTTGCTTCGCTCGGCCGCCGCTCGCGGGCGCAAGCGCCCCGCGCTGCGCAGGCGCGGCCGAGCGCAGCGATGGCCCGAATGGACGTTGGCTGTTTGGATGTTCGGCTGCCCCACCCCTGCTGGCTGCGCCTGCGGCGGGGCGGTTGCGGGGTGAGCATGGGCGTCGAAGCGCCCATGCTTCGTGAACTGACTCGCCGCAGTTGTCTGAACGGAGCGCGCCAGCGCGCAGTGAGTTCTGCGGCGCACCCCGCAACCGACACGCCGCAGGTTTGCCCCTTCGCACCGCGAAGGGGTCGCAGACTGGGGGTCGCCTTTTCTTTGGTGACTTTCTTTTGGCGAAGCAAAAGAAAGTTACTCGCANCGCAGGTTTGCCCCTTCGCACCGCGAAGGGGTCGCAGACTGGGGGTCGCCTTTTCTTTGGTGACTTTCTTTTGGCGAAGCAAAAGAAAGTTACTCGCACGCCGGGCGACTCCCGGCCTCCGCCCTCAACCCAAGCACGCGGCCAAATCAGCACACCCCACCAAACACTACTAAATCAATAGCCGCCAGCGCATCCAGCCCCAATAACCAGAGCATCACCCCCGCCCAACCTCCTCCAGACAAGCCTCCATCACCCCAGGGTCAAACGCCATCTGCACATGCGCAACCCCTTCCACCAACCGGTTGTCCGCCCCCGCCAACGCCGCCGTGGTCGCCGGGAACACGATGTTGTCGCAGTTTGAATACCAGCAGGTAAACAGCGCCGCCCGCCCCGCAGGCTCCGCCCGCTGCAGCGCCACCACCCAGTCCCCCGCCAGACTCATCTGCCGCCCATTCACCGCCCGGCTGAAACGCCCCAGCCACGTACCCCCATGCGGCGTGCCCAGCGTCAGCACGCGGTGCACCCGCCCATCGGCCTGGTGCGCCCGCAGCCACGCCCGCACCGCCAGGCCCCCCATGCTGTGGCACAACAACACCGGCGCCTGCCCGGTGGCCGCCGTCACCTTGCGAACGGCGTCTTCAATGATGTCTGCATATTCGTCAATCGAGCCCATCACCGGCTCCAGATTGACCGCCACATAGGCATGCCCCCGCGCCTGCAAGTGCGCAAACCACGGCAGCCACAGGCCCCGGTTGCACATGAACCCATGCACCAGCACCACGCCGCGCTGTCCCGTCGGCGGCGCAGGCAGCCAGTCGGGTACGGAATCGTGGCGAAACGGCTGGCGCCAGCCAAAGACCTGCAGCGCCACCCACACCTCCTCCCACCAGGCACCCACCACCTGCGACAGGCGGGCACGCGGTGCTGCGTCGGTGCGGTTGGTGATGTGCATCAGCACAAACTCCACGGCCATCACGAGCAGGTAGACAACCAGCGGCAGCAAGGCACCCACCAGCGCCCGCGCGGGTGACTGCGGCCATTGCCACACCAGCCACGCGGCCACGGACAACAGGATGAAGAGAACAAAACTTCGTTGCCAGCGCGCAATCATGGTGATGGAGGGCGATGTTGTAATTCAGCTGGCCACATTGTGCGGCCTCGCCATCACCCCACATGAACCCCGAAGGACCACCCCATGGATGCCGCCCAGACCATCCGCGATGCCATTGCCGATGTGACCGCCCTGCGCCTGCACCGCACGGGCGACCCGGTGCTGGGGGCGGCGGTGGGCAGCGTCAAGACCTTCCAGGCGCGGCGCTTTCGCGGCAGCTATGCCGACCTGATGGCATCGCCCGCGTTCGGGCCCGCAGCGCGGTTCTTTCTGGAAGAGCTGTACAGCGACACCGACTACACCGACCGCGACCAGCAGTTTGGCCGCATCGCGGGCACGCTGCAGACCATGTTTCCCCAGCCGGTCGTGAACACGGCCGTGGCCCTGGCCGTGCTGCACGCGCAGACCGAGGAGCTGGACCAGGACATGGGCCGCGCATGGCGTGCGCATGAAGGTGCCGATGCGGCCAACGACGCCGCCCGCTACACCGCCGCCTGGCGCACCGTGGGCCAGCGCCGTGCGCGCCAGCAGCAGTTGCAGCGCGTGCTGGCCATGGGCAATGACCTGGCGCGCCTCACCCGCACACCCGGACTGCGGATGATGCTGCGCATGATGCGCGGCCCGGCCCACGCGGCGGGCATGGGCGCGCTGCAGAAGTTTCTGGAGGCGGGGTTCGACACCTTCGGCCAGCTCGCGCGCCAGCGCGGCGGGGTAGAGCAATTCCTGGCCGCCATCGAACAACGCGAGCGCGCGCTGATGAATTTGCTCTTCGACGCTGATCCTGTCACCTGCGGGAC
This sequence comes from Acidovorax sp. Root70, assembly GCF_001428225.1. Lineage (NCBI taxonomy): Bacteria > Pseudomonadati > Pseudomonadota > Betaproteobacteria > Burkholderiales > Comamonadaceae > Acidovorax > Acidovorax sp. Root70. The sequence goes on from NZ_LMHQ01000031.1 coordinate 236,075, forward strand.
CCAGCTCGCCAGCACACTAGGACAAGCCCGATAGCCCGCAACGCCCCCGCCTTCCACAATCTGTGCCCACCTATCAATGGCATTTGGCACCGAAGGAATCAAGCGCATGGAAAAGATCTGGCTCAAGAGCTACCCCCCGGGCGTCCCGCATGACGTGAAGCCCGAGCAATACCGCTCTGTGGCCCACCTGCTGGAAGAGTCGTTCCGCAAACACGCGTCGAGCCCGTTTTCGGTCTGCATGGACCAGTGGATGACCTATGGCGAGCTGGAACGCCGCTCGGCCGCGCTGGGTGCCTATCTGCAAAGCCTGGGGCTGGAGCCCGGTGCGCGCGTGGCCATCATGCTGCCCAACATTCCGCAGTTTGGCGTGACCATGGCCGCCGTGCTGCGCGCAGGCTACACCTGCGTGAACGTGAACCCGCTGTACACCGCGCGCGAGCTGGAGCACCAGCTCAAGGACTCGGGCGCCACGGCCATCGTGATCCTGGAGAACTTTGCCCACACGCTGGCCGAGGTCATTGACCACACGGCCGTCCAGCATGTGGTGATGGCGTCCATGGGCGACCTGCTGGGCTTCTGGTTTGGCCAATGGATCACCTTTGCCGTGCGCCATCTGGCCAAGATGGTGCCCGCATACGACCTGCCGCTGACGGGCGGCCGCAAGGTCGTCACGTTCAAGAAGGCGCTGTCGCTGGGCGAGCACAAGTCGCTCGCGCCCAGCCAGGCCACGCTGGATTCGATTGCCTTCCTGCAGTACACCGGTGGCACCACGGGCCTGTCGAAGGGCGCTGTGCTCACCCACCGCAACATCGTGGCCGCCACGCTGCAGGCCGAGGCGTGGTTCACCCCCGCGCTGTCCAAGGTGGGCGACCTCAGCAAGGCCAACAGCATTGCCGCGCTGCCGCTGTACCACATCTTCGCGCTCACGCTGTGCCTGCTGGCCATCCGCCAGGGCTCCAGCCTCACGCTGATCCCCAACCCGCGCGACATTCCCAAGTTCGTGGCCGAACTGAAAAAGCGCCCCTTCCACATGCTGCCTGCAGTGAACACGCTGTTCAACGCGCTACTGCAGAACCCGCAGTTCAAGACGCTGGACTTCTCGCACCTGTGCGTGTCGCAGGCCGGGGGCATGGCCGCCAGCGAAGGCACGGCCAAGCAGTGGCAGAAGGTGACCGGCAGCACCATGATCGAGGGCTGGGGCATGAGCGAGACCTGCGCCATCGGCACCAACAACCCGGTGATCAACACCGAGTTCAGCGGCACCATCGGCCTGCCGCTGCCGGGCATCGACATCGCCATCAAGGACGACGAGGGCAACAGCCTGCCCCAGGGTGCGTCGGGCGAGATCTGCATCAAGGGCCCCAACGTGATGGTGGGTTACTACAACCAGCCCGAGGAGAACGCCAAGGCCTTCACCGCCGATGGCTTCATGCGCACGGGCGACATCGGCATCATGGACCCGCAGGGCTACACCCGCATCATCGACCGCAAGAAGGACATGATCCTGGTGAGCGGCTTCAACGTGTTCCCCAACGAGCTGGAGCAGGTCATCAGTCTGTGCCCCGGCGTGGTCGAATGCGCGGCCATCGGCGTGCCCGATGAGAAGCAGGGCGAGGCCATCAAGGTGTTCATCATCAAGAGCGACCCAGCCCTGACCGAGGACGAGGTGGCCAACTACTGCCACCAGAACCTCACGGGCTACAAGCGCCCCAAGTACATCGAGTTCCGCGACGAGTTGCCCAAGAGCAATGTGGGCAAGATCCTGCGCAGGGAATTGCGCAAGGCTTGACCTTGTTCATAGGCGCAGCGGCCCGAACGCTGCACCCTGCAACCTCCCCCAGGGCGCTTCGGCGCCCTTTTTCTTGGGCGCAAAAACTGCAACCCGCCCGCGTACCCCAGGTCATTCGATGTCGGCATCTTCGGGTTTTTACCGAATAGCAAACGTTTGCGCAAACGTTTGCTTTCGTTATCATCCCAATCGCGACAAGGCGCCGGGCCTCCGCAGCCGCTCCTTTTTGCGGGGTCTGCCGGGGTTCTATCCACGCTGTCGGTCGCCTTGGTCCACATTCCAACCTGGAGACAACACCCATGAAGTTCACCCGCCGTTCCGTTCAGACCGCCGCCGCCCTCGCCGTTGTGGGCAGCCTGCTGGCCAGCCCCGCGTTTGCGCAGGACAAGCCCAAGATCGCGCTCATCATGAAGTCGCTGGCCAACGAGTTCTTCCGCACCATGGAAGACGGCGCCAAGGCGCACCAGAAGGCCCACGCCAAGGAATACACGCTGGTGGCCAACGGCATCAAGAACGAGACTGACACGGCAGCCCAGATCAAGATGATCGAACAAGCCGTGGCGCAGAAGGTCAACGCCATCGTGCTGGCCCCCGCGGATTCGAAGGCGCTGGTGCCCGTGGTCAAGGCGGCCATCGACAAGGGCATCCTGGTGGTCAACATCGACAACCAGCTCGATGCCGATGCGCTGAAGGAAAAGAACATCACCGTGCCCTTTGTGGGCCCCGACAACCGCGCAGGCGCCAAGCTCGTGGGCGACCACCTGGCCAAGACGCTGAAGGCGGGCGACAAGGTCGGCATCATCGAAGGCGTGTCCACCACCTTCAATGCGCAGCAGCGCACCCTGGGCTACCAGGACGCCATGAAGGCCGCCAACATCACCGTGGTGGGCGTGCAGTCCGGCAACTGGGAGATCGAAAAGGGCAACACCGTGGCCGCCGGCATGATGCGCGAGCACCCGGACCTTGTGGCTCTGCTGGCCGGCAACGACAGCATGGCCCTGGGCGCCGTGGCCGCCGTGAAGGCTGCGGGCAAGACCGGCAAGGTGCAGGTGGTGGGCTACGACAACATCGGCGCCATCAAGCCCATGCTGGCCGACGGCCGCGTGCTGGCCACCGCCGACCAGTACGCCGCCAAGCAGGCCGTGTTCGGCATCGAACTCGCGCAGAAGGCCCTGGCCGCGAAGACGCCCCAGAACCAGCTGCCCGCCACGGTGAAGACCGACGTGGTGCTGGTGACGAAAGACAGCAAGTAAGCCCCTGGCACCTTAGAACGCGTCACATCAACCCCCGCCGTTCACCCTGAGCCTGTCGAAGGGCTGCGCTACCGTAGCGCCCTGGCTTCGACAAGCTCAGCCCGAACGGTGATGGGTGTAGCGACCCGACCAACGCCTCTCAAGCCCATGCCCCACACAACCAACGCCACCGCGTCCCCGCCCCTGCTCGCCATCCAGGCCGTGGGCAAGGACTACACCGCCACCGTGCTCGATGGCGTGAACGTGGAGCTGTTTGCGGGCGAGGTGCTGGCGCTGACCGGGGAGAACGGCGCGGGCAAGAGCACGCTGTCCAAAATCCTCTGCGGGCTGGAGCAGCCCACGCGCGGCGGCATGTTGCTGGCGGGGCAGGCCTACGCCCCCGCGTCGCGCCGCGATGCCGAGCGCCACGGCGTGCGCATGGTGATGCAGGAGCTGGGCCTGGTGCCCACGCTCACCGTGGCCGAGAATTTGTTGATGGGCCGCCTGCCGCACCGGCTGGGCTGGCTGCAGCGCGATGTGCTGCACGCCGCCGCCCGTGCACAGCTGGCCAAGATCGGGCTCGACAACATTGACCCCGCCACACCCGTCTCGCAGCTGGGCATCGGCCAGCAGCAGATGGTGGAGATTGCGCGCAACCTGCAGGACGACACGCGCATCCTGGTGCTCGACGAGCCCACGGCCATGCTCACGCCGCGCGAGACCAATTACCTGTTTGAGCAGATCGCCCACCTCACCGCACGTGGCGTGGCCATCATCTACGTGTCGCACCGGCTTGAAGAGCTGCGCCGCATTGCCGACCGCGTGGCCGTGCTGCGCGATGGTCGCCTGGTGGACGTGCGCCCCATGGCGGGCATGAGCGAAGACGACCTGGTGCAGCGCATGGTGGGCCGCGTGGTGAGCGACCTGGACCACCGCCCGCGCCGCACCGTCGGCCCGGTGGTGATGAGCGCTGACAAGCTGGGCCGGGGCACCGCTGTGCAGGATGTGAGCCTGGAGCTGCGGGCCGGTGAAATTTTTGGCATTGCCGGGTTGGTCGGATCGGGCCGCACCGAGCTGGTCCGCCTGCTGTTCGGTGCCGACCGCGCGGACCGGGGCAGCGTCACCTTGCACTCAGAATTTGAACAAAAACAGGCTGTCCCGCGCGATGGACAAGCCAAAGAAGCTATACAAAACATAGCAAACACCCAAACCACAACTGTGCCTCGTACTTGGCACAGGGGTTTCGCGTCTCCGCTGCAAGCCATCGCCGCCGGAGTCGGCCTGGTCACCGAAGACCGCAAATCCCAAGGCCTGCTGCTGTCGCAGCCCATCCGCATCAACGCCACGCTGTCCGACCTGTCGGCCGTATCGCGCGGCGGCTGGCTGCAGCGCGGGCTCGAAAGCCGCCTGGTGCAGGGATTCATCCGCACCCTGCGCGTGCGCTGCCACGGCCCGGAACAGCCGGTGGGACAACTGTCGGGCGGCAACCAGCAAAAGGTGGTGTTCGCCCGCTGGCTGCACCGCGAAGGCCGCGTGCTGCTGCTTGACGAGCCCACGCGCGGCGTGGACGTGGGCGCGCGCGCCGAGCTGTACGGCGAGCTGGACCGCATGGCCCTGGAAGGCCGTGCGCTGCTCATGGTGTCGTCCGACCTGCGCGAACTCATGGCCATGGCCGACCGCATCGGCGTGATGAGCGCAGGCCGCTTGGTGGCCGTATTCGAGCGCGGCGAGTGGTCCGAGCAATCCCTGCTGGCGGCCGCGTTTTCCGAGCCCGGCGGGCGCCCCAGCACCACCCCTTCAACTTCTTCCCCTGTGACCGCATGAACGCCCCCACAACATCTGCCGCGCCCGCTGCGGCGCCCTCCTCTGCCTCGGTCTGGCGCAGCCAGCTGGGTACCTACCTGGGCCTGATGGCCGTGCTGGCGGGCATGGTGGCGCTGTTCTCGTCGCTGTCCGAATACTTCTGGAGCGCCGAGACCTTCATCACCATCGCCAACGAAATCCCGGCCCTGGCCGTGATGGCCGTGGGCATGACCTTTGTGCTCATCATCGCGGGCATCGACCTGTCGGTGGGCTCGGTGATGGCGCTGGCCGCCGCCACCTCGGCCGCCGCCATCCTGCAGTGGGGCTGGACGGTACCCGCCGCCGCCGCGCTGGCCCTGGCCACGGGCCTGGTGTGCGGCACCATCACGGGCACCATTTCGGTCGCATGGCGGCTGCCCTCGTTCATCGTGTCGCTGGGCATGCTCGAAGCCGTGCGCGGCAGCGCCTATGTAGTCACCGACTCGCGCACCCAGTACGTGGGCGATGCGATCTCGTGGCTGTCGGCGCCGTTTTTTGGCGGCATCTCGTTCGCCTTTTTGCTGGCCGTGGTGCTGGTGGTGGTGGCGCAACTAGTGCTGTCGCGCACCGTGTTTGGCCGCTGCGTGGTGGGCATTGGCACCAATGAAGAAGCCATGCGCCTGGCGGGTGTGGACCCGCGCCCCATCCGCGTGATCGTGTTTGCCATGACCGGCCTGCTCGCAGGTCTGGCGGGCCTGATGCAGTCGGCCCGGCTCGAAGCTGCCGACCCCAACGCAGGCACCGGCATGGAGCTGCAGGTGATTGCGGCCGTGGTGATTGGCGGCACCAGCCTGATGGGCGGGCGCGGCTCGGTGGTGAACACCGCGTTTGGCGTGCTCATCATCGCGGTGCTGGAGGCAGGCCTGGCCCAGGTGGGCGCCAGCGAGCCCAGCAAGCGCATCATCACGGGTTTTGTGATCGTGGCGGCCGTCATTGTGGACACGCTGCGCCAGCGCCGCGCCAAGGTCTGAGAGACTGACCCCGCATCCAGCCGCCCCACCACCCACGACCTCATTCTTCTTTTTTGCATGGCTACTATCAAGGACGTTGCGCGCCACGCCGAGGTGTCGGTCACCACGGTGTCGCACGTGGTCAACGGCACGCGCCGCGTGAGCCCCGAGGGCCGCGAACGTGTCGAGGCTGCCATCCGTGCCCTGGGCTATGTGCCCAGCGCCATTGCGCGCAGCCTCAAGAGCAACAACACGCGCACGCTGGGCATGTTGATCCCCAACAGCTCCAACCCCTACTTTGCCGAGATCGTGCACAGCGTGGAAGACCGCTGCTTTGGCGCGGGCTACAACGTCATCCTGTGCAACACCAACGACGAGGCGCACCGCCAGGGCACCTACCTGCAGGTGCTGGCCGAGCGGCGCATCGACGGGCTCATCGTGGTCTCCACCGGGCACGACGCCACGCTGGCCACGCAGCTCGCAGGCCTGTCCATCCCCACCGTGCTGGTGGACCGCGAAATCGACATCGCCGAACAACAGCCCTGTGACCTGGTGGAAACCGCCCACATGCAGGGCGGCCTGCTGGCCACGCGCCACCTGCTGTCGCTGGGCCACCGCCGCATTGCCTGCATTGGCGGCCCCGAGGGCATTGCCCCCAGCGAGCAACGCATTGCCGGCTGGCGCACCGCACTGGCCGACGCGGGCTGCGGCACCGGCGAGGGCCTGCTGTGGCACGGCAACTTCACGAGCCAGGGCGGCTACGAAGCCATGCACGCCGTACTGCGCGCGCCCGAGCCGCCCACTGCCGTCTTTGTCTGCAACGACCTTATGGCCATGGGCGCGCTGTGCGCCGCACACGAGCGCGACCTGCGCGTGCCCGAGGCACTGTCCATCGTCGGCTTTGACGACATCGAACTCACCGCCTTCACCAGCCCGCCGCTCACCACCGTGGCCCAGCCCAAGCAGCGCATCGGCGCGCTGGCCGTGGACATGCTGCTGGAGCGCATCGACGGCAAGCGCCAGGACGCGCGCAAGGTGATGCTGCAGCCCGAGCTGCGCGTGCGCGCCTCCACGGCCCATGCGCTCGGAGGTGCGGCATGAGCACCAACAACAAGCCCCGCATCGCCGTCGTCGGCAGCCTGAACATGGACCTGGTGCTGCAGGTGCAACACGCACCCGGCCCTGGCGAAACCGTGCTGGCCGACGCCCTGCACCTGGTGCCCGGCGGCAAAGGCGGCAACCAGGCCGTGGCCTGCGCGCGCCAGGGCGCCCAGGTGGCCCTGTTTGGCCGCGTGGGCGATGACGGCTACGGCCACACGCTGCGCGCCGGGCTGGACACTGACGGCATCGATCACAGCGGCGTGCAGACCGACACCGCAACCACCACCGGCGTGGCCGCCATCACCGTAGAAGCGACAGGGCAGAACCGCATCGTGGTCGTACCCGGCGCCAATGGCCGCTTTGTGCTGGATGCCGCAGCGCTGGGCGCCGCCCTGCAAGGCGCAGGCGGCCTGGTACTGCAGTTCGAAACCCCCCTGCCCCAGGTGCTCGCCGCCGCCGAGATGGCCCATGCCGCGGGCTGCCCCGTGGTGCTCAACCCCTCGCCCATCCAGCCCCTGCCCGAGGCCCTGTGGCCGCGGGTGCACACGCTGGTGGTGAACGAGGTGGAAGCCGCTGCGCTGGCGGGCCAGAACGTGACCACGCCCGCCGATGCCGCGCAGGCCGCACAAGCCCTGCGCGCCAAGGGCCCCGCCCAGGTGGTAGTGACCCTGGGCGCAGCAGGCGCCGTGGCCGCCGATGCCGCAGGCAACCGCTACCACCCTAGCCTGGTCGTGAAAGCCGTGGACACCACGGCCGCAGGCGACACCTTCCTGGGTGCGCTGGCCGTGGCGCTGGCACGCGGCGAGCCGCTGGACGCCGCCGTGCGCGAAGGCATCCGCGCATCGGCGCTGTGCGTCACCCAGCCGGGCGCCCAGCCCTCCATTCCCACCCGCGCCGCCGTGGCGCAAAGCCCCCAACCGCCCGCCTGGAGCCCCCTGTGAAACGCACCGCCCTGCTGCACGCCGAACTCTCCCATGCCATCGCCACCCTGGGCCATGGCGACATGCTGGTGATCGGCGATGTGGGCCTGCCCATCCCCCCCGGCCCGCGCCGCATTGACCTGGCGCTCACGCCGGGCATCCCCGCCGTGGCGGATGTGCTGCGGGTGGTGCTGGAAGAAATGCAGGTCGAAAAGGCCGTGATCGCCACCGAAGCCGTGGAGCGCAACGACGGCCAGTTGCCCGCCTGGTGCCAGCTGCCAGTCACTCCCCAGGCGGTCTCGCACGAGGACTTCAAGCGCCTGACGCAGCAAGCCCGTGTGATGGTGCGCACGGGCGAGTGCACGCCTTACGCCAACGTGATCCTGGTGGCAGGCGTGACCTTCTGAGGTTCTGACGTTGTGAAACCCGCCGGACCCGCCGCAGGCCGGGCGTTGCGGGTTTTGGAGAACGTCTAGCAGGGCACACCTGGGGTACGCTGAGGCCTCACCTTTTGCCTGCCCCCATGCCCAGCTCCGAGCCCCACGATCTCCTGCCTCCCGAAATCACCGTCCTCGAACGCGGCTGGCTGTCGGCCAACAACATCCTTTTTATCGGCCAGCACGACACGGCCATCGTGGACACCGGCTACTGCAGCCATGCCGATCAGACCGTGGACCTGGTGCGCGGCACGCTGCAGGGCCGCGCGCTGGACCGCATCCTCAACACCCACCTGCACAGCGACCACTGCGGCGGCAATGCCGCGCTGCAAAAGGCCTGGCCCAGCGTGCTCACCGCCATCCCGCCCGGCCAGGCCGACCATGTGCGCCAGTGGGATGCCTACGCGCTGAGCTACACGCCCACCGGGCAGGAATGCCCGCCGTTTCGGGCCGACACGCTGCTGGTGCCGGGCTCGTGTGTGCTGCTGGGCGACAAGCCCTGGCAGGTGCATGCTGCACCGGGGCACGACCCGCATTCGGTGGTGCTGTTCGAGCCCCAGGGCCGCGTGCTGATCTCGGCCGATGCACTGTGGGAGAACGGCTTTGGCGTGGTGTTCCCCGAACTGGAGGGCGACGATGCCTTCGCCCAGGTGGGGGCCACGCTGGACCTGATTGAGGCGCTGTCGCCGCAGGTCGTGATCCCGGGCCACGGGCCGGTGTTTGCCGATGCGCCCCGCGCCATCGACGGCGCCCGCCGCCGCCTGGACGGTTTTGTGCGCAACCCGGGCAAACATGCGCTCTACGCGGCCAAGGTGCTGCTGAAGTACAAGCTGCTCGAATGGCAGCAGATCGGCATCCTCGACCTCACGGCCTGGGCGCAGGCCACGCCGTATTTCGGCATGCTGCGCACGCGGCACTTTGCAGCGCAGACCGAGGCCGAATGGCTGCAGAGTCTGGCGGATGAACTGGTGCGGTCAGGCGCTGCGGCGCGCCAGGGCGAGGTGCTGCACAACGTGTGAGGCGTGGCGCATGCGCCTGCGGGGTTGAACGCGACACCGCAGGCACAAAACTACCGAGAAGGTCAGCCCCACGCCCTCAATGTTTGTATTGCTTGTCGCAGCCCGTGACGTGGTTCTTGCTGCTGGACATGCACTGGTAAAACGACTTCTTGTTGCCCGATGCGCCCTGGCAGTCGGACACGCTGTATTTGCCCTTGGCTTCGCGGATCTTGGGTGCCGTGGCATCGAACGCCGTCTGGGTCATGTAGCCATCCCGCACGTTCTTCTGGCCCACTTCCAGCATCAGGTCGGCCTGGTAGTGGATGTTGTCCACGGCCACGGCGCAGTTCAGGGGAACCTGCTTGCTGTCCACGGTGCCCAGCGATTTTTTGAGCCCCTCGCCAAACTCCTCGACGTCCTTCGAGACCTTTTTGGTACCGTCAGGGTTGTACTGCTGGCCCGCCTTGGCGCTGGCGCCCTTGCCGCTGGAGGAGCCACCGCCACCGCTGGTGCCGTTGTTGCTCTGCAGCTTCAGCGGCTCGGCGTCCTGCTTGGCGGGTGGGGGCTGCGACCCGTAGTGGGTCTTGCCATCGGCATCCACCCACTTGTACACGGGCTGCGCCTGCGCGCCCGCGCCCCACGCCACGACCGCGCCGATTGTGGTCACGCAAGCCATCCATGCCAGTTTACCCATTCCACCCCTCCCCTTTTATGCAAACATGCCCAGGCGCACATTTATCATGCGCCTATAGCTCTGATTTTTATAGCAATCAGTTTGCTCTCCGACGCCCGTCAACGGCAGTTGGCGTCACGGCAGGTCCTTATTCACCTCGGGCAAGGCCGCATCGCGCGGGCCAATGGTGCCCAGGCGGCTCTTGAGCGACTGGGGCAGGCCGGTGAGCATGGCTGCATAGTTGGTGGTGTTGGACAGCACCTTCTTCACGTAGTCGCGCGTCTCGGCAAAAGGCACGTTCTCGGCCCAGATGGCAGCGTCCAGCACCGGGCCGTTGCGCCAGCTGCGTGGGCGGCCGGGGCCCGCGTTGTAGGCGGCAGCAGCCATGGGCATGGAGCCTGCAAAGTCGTCCAGCGCCAGCTTGAGGTAGGCGGTGCCGATGGTGATATTGGTGTCACGGTCGGTGATCTGGTCGGGCGTGAAGTTGGTGAGGCCGATCTTCTTGGCCGTCCAGCGGGCCGTGGCGGGCATCACCTGCATCAGGCCCGAGGCGCCCACGTGCGAGCGCGCGTCCATCACAAAGCGGCTTTCCTGGCGGATCAGGCCATACACATAGGCCGGGTCGATGCCGATGCCCTGCGCGCGCTCCACCACGGCGCTGCGAAACGGCATGGGGAACCGCTGGGTGACCTCGATCACGCCCTTGGTGCGTTCGCTGGTGTTGATGCACCGGTCCCACACCTCGCGCTGACACGCGAAATCAGCGGCGGCCAGCAGCTCACGGTCGGGCATCCCGCCACTCTGATGCAGGTTGGTGGTGTAGTTCCATTCGCGCACGCCTTCGCTGCGCAGGCCGAGCAGGATGGCATACAGCGCGCGGTTCAGGCCAGGGTTGGCACGGGCGGCGGCTTTTTCTTCGGCCGTGAGGGGCGCGGGGGATGGCGGCACGGTGATGCGCTGGCCCAGTTCCTCAAGGGCCAGTTGTTCATAGAACCCGCGCGTGCCGGCAATGCCTTCGAGCATCTGGCGGGCTTCGGCGCGCTCAGCATCCGTCACGCGGCCCGTGAGCAGCGCACGCGCCTTCCAGTACACCCAGGTGCTGTCCTGCCGGCCTTCGGGGCCCATGGCGTCCACAGCCTTGGCCACGGCCTTCCACTGGCCGGCGCGCAGTGCGGCGCGCACTTTCCAGCCCAGCAGATCGTCGTTGAGGTCGCTGTCTTTGGTGATGTTGCCAAAGTAGCCCATGGCATCGCTGGACAGCTTTTGCGCAGCCGCCTTGCCGATCACGCCCCAGGCCCAGTTGCGCTCCTCGGGCGAGAGGTGAACGCTCCATTTGCTGTCGAGCTGGCGGGCTGCGCCGTCCGGGTCGCTGCCTGCGAGCTTGATCAGTGCCAGCACGATCAGCTCCTGGCGCACCTTGCCCCGCGCCGTGGCCCGGCCGAGCAGGTATTTGCTGGGGGTGTCGAGCGCTTCCTTGAGCTGGGGCAGCGCATCGGGCGCCACGATTTCGACGGCATTGCGCACCACGCGGGGCCGGTTGGCGTCCACGCCCAGCCGGGCTTTGCGCCAGATGTCCAGCGCCGAGAGTTTCTTGGCGCTGTACAGCTCGCCAGCCGCATGGTTGCAGCCATCGTCGGCGTCGCGAATGGCGTACCAGTTGCTGCGCACGTCGTCCGCCACCGTGGCGGCAGCCGTGCCCTTGATGTGGTCGATCAGCAGCGCGTAGCAGCGCACCTCGCGGTCATCCGACATGCGGTAGTTGGGGTGCTGCTCGGCAAACTGGCTCCAGTCGCGCCGCTGGCCCAGCAGCAGCAGCCAGTCGTTGCGCAGGCGGTCTTCCTGGTAGCTGCCCGCGTAGCGCTGCATGAAAGACTGGATCTCCTGCGGCGACGCCTCGCCCAAGCGCACCCGCAGCTCCCAGTAGGCAGCCCAGGGCTCCAGCGCGTGGCCGCGTGCCGCAGGCAGCAGCTGCGCGAGCTTGTTGCGGTCACCCTTGCGGAAGGCCTGCTGCATCTCCAGCAGGGTATCGTCACCGCGGTTTTGCGCCATGACAAGGGGCGCGGTGGCGGCCAACAGGGTGGCTGCCACAAGGGGTGTCAGAATGGCTCTGAGAAATTGCATGGGGGAATTATCTGATGGACAAAGCAGCCCTTCGGCGCACATTGATAGAAGAACGCCTCAACCTGCCCGACCGCCTACAGCGGGCCGACCTGTTACAGCAGGTGATGCGCATCTGGCTGGTGAACCGGCCGGACACGGTGATCGGCGCCTACTGGCCCATCAAAGGCGAGTTCGACCCCCTGCCTGCCCTGCACCGCTGGAAGGAAGACGGCGAGCTGCTGGACGAACCCCTGCGCCGCCGCATCGGCCTGCCGGTGGTCAACAAGCAGCACAAGACCCTGACCTTCCACGCCTGGTACCCCGGCTGCCCCATGGAAGAAGACGCCTACGGCATCCCCAAGCCCAAGGACACCGAGGTCATCGTGCCCACGCTGCTGTTTGTGCCCTGCGTGGGCTATGCGCCGGGTGGCTACCGGCTGGGCTACGGCGGCGGTTTTTACGACCGCACGCTGGCCACACTGCAGCCCAAGCCCTTCACGGTGGGCCTGGGCTTCACCCACGGCTACCTGGACGATTTCGAGCCCGAGGCGTTCGACCTGCCACTCGATGCCATCCTGAACGACAACGGCGTGGTCTGGCCGGTCTGATCCCCTCAGTGCCCGCTGGCGGCCGCACGGCAGACCGCCCACGGGCACTTGCCGGTCGGCACGAAGGCCTGTGATGCCTGCTGCGCATCATTCGGACCGGTTTTTCGCATCGCTGGCGCGCGCCGCAGCGGCTAGCATGGCGGGCTGACCTCTTCATTTCAGGTGCCCACCATGCTCAAGCTCTACATCGGCAACAAGAACTACTCGTCCTGGTCCATGCGCCCCTGGGTGCTGCTCAAGCAGGCGGGCATCGTCTATGAAGAGGTGCGCGTGCGCTTTGACAGCTTTGACGCGCAATCGGACTTCAAGCGCACCATCGGCGCCGTCAGCCCCACCGCCAAGGTGCCCGTGCTGGTCGATGGCGACCTGGTGGTGTGGGACACGCTGGCGATTGCGGAGTACGTGGCAGAAGCCCATCCCGACAAAAAGCTCTGGCCCACGGAAGCAAAGGCCCGCGCACGCGCCCGGAGCGTCTGTGCCGAGATGCACAGCGGCTTCACCGCCCTGCGCAGCCACTGCCCCATGAACATCGAAGCCCAACTGGCCGACACCGGTGCCCTGATCTGGCGCGACCAGGCCGGCGTGCGCTCCGACGTGCAGCGCCTGGTGGAGATGTGGAGTGCGTTGCTGCAGGAGCACGGCGGCCCCCTGCTGTTTGGCGACTTCACCGTGGCCGATGCCTACTTCGCCCCCGTGTGCATGCGGCTGCACACCTACGCTCTGCCCGTGCCTGCGCCCATCCAGGCCTATGTGGACCGCGTGCGTGCCCTGCCCGGCGTGAAGGCCTGGATCGACGAAGCCCTGGCCGAGAAGGACTTTCTGGACTTCGAAGAGCCCTACCGCCTGCGCCATACCGAAGGCTGAGCCCCATGGCCGCCACCATCTACCTGCGCTACGTGCTCAACACCAGCAAGCTGAAAGAGTTCGAGCACTACGGCAAGCTGTGGATTCCGCTGGTCGAGAAGTTCGGCGGCCAGCACCACGGCTACTTCATGCCCAGCGAGGGCGCCAACAACATTGCACTGGCACTGTTCACGTTCGAGAGCCTCGCGGCCTATGAGCGCTACCGCGAGGCGTCGATGCAAGACACGGACTGCCTGGCGGTCTTCCGCTATGCCGAGGAGACGGGGTGCATCGTGAGCTATGAACGGAGCTTTTTCAGGCCGGTATTCGCCTGAATGAAGGCGCGCACAGGCAGTCTTTTAACGGAACTGCTTGCGCAAGAACGGCTTGTGCCGCGCGATGTGCGCCAGCTGGGCGGGAGCGATGGTTCCGCCCAGGTCTTCCTCCTCCGCATTGAGGACCCGATTGGCATAGGCCAGCCCACGCGCGACCACCTCTTCGTCGCTCAACCCCTGCTGCGCGGCCAGGTCCAAAGCCACACGCTTCATGGCGCGCTGGGACAGCATCCACATGGCGCCAAAGGCGTCCCATGCGGCGGCGGCCTCCTTGAACTTGTCGCGGTCGGCCAGGATTTCATTGAGCGGCTTGGCCAGGATCTCCTGCAAGCCTTCCACCTGCGCCTTCAGGGCCTCGAACTGCGCCTCGCGCTGCAAGGCCTCGGCAGCCGCGTTGGCGGCGGCGTCGGGCGCCTGAGGCACGGGCACGCTGCCGTCGGGGTTGAGCTGGGCAATGGTGAGATCAGACGATAGGGACATGGTGGCGGGACTATACGGCCCCCACCCTAAACTACGCCGATGCAAATCTACATGGTGGGCGGCGCGGTCCGCGACAAGCTGCTGGGCCGGCCGGTGAATGACCACGACTGGGTGGTGGTGGGCGCCACGCCCGAGCAGATGCTGGCGCAGGGCTACCTGCCCGTGGGGCGCGACTTCCCGGTCTTTTTGCACCCCGAGACACGCGAGGAATACGCGCTGGCCCGCACCGAGCGCAAGAGCGGGCGTGGCTACCGGGGCTTTGTGGTGCAGAGCTCGCCCGACGTGACGCTGGACGAAGACCTCTCACGCCGTGATCTCACTATTAATTCAATAGCATTCAGCACAGATGAATCCGGCGCTACCCGCCTTTTTGACCCCTATCACGGCGAAAAAGACCTTCAGGCCCGCGTACTGCGCCACGTGACCGACGCCTTCCGCGAAGACCCGGTGCGCATCCTGCGCGTAGCGCGGTTTGCGGCGCGCTTCACCGACTTCACGGTGGCGCCCGAGACGATGCAGCTCATGCGCGAAATGGTCGCGCATGGCGAGGTGGACCACCTGGTGGCCGAGCGCGTGTGGCAGGAGCTGGCGCGCGGGCTGATGGAAGAGCAACCCTCGCGCATGTTTGAGGTGCTGCGCGAGTGTGGCGCGCTGGCCGTGCTGCTGCCCGAGGTGGCACGCCTGTGGGGCGTGCCCCAGCGCGCCGAATTCCACCCCGAGGTGGACACGGGCGTGCACCTGATGATGGTGCTGGACATGGCCGCGCGGCTGCAGGCGCCGCTCACGGTGCGGTTTGCCTGCCTCGTGCACGATCTGGGCAAGGGCACGACGGCTGCCCATGTGCTGCCCCGCCACATCGGGCACGAGGAGCGCAGCGCGAGGCTGCTGAAAGACGTGGCCGAACGCCTGCGCGTGCCCGTGGACTGCCGCGAGACTGCCGACGTGGTGGCGCGCGAACACGGCAACATCCACCGCAGCGGCGACCTTGCGGCCGCTGCCCTGGTACGCCTGCTGGAGCGTTGCGACGCCATCCGCAAGCCCGAGCGTTTTGCCGACATCCTGCTGGCCTGCGAGTGTGATGCACGCGGGCGGCTGGGGTTTGAGGA
Organism: Acidovorax sp. Root70; assembly: GCF_001428225.1. Lineage (NCBI taxonomy): Bacteria > Pseudomonadati > Pseudomonadota > Betaproteobacteria > Burkholderiales > Comamonadaceae > Acidovorax > Acidovorax sp. Root70. Next base: position 251,489 of record NZ_LMHQ01000031.1, read on the forward strand.
ATCAGCCTACCCCCAGCGCCAGCGGTTGGCCTCCGTGCTGACGGCGGTGCAGTCGGTGGTCACGCGCGACATTGCCGCACAGGCTGCCGCCAAGGGCGTGAGCGGCCCGAAGGTGGGCGCGCTGATCCACCAGGCGCGAGTGGCAGCGGTGGCGCAGTGGCTGCAGGCCCACATCGACGCGGCCTGACCCCGCGCACGGCATCCCCAAGACGCGGCAGAACCCTTTCTACAATCCGCGTCCGCCCGCACCCCTTCAGGAGTGCGCCTCTGCCAACCGCTGGGCGCCTCTTGGGGCCCTTCTGCCATCCCGACGCCACCATGACCGCTGCGCACATCCGCCCCGCCACACCGGCCGACGCCGACACCATCGCGCCGCTTTTTGATGCCTACCGGCAGTTCTACGAGCAGGCGCCAGACCTGTCCAGAGCACGGGCCTTCATGGCAGAACGGCTAGAGCGTGGAGAGTCGGTGATCCTGCTGGCAATGGATGCTTCGCAGGCCGCAATGGGCTTTTGCCAGCTCTATCCCACCTTCTGCTCGGTGGAGGCGGCCCCCATCTACACGCTGTACGACCTGTTCGTGGTGCCCGCAGCGCGCCAAACCGGCACCGGGCGCAGCCTGCTGGTGGCAGCAGAGGCGACGGCCCGCGCCCATGGCAGGGTGCGCATGGACTTGACCACGGCACACACCAACATCGCCGCGCAGTCACTCTACGAATCGCTGGGGTGGACGCTGGACACGGTGTTTCGCGCCTACAGCAAACGCGTCAGCGCCTGAGCCGCCATGGCGCTTGCTGTATCAGCCGCCCTCACCAACGCAGGAGGCGCGGCCCCAGCACAGCCCCCAGCGCCGTCGGCATGGCCATGCCTGCCACGTACCACACCGCCAGAAACGGCGCGGCCATTTCGGGGCAATGCAGCGCATACACCAGAGCCCCCAGCGCACCCGCCAGCAATCCGGCGCCCGCTCCTGCCCACGCCAGGCGCGTAGGGGCCGCGCCCTTGAGCGCCCAGAACCCGGCCACAAATGCGGGCACCGAGAGCAAGGCGATATTGAAGGGGCAAGTGCGCCAGGTGCTGCCCAGGATGATCGGCATGCGCTCTGCGGCAGACACCTGCGACAACGCCCCCAAGGCCATGGCCCACAGCACCAGCGGCGGCACCGCCAGCCACAGGGCCGCGTGGCCTAGCGGCATGCCCGGGCGGGCCATGCGGCGCAGCAGCGCCAGGCCTGCAGCCGCCAGCGCTGCCGCAAACACCAGCTTGCCCCAGAACATGGGCAGCGCCATGGTCGCCAGCAGATCGGGGCGCAGGCCGAACAAGGTCAGCATCAGCACCCCGGCGCCGGCAATGCCCACAGCGCTGGCCACGGCAATCCGTTGCTCGATGGCGGTGCGCCGCACGGGCCGCTCGTCTGCAGCCAGCAGGTGGATCAATTCATCGGTTTTCATGTCATTCCTCTGATCTTCGCAGCCAGGGCCTTCAGGCCCCGGTGCACGCCGACTTTGACGGCCGACTCCGACAGCCCCGTGAGGCGCGCCGTCTCGACCACCGACAACCCTTCCAGCTTCACATACTCAATCGGCAGTCGCTGCTTGTCCGGCAGGGTCTGAAGCAACTGCCCCAGGTCGCGCCGGGCTTCAGCAGCCTCGCTGTCGCTGCTGGCAAACAACTCGTCCGCATCGTCCAGCGGGTCATTGCGCGCCTCCTTGGCGGCATGCGAGCGCAGCCAGTCGATAAGCTTGTAGCGCGCAATCGCATGCGCCCAGGCCGTCACCGGCATTTCGGGCCGGTAGGTGTGGCGCTGGTTGTGCACGGCCAGCAACGTCTCCTGCACCAGGTCTTCCACCTCATCAGGCCGCTGCGCGAGGCGGCGGCGCAAGAAGGCGCGCAGATGGGCACTCAGCTCCTTCAAAAAGCGCTGGTAGGCGGCTGCGTCGGCATCCAGCCCCTGCAGCAACAAGCCACGCAGGCGCTCTTCCACTATCTCCATGGTGTCTCCCTGCAAGGAATTCGTATCCCGGGGCGGATGGGTTACAGGCAGCACAAAAAATATCTTCGTCATGCCGTCGCGATTTTTTGCGCAGCGCTGTAACCCGACCGCTGCACAGCGCGAATTACAACGCAGATCGGGCAGTTCCACGCAGCCTCTGGGCAGCACCCCGGTCGGACTCAACCCTTACCCAACCTTCGGAGATTCCTACCATGACCACCCGCACCCTCAGCCTCGGCGCCCTCGCCCTCGTTGCCCTGACCTCTGGCGCCGCCATGGCCCAGACCGCCCCCATGGACGGCGCCAAGCCCGCCATGGAGAAGTGCTACGGCGTCTCGATGGCAGGCAAGAACGACTGCGCCGCCGGCCCCGGCACCACCTGCGCGGGCACCTCCAAGATGGACTACCAAGGCAACGCCTGGAAGTTCGTGCCCGCAGGCACCTGCGCCTCGATCAAGACACCCAAGGGCATGGGCATGCTGACGCCCATGAAGAGCTGACCATGGCCCCCCCTCTCACCGCTGGCCTGGGCCTCAAGCCCCAGCACTACGACGAGGCGCTGCGGTGCACCGCCCCCGGCTTGTGGTGGGAGGTGCACCCCGAGAACTACCTGGCCGATGGCGGCCCGCGCCTGACCTGGCTGGAGGCCATCCGTGCGCGCCACCCGGTGGCTCTGCATGGCGTGTCGCTGTCGCTCGCGGCCGATGCCCCGCCCGACGCGGCCCACCTGAAGCGCCTCGCCGCCCTCGCACGGCGCGTCGATCCCGCCCTCATTTCTGAGCACCTGGCCTGGTCCACCTGGCGCGGGCAGTACCTGCCCGACCTGCTGCCGTTTCCCCGTACGCAAGCGGCGCTGCACCGCATCGCTGGCAACATCGCCCGCACGCAGGACGTGCTGCAACGCCCCATCGCCATCGAGAACCCGACGCATTACCTGCACATCGACGGCCATGACTGGCTGGAGACCGATTTTCTCGCCGAACTGGTGCAGCGCACCGGCTGCGCCCTGCTGCTGGACGTGAACAACGTGTACATCAGCGCCAACAACCTGGGCTTTGACGCACAGGCCTACCTCGGCGCCTTCCCCCTGCACGCCGTGGCCGAAATCCACCTGGCAGGCCACCATGCGGACCCGGTGCACGGCAACGCCTTGCTCATCGATAGCCACGATGCGCCCGTGGCGCCCGCTGTGTGGGCGCTGTACGAGCAGGTGATCGCACGCACCGGCCCCGTGCCCACGCTGATCGAGCGCGACGACCACCTGCCACCCTTGGGGGAACTGCTGGCCGAGCGTGATCAGGCCCACAGCGCACTCACCGCGGTGCAGCCCGAGGAGGCCGCATGCAGCTGAGCACCTTCCAGGACGGCTTCTCTGCCGCGCTGCTCGGCCACGCCGCGCAAGCACCGTGGCTGTCTGCACTGGAGTCCCAACCGGGATTTGCCGTGTATCGCAACACCGCGCTCAAAGGCTGCATCGATGCGCTGCAAGCCAACTACCCCACGGTGAGCCAGCTGGTGGGCGAAGACTGGTTCCGCGCCGCCGCTGCGGTGTACGCCCGCGCGCAGCCGCCAGTTGACGGGCTGCTGGTGAACTATGGCGCGGGGTTTGCCGACTTTCTGGCCGGGTTTGCACCGGCGGCCGAGCTGCCCTACCTATCCCCCGTGGCGCGCCTGGACCGGTACTGGACCGAATGCCATCTGGCAGGGAATGCCACCGCCATCGACCGTGGCTGGCTTGTGCAGCAGGCCCCCGACACGTTGCCCCTTGTGCCGCTGCGTCCGCACCCCGCCGCACGCTGGAGCTGGTGCGACGAGCATCCGGCATATGCCCTGTGGCAGAGTCACCGTGAAGGTCTGCTCCCCAATGAAGCACTGGAGTGGACGGGTGATGGGGCTTTGCTCACCCGGCCCCATGCCGAAGTGGTGTGGCATCCCCTACCGCGTGCAGGAGTGGCCTTTCTGGACGCCTGCGCCCAAGGCCTGCCCCTGGAGGCCGCCGCCACCCGCGCCCTGGAGGCCGACCCGGGCACCGACTTTGCCGCCCTGATGGGCCGCCTGATGGACGCGGGCGCCTTGATTCCAACGGATTCCCACACAGACTGAGGTGCCCGCCATGAACACCACCACCCACATCTCCCCTGCCTCCGCCAACGGCCCGCGCGTGCTACTGGCCCGTCTGGCCGATGCCGCAACCCTCCTCACCCCCCACAGTCTGCTGGCCCTGGTCAACCGCGTGGCCGTGGCAGGGATCTTCTGGCTGTCCGCACGTACCAAGGTCGAGGGCTGGTTCACGGTGTCCGACAGCGCTTACGCCCTGTTCCGCGACGAATACAAGCTGCCCTTGCTACCGCCCGAGCTGGCGGCGCAGATGGCCACAGTGGCCGAGCACCTCTTCGCCGTGCTGCTGGTGCTGGGCCTGTTCACGCGCCTGTCGGCGCTGGCCTTGCTGGGCATGACGCTGGTCATCCAGGTGTTTGTGTACCCCGATGCCTGGCCCACCCACCTGTCGTGGGCGGGGCTGATGCTGTACTTGGTCGGGCGTGGTGCGGGGGCCCTGTCGGTCGACCGGGCGTTCGGAATCCGCTAACAGCCCAATGACGATCTGTCAGGGGATCGTCTACGGGCTCTCACGATGTGAGCCATTTAAGCGGCCGCTGTGCGCACCCAGCGCACGATGTCCGCAGCCCCCAGCGCGCCCGAAATGCGAGCCACCTCGCGCCCCTGCTGAAACAGGATCATGGTCGGGATGCTGCGGATCGCATACCGCGCGGCAATGGCCTGGTGGTCTTCGGTGTTGAGTTTGGCCAGACGCACGCCGGGCTCCAGCTCGCGGGCTGCCTGCGCAAAGGCAGGCGCCATCTGGCGGCACGGCCCGCACCAGGGGGCCCAGAAGTCCACCAGCACCGGGAGGTGACTGCGCGCCACATGTTTGTCAAAGCTGGTGGCGTCCAACTCCAGCGGAGCCCCCGAAAAAATTGGCTGATGGCACTTGCCGCAATCGGGTGCGCTGCCCAGGTCGGCGCTCTGCACGCGGTTGGTGGTGTGGCAATGGGGGCAGACAATGTGCAGGGCTTCGGTCATGGCGTGGGGCATACAGGTTGCTGAACACATGGCGGCGCAGACATGACGTTTCAAGGGCACGCCGCGGAATCCCCGTTGCCCCGGTTGCAGCAGGTCGCAGACCTTGCGCCCAGTTACCTGCCCCGAATCCCCCTGGTGGCCGTACCTGCATTGCAGCGTCTGCTATGGTTTCGCGCATGCGGCTGCTCCCCACACTGACAACTGCCCATGCGCTTTTTCTGGATTTCGACGGCACGCTCACCGAACTGGCGCCGCGCCCCGAGGCAGTGCGCGTTGCGTCGGGCCTGGTGCCCACGCTGTCTTCGCTGCACACCCATCTGGACGGCGCATTGGCCATCGTGACCGGGCGGCCCGAGGCCGACATCGACGGATTCCTGGCACCGCTGCGACTGCCGCAGGCCAGCGAGCACGGGGCCCAATACCGGCTGGGCGAGACCTCTGTCCTCGCCACCGCACCACCCGCCCTGGACCCCGTGCTGCGGGCCGCACAGGACCTGGCATCCCGCCACCCCGGCCTGCTGGTGGAGACCAAGCGTGCCAGCGTGGCCCTGCACTACCGCCAGGCCCCCCAGCTGGAGGCCTTGTGCCACGACACGCTCGCGCACGCCATGCGCCAGGTGGAGGGCGTGGAACTGTTGCGCGGCAAATGTGTCTTTGAAGTGAAGCCCCGTGGTGTCCACAAGGGCCAGGCCATCGTCGATTTCATGACCCAGCCGCCCTTTGCGGGCCGCACACCGGTCTTTGTGGGCGATGACGTCACCGATGAGGCCGGCTTTGCCGCCGTGCAGGCGCTCGGCGGCTGGGGCATCAAGGTGGGCGAAGGGCCGACCATGGCACAACACCGCTGCATGACATCGGCCGCACTGCGTGGCTGGCTGTCGTCTGCACGCACGACCCTGGAGCGCGAACGATGAACACAGCCGCCACCGAACCCCAGTCCGGGACCTTGAACCTGGGCATGATCGGCAACTGCGCCATCAGCGCACTGATCGACGACCATGCCCGCATGGTGTGGTGCTGCCTGCCCCGCTTTGATGGCGACCCGGTGTTCAACGCCTTGTTGCAACCCGGTGACGAGGGCAGCCACTTTGCGATCGAGCTGGAAGACCTGGCCTCGACCCACCAGTGGTACGAGCCCAATACCGCCGTCCTGCGCACGCAGCTGTTCGACAAGGCCGGGCACGGCGTAGAGATCACCGACTTTGCGCCGCGCTTCCACAGCCGCTCGCGCTTCTTCCGGCCCATGACACTGGTGCGCCGGGTGCGCCCCATCCAGGGCGCGCCGCGCATCCGCGTGGCGCTCAAGGTGCGCTACGACTGGGGCCAGACGGAGCCCCACATCACGCGCGGCAGCAACCACATCCGCTACGTGGGGGAGAACATGACGCTGCGCCTGTCCACCGATGCGCCGGTGTCTCATGTGCTGTCGGGTCAGGCGTTTGTGCTCACGCGCGAGCACAACTTTCTGCTGGGCGCCGACGAAACCCTCACCGAAGGCATCGCCGACACCGCGCGCCTGTTCGAGCAGGAAACCACCTCCTACTGGCGCAACTGGGCGCGCGCCCTGGCGCTGCCGCTGGAGTGGCAGGACGCGGTGATCCGTGCGGCCATCACGCTCAAGCTGTCGCTGTACGAAGACACCGGCGCCATCGTGGCGGCCATGACCACCAGCATCCCCGAGTCCGCCCACAGCGGCCGCAATTGGGACTACCGCTACTGCTGGCTGCGCGACGCGTTCTTTGTGGTGCGCGCGCTCAACAGCATTTCCGAGGTAGGCACCATGGAGGACTACCTGCGCTGGCTGAGCAACGTGGTGGTCGAAGGCGGCGACGGCCACATCCAGCCGCTGTACGGCATTGGACTGGAGAAGGACCTGCCCGAGAGCTTGGTGCCGCAGCTGGCAGGCTACCGGGGCATGGGTCCGGTGCGCGTGGGCAACCAGGCGGCCGAGCATTTTCAGCACGACGTGTACGGCAACATCGTGCTGGGCGCGGCCCAGGCCTTCCACGACCACCGCCTGCTGCACCGCGCGGGCCTGGCCGAATTCACGCGACTGGAACAGGTGGGCGACAACGCGGTGCGCGTGTACGGCCAGCCCGATGCGGGCATGTGGGAGCTGCGCACACGTGCGCGGGTGCACACCTCGTCGGCCCTGATGAGCTGGGCCGCCTGCGACCGCCTGGCCAAGATCGCCGCCACGCTGCAGCTGGCCGACCGTGCCAGCCACTGGCAGCAACATGCCGACCGCATGCGCGCCGAGATCCTCGACAAGTCGTGGTGCGAAGAACGCCAGGCGTTTGCCGAGAGTTTTGGCGGGCACGAGCTGGACGCCAGCGTGCTGCTGATGGCCGAGGTGGGCCTCATCGACCCCAAGGACTCGCGCTTTGTGAGCACCGTGGAGGCCATGGAAAAGAGCCTGTGCGACGGTCCCTACATGCGCCGCTACGAGGCGGCCGACGACTTCGGCAAGCCCGAGACAGCCTTCAACATCTGCACCTTCTGGCGCATTGATGCGCTGGCGCGTATTGGCCGCAAGGCCGAGTCGCGGGCCATCTTCGAGACCATGCTGGCCGCCCGCAACCCCCTGGGCCTGCTGTCCGAGGACACGCACCCCGAAACCCGCGAGATGTGGGGCAACTTCCCGCAGACCTACTCGATGGTGGGCGTGATCAACGCGGCCGTGCGGCTTTCTGCCCCCTGGGACAGCGTGATTTGAGGCTCTGTCCGACAACGGCCGGGACCGATCCACAACGATGATCGGTCCATGAGCCGTCTTGTCGTCATCTCCAACCGCCTCGCAGATCCCCGCAAACCCGCTGCAGGCGGCCTGGCCGTCGCCTTGGGCGAGGCCCTGAACCAGACAGGCGGGCTGTGGTTTGGCTGGAGCGGCACCGTGGTCGAAGGCGGCACGCCCGGCGAGGGCGAACTCCACACCCGGCAGGCCGGCGCCGTCACACTGGCCACCGTGGACCTGTGCCGCGAGGACCACGACAGCTACTACCACGGCTACAGCAACAGCGTGTTGTGGCCGGTGTTCCATTACCGGCTGGACCTCGCCGACTTCAACGCCAGCTACATCGCAGGCTACCGGCGCGTGAACCAGATGTTTGCGCGCAAGCTGCTGCCGCTGCTGCGCGACGACGATGTGATCTGGGTGCATGACTACCACCTGATCCCGCTGGCGGCCGAGTTGCGCGCCATGGGCTGCAAGCAGCGCATCGGGTTTTTCCTGCACATTCCCATGCCACCGCCGCTCATCATGGCGGCCATCCCGCAGCATGAGTGGCTGATGCGCTCGCTGTTTGCCTATGACCTGGTGGGGCTGCAGAGCGAGGCTGATGTTTCGCATTTCACGCGCTACGTGCGCAACGAAGGCAGCGCGGAATCCTTGGACGAAAAACGCGTGCGCGCCTTCGGGGCCACGGTGGTGGTGCAGTCGTTTCCCATCGGCATCGACGTGGACGAGTTCACGCGCCTCACGCACGCCCCCGACGCGGTGGAGACCTACGAGAACATGCGCGACGAGTATTCCCGCCGGCGCCTGCTGCTGGGCATTGACCGGCTCGACTACTCCAAAGGCATTCCGCACCGTGTGCGCGCGTTCCGCGAGCTGCTGGACCGCTACCCTGAAAACCGCGACAGCGCCACACTCATCATGATCGCGTCACCCACCCGTGACGACGTGCATGCCTATGCCGACCTGCGCCACGAGCTGGAGGGCCTGTGCGGCTCCGTCAACGGCGACTACGGCGAACTGGACTGGATGCCCGTGCGCTATATCCACCGCATGGTGGCGCGCAAGCGCGTGCCGGGTCTGTGTCGCGCCGCCGCCGTGGGCCTGGTCACGCCGCTTCGCGACGGCATGAACCTGGTGGCCAAGGAATACGTGGTGGCACAAGACCCGGACAACCCCGGCGTACTGGTGTTGTCGCGGTTTGCCGGTGCGGCCGAACAGCTGAAAGAGGCGCTGTTGGTGAACCCCTACGACACCCAGGGCATGGCCGACAGCATCCAGCAGGCGCTGCAGATGCCGCTGGCCGAACGGCAGGCACGTCACCAGAAACTCATGGCGCGCATCAGGGAGCGCGATGTGCACTGGTGGCGCAACGCGTTCCTGAAAGCGCTGCAGGCATCGGGCGACTAGAGGGCAGAAGGCCGGGCCATCAGAGGAGCTTGGTCAGCAGGCTGACCACAAAGCTCAGCAGCAGCGTGGACGCGAGCGGCACGTCCCAGTCCCGCCCCAGCCAGCGGAATCGGAAATCCCCCGGCAACCGCCCAAAGCCCATGCGGCGCAGCAGCGGCGACAGCCAGCTGATGAACATCAGGGCCAGGAAGATCACGATGAGCCAGCGGAACATGGTCGGGCCAGGGCCTGTTCAGGGTGTCAAAGCCGGTGGGACCGGTCCCCATGCGCAAACCCCATGGGCTCCCATGGCTCGCCAGCGCCCACGGCCAGCACTTTGAACAGCTCACCCATCTCGTGTTCCATGATCAATTTGGCCGCTATAGCACGCTGCGCCTGCGGTAGGCGCTCCATTATTGGGAGCAATCCACAGTTGATGAGAAAGTGCGCCTGCGTGGTGTAGCCCAGTACCTGCAGCCCCGCGTCCTGCGCGGCAAGCGCCATGGCCGTGAAGTTCACGTGGGCGGTGATGTCCTTCAAGCCCACCGCCACCAGCGGGTCGCCATCGGCGAGATGCCCCTGGTGGCACATCACCGTGCCCATGTGGCGCTGGGGGTGGTAGTACTCGTCTTCGCCAAAACCGTAGTCGAGCAAGAACGCGGCACCGCGCGTCAGTCGGTCGGCCAGCATGCGCATGAAGCCTTCTCCCTGCGCGTGGATCTCGGTCAGGTAGTCCTGCGGACCTTCGATGACGATGGGAGGGCGCAGGGCCGTGGGGCGGTCGGCCCAGGCAAAGCGGCCGTCTTCGGCCACCACCACGCCGCGTTCGTGCCACACCCCACTTTGCTGACCGCCGTGGCGCGCAAGCAGCTGAACGGGCATGGCATCGAGCACCTCATTGCCCACGACCACGCCTTCGATGTGCTCTGGCAGCGCATCCACCCAGCGCAGTTTGGGCGCATGGGCCTCCAGCCTGGCCTGCTGGCGGGCGCGCAGGCTGCCCGACAGATCGACGATGGTGTAACGCTGCACCTGGTCGGCCAGGGCATCGAGCAATTGCAGCGCCAGCGCGCCCGAGCCTGCGCCGAACTCCCACACCTCGTAGGTACCGGTCTGCGCCAGAGCCTGGCCCACCTGCACGGCCAGCGTCTGGCCAAACAGGGGCGTGAGCTCGGGCGCGGTCACAAAGTCGCTGCCCGACTCGGGCATGGCGCCGAATTTGGTGGAATCGTTGGCGTAGTAGCCCAGGCCGGGCGTGTACAACGCCAAGGCCATGAAGCGGTCAAACCCCAGCCATCCGCCCTCGGCGGCAATGGCCTGGGCGATGTGCTGGTGCAGGGCGGTCGTTAAACTGTCGGGTCTTTGGGTCACGGCCCGCATTGTCTCCCACATGTCCACCCCTTCCCTGCCCCATCGCCCCCGCACCGTGCTGGTGACCGGTGCCGCCAAGCGCCTGGGCCGCAGCATTGCGCTGGCCCTGGCAGCGGGTGGCTGGCAGGTGGCCGTGCACTACCGCTCTTCAGCCCAAGACGCTATCAATAGCGTAGCTGAATGCGCAAAATTGACTAGCGCAAGCGCCCATTTTGAGGCCGATTTTGATGACGAGGCCGCCGTGCGCGGTCTGCTGCCCCGCGTGGTGGCGCATTTCGGCAGTGTGGACGCGGTGGTCAACAGCGCCTCGCTGTTCGAACATGACAATGCCGAGACCTTTGGTTTTGCCGCGCTCGAAAAGCACCTGCGCAGCAACACTGCCGCCCCGGTGCTGCTCGCCCAGGCCCTGCACCAGCATCTGACCGACCGGGCGGCGGCGGGCGAGGCCGATGCCCAGGGCGCCGTGGTCAACCTGCTGGACCAGAAGCTCTGGAACCAGAACCCCGACTTCGTGAGCTACACGCTCTCCAAGGCCGCGCTGGAGGCGGCTGGCACCATGCTGGCGCTGGCCCTGGCGCCGCGCGTGCGGGTGGTGGGCGTGGCGCCCGGCCTCACACTGACCAGCCACATGCTCAGCGACGACAAGTTTGCCCAGCTGCATGCGCTCTCGCCGTTGGGCCGCTCGTCCACCGCCGAGGACGTGGCCGCCACTGTGAAGTTTGCGCTGGAAAACCGGTCCCTCACCGGCACCACCCTGCTGGTCGATGGTGGCCAGCACCTGATGAAGTTTGACCGCGATTTTTCGCTGATGTGAGCGCACGCACACCCGCTCACTCAAGCCAGGACCTTCTCCCATGACCCACGCTGTTGGCACCCAGATCCTCACGCTCACCGGTTTGCGCTTTGACGCCAACCTGGGCATCCTCGACCACGAAAAGACCGACCCGCAGCCCATCCAGGTGGATGCCGAGCTGAGCCTAGGCGTGCAGCCACTGGCCCCGCGCGACGACGACATCGGCCATGTGCTGGACTATCGCCGCGTGCGCCAGATCATCATCGACGAGTGCACGGCGGAACACGTGAACCTGCTGGAGAGCCTGATCGGCAAGCTGGCCCACCGCCTGATGCAGCTGCCCGGCGTGCTGGGTGTGCGCGTGAAAATCGCCAAACTCGAAATTTTTGACGACTGCGAAGTGGCGATTCGCATTGAGACAGGGCAGTGGTAAATCTATGAATGCAGTGATCGACAACCCCATGCAAAACAGCTGGACGGAGGCGGAAGACGCCCCCCAAGAACCCGCCACCGCCAACGCGACGCGCATCAAGATCGAGCGCGAGACCCACAAGCTCGAAAAGCGCCTGTGCCGCGAGGTGGGCAAGGCCATCGTCGACTTCAACATGATTGAAGAAGGCGACAAGGTGATGGTGTGCATGTCGGGCGGCAAGGACAGCTATGCGCTGCTGGACATCCTGCTCAAGCTCAAGGCCCGCGCGCCGATCCACTTTGACCTGGTGGCCGTCAACCTGGACCAGAAGCAGCCGGGCTTCCCTGAACATGTGCTGCCCGAGTACCTGGCCAGCACCGGCGTGCCGTTCCACATCGAGAACGAAGACACCTACAGCATCGTCAAGAAGCTGATCCCTGAGGGCAAGACCACCTGCAGCCTGTGCAGCCGCCTGCGCCGGGGCATTCTGTACCGCGTGGCGGATGAGTTGGGCTGCACCAAGATCGCACTGGGCCACCACCGCGACGACATTTTGCAGACGCTGCTGCTCAACATGTTCTTTGGCGGCAAGATGAAGAGCATGCCGCCCAAACTGGTGAGCGACGACGGCAAGCATGTGGTGATCCGCCCGCTGGCCTACGTGGCCGAGAAAGACACTGCCCGCTGGGCTGCGCACCGCAACTTCCCCATCATCCCGTGCAACCTGTGCGGCAGCCAGGAGAACCTGCAGCGCAAGCAGGTGGGCGAAATGCTGCGCGAGTGGGAGAAAAAATTCCCCGGCCGCGTGGAGAACATGTTCAACGCCCTGCAGAACGTGGTGCCCTCGCACCTGCTGGACGGCAGCCTGTACGACTTCAAGAACGCCAAGGCCACAGGCATTGCCAGCGAAGACGGCGACAAGGCGTTTGACAAGGAAGAGTTCGTAGCGCCATCGCCTTCGCTGCCTGGCGTGCAGGTGGTGCAGCTGTCGTGAACTGCGGGGGCCAGCGGCACTCTCACGGAGATCCTTGTTTCAGAACTCTCTGACCATGACACAACGCCGATGGCTTCCCGCTCTGCTTCTGGGCCTCACCGCCGCCCTGCTTGGAGGCTGCAGCACTACCCGCGTGGTCGAGGGCCAAGTGCAGAGCTTCTCGACCCTGGAGGCCGCGCCCGCACCCGCCACGTACCGCATTGAGCGCCTGCCCTCCCAGCAAACCCCCTCGTTTGACGCCATTGCCACGCTGGCCAACCAAGCCCTAGCCCGCGCGGGCCTGCAGCGCGACGATGCCGCGCCCCGCCTGCTGGTGCAGCTGGGTGTGCAGGCCGACACCGTGCCCCGCTATGACCCCTTCCGTCCTTACGGCCCCTACGGTCCCGGCCCCTGGGGCATGGGTGGCTGGTATGGCCGGGGCTGGGGCGTGCATGGCACGTGGCGTTTTGGCGAGCCCACGCCCTTGCACCGCCGCGCGGTCAGCATGGTGATGCGCGATGCCGGCACCCAGGCCGTGGTGTACGAGACCTCGGCCGTGCACGAAGACGTGTGGGTGAGCGACCCGGCCGTCTATGGCGTGCTGTTCGACGCCGCGCTCAATGGCTTTCCGAAGCCGCCCCAGGGCCCCCGGCAGGTGCGGCTACCTCTGGTACCCCCCGCTCCCTGAGATCCCCAGACCCTCCCCACTGCATGCAAGCCACCCGCATCGTTGCCATCCGCCACGGCGAAACCGCCTGGAATGTGGACACCCGCATCCAGGGCCACCTGGACATTCCGCTCAACGACACAGGCCTGTGGCAGGCCGACCAGGTCGCGCAGGCCCTGGCGGGCGAGCCGATTGCCGCCATTTACACCAGCGACCTGCAACGGGCCCACGCCACGGCCCAGGCCGTGGCCCGCACCACGGGCGCGCCCTTGATGACCGAGACCGGCCTGCGCGAGCGCAGTTTTGGCCACTTTCAGGGCCAGACGTTTGCCGAGATCGAGGCCAAGCTGCCCGAAGATGCGCTGCGCTGGCGCAAGCGCGACCCGCACTACACGCCCGAAGGCGGTGAGTCGCTCGTGACCCTGCGTGACCGCATCGAGCGCACCGTGAACACGCTGGCGCAGCAGCATGTGGGCGAGCAGGTGGTGATGGTGGCCCATGGCGGCGTGCTGGATGTGCTGTACCGCCTGGCCACGCGCCAGGACATTCAGGCGCCGCGCACGTGGCAGCTGTCCAACGCCGCCATCAACCGCCTGCTGTGGACGGAGAACGGCCTCACCCTGATCGGTTGGGCAGATACCCAGCACCTAGACAACAACACCCTCCGCGATGAAACCCATTCCTGAAGCCTTGCAGTCCACCGTGGGTCAACGCGTGGACCTGATCGACACCCCGGCTCTGGTGGTAGACCTGGACGCCATGGACCGCAACATCCAGCGCCTGGCCGACTTTGCGCGCAAGCACCAGGTGCGCTGGCGCCCCCACGCCAAGATGCACAAGAGCGCCGAGCTGGCCCTGCAACTGCAGCGGGCGGGCGCCCAGGGCGTGTGCGTGCAGAAGGTCGCCGAGGCCGAGGCCCTAGCGGCCGGAGGGGTGGATGACATCACCATCACCAATCAGGTCATCGCCATGCCCAAGCTGCACCGCCTGGCGCGGCTGGCCGCCCAGCTGGCGGCACGCGGCGGGCGACTGGGGGTGGCCGTGGACCATGCCGATGGCATTGAACGCTTGGCTGAAGCCATGGCGCAGTATGGCAGCGATGCCGGCATCGACGTGCTGGTGGAGATCGACGTAGGCCAGGGCCGCTGCGGCGTGCGCCCCGGCGAGGCCGCCGTGCCGCTGGCGCTGGCCGTGGCACGCAGCCCCCGCCTGCGGTTTGCCGGCCTGCAGGCCTACCATGGCCGCGCGCAGCACCTGGCCAGCAGCGTGGGCCGCCGGGAGACCATCGCCGCTGTGGTGCGCGCCGCCGACCACACGCGCCAGCTCATCGAAGCCGCCGGGCTGCCCGTGCCGCTGATCACCGGATCCGGCACCGGCACCCTGGTGCATGAGGCCGCCAGCGGTGTGTTTGGCGAGCTGCAGGCAGGCTCGTTCCTGTTCATGGATGCTGACTACGCCCGCAACGAGCGCGAGCCAGCCCAGCCTTCGTTTGAACACGCGCTGTACGTCAAGACCCAGGTAGTGTCGGTGCACGACACCCACGCGGTGTGTGACGCGGGCCACAAGAGCCACGCCATCGACTCGGGCCTGCCCACCGTGGCCCTGCTGCCCGCCGACCGCACCCTGCGTTACGCCAACGGGGGCGACGAACACGGCCTGCTGTACGCCGACGGCCCCGAAGCCCACCTACCCAGCCTGGGCCACATGCTCTGGCTCATCCCAGGACATTGCGACCCCACGGTGAATCTGTACGACTTTTTGATCGGCGTGCGCGGCGGACTGATGGATGGGGTCGTGGAGCGGATCATCCGAGTGGATGCACGGGGGGCGCTGACGTAGGCGCAGCCCTCTAAACACCGGCGCTATAGGGGTTCACCTGCCCCGGTGTGGGCTGGCTGCTGGACCACAATCCGGCAGCATGAGCCCCAGCCAGATCATCGTCCTTGCGACGCCCGTCTTCTTTTTGCTGATCGCCATCGAACTGGCCATTGGCTTCAAGCGCCAGCGCAACACCTACCGGCTGGCCGATGCTGTGAGCAGTATCAGCCTGGGCATGCTGAGCCAGACCAGCGCGGTGTTCACGCGACTGCTGCGCATCGGCATCTACACCGCCCTGTTCGAGCACGTGGCGCTGTGGCGCAACGATGCGTTCTGGACGAGCCTGCCGGGCTGGCTGCTGGCGCTGGTGTTCTACGACTTCTGCTACTACTGGCTGCACCGCATGGGGCATGAGTCGGCCGTGCTGTGGGCCGCGCACGCGGTGCATCACCAGAGCCAGGACTACAACCTCAGCACCGCGCTGCGGCAAACGAGTTCGGGCGCGCTGCTGGGCTGGATCTTTTATGTGCCCATGGCGCTGGCCGGCGTGCCGCCCCTGGTGTTTGGCGTGGTGGCGCTCATCGACCTGCTCTACCAGTTCTGGGTGCATACCGAGCAGGTGGGTCGCCTGGGCTGGTTCGACCGCTGGTTCTGCAGCCCGAGCAACCACCGCGTGCACCATGCCGTCAACGACGCTTACCTGGACAAGAACTACGGCGGCGTTCTGATTCTCTGGGACCGGATGTTTGGCACCTTCAAGGACGAAGACGCGCAAGAGAAATGTGTGTATGGCACCCGCGGCCTGCTCAACAGCTGGGACCCGCTGTGGGCCAACGCCCAGGTGTACGCCGGGCTGGCGCACGACAGCTGGCACGCGCGCAGCTGGCTCGACAAGCTCAAGGTCTGGATCAAGCCGCCGGGCTGGCGGCCTGCGGATGTGGCGGAGCGGTTCCCCAAGCCCGCCTTCAGCATGGCGCAGATGCAGCTGTACCACCCACCCATGTCGCGTGCCGTGCAGTGGTTTGCGCTGGTGCAGTTCGCGCTGCTGCTCACAGGCGTGGCGGCCTTTCTGTGGCAGGCCGATGCAGCGCCGCTGGCGCACGACGCCCTCTGGTTTGCCGTGCTGCTGACGATGCAATGGTCGCTGGGTGCGGTGATGCAAGGGCGCATCGGCGTGCTGATGGCGCTGATGCTGCAAAGCGCGGCGCTGGCCACGGCCACCAGCGCGCTGGGGTTCACGCAGTGGCATTGGCTGTTCAAGCCGCTGACCATGGTAATTGCTATTATTTTGGTAGCTACCAGCGTATATTCGACTAACGCAAGGGGCGCATCAGGCTCCAGTACGCCCTCGGTCTTGCTGATGGCAGCCCTGGGCGGGTCCTTGGCGGGGGACGTGTTCCTCATGTTCCCGGGTTTCTTCATCCCCGGTCTGGTGAGCTTTCTGGTGGCGCACCTGTTCTATGTGGCGCTGTTCAAAAGTGGACAGACATGGTTTCCGCACCGAGGTGCGCTGGTGGCCACGCTGGGCATCGGCGTGGCCATGTACGCCTTTCTGTGGGCGGGCGGCCTGCCGTCTGCATTGCGCGAGCCTGTCGCGGCCTATGTGCTGGTGATTGCGTTGATGGCGGCCCAGGCCATTGGCCGCGCCACCGTGTTGCGCGGCGCCGCTTCGCTGTGTGTCGCCATCGGCGCCGGATTTTTCATGCTCAGCGACTCGCTGCTGGCCACGAACCGGTTTGTGACGCACCTGCCCATGGCACAGGTCTGGGTACTGGCGACGTACTACGCAGCGCAGGCATTCATCGTGGCGGGCCTTCTGCGGGGTGCAGCCCGCGCAGAGCCAACCCCCGCCATACCCCTCACACCCCAAACAGATCTTGCCCGCTCGCCTTCGGCGGCGTAACCCCCAGGTGTCGGAACGCCGCCAGCGTGGCAATGCGCCCACGCGGCGTGCGCTGCAGGAAGCCCTGCTGGATCAGATAGGGCTCGATCACATCCTCGATGGTGCCAGCCTCTTCACCAATGCTGGCGGCGATGTTATCGAGCCCCACGGGGCCACCGTTAAACCGGTGGATCACGGCTTCAAGCAGCTTGCGGTCCATCACGTCAAAGCCTTGCGGGTCCACGTCGAGCATGGCCAAGGCCTTGTCGGCAATGGGCTTGGTGATGCGGCCGTCGCCTTTGACCTCGGCATAGTCGCGCACGCGGCGCAGCAGGCGGTTGGCAATGCGCGGTGTGCCACGCGAGCGGCGGGCGATCTCGAAACCACCGTCCTCGTCCATGGGGGCATTGAGCAACCCGGCACTGCGCTGGACAATGCGCGCCAGCTCTTCGGCCGTATAGAACTCCAGCCGCGCCACGATGCCAAACCGGTCGCGCAACGGGTTGGTCAGCATGCCCGCGCGCGTGGTCGCGCCTACCAGGGTGAAGGGCTGCAGGTCCAGCTTGATGCTGCGCGCCGCAGGGCCTTCGCCAATCATGATGTCGATCTGGTAGTCCTCCAGCGCGGGGTAGAGGATTTCCTCCACCACGGGTGACAGGCGGTGGATCTCGTCGATGAAGAGAACGTCATTCTTTTCCAGGTTGGTCAGCAGCGCCGCCAGATCCTTGGGTTTTTCCAGCACGGGGCCACTGGTCTGGCGCAGGTTGACCCCCAGCTCAGCCGCGATGATGTGCGACAGCGTGGTCTTGCCCAGGCCCGGCGGGCCGAACAGCAGCACGTGGTCCAGCGCCTCCTCACGCTTCCTCGCAGCGCCGATGAAGATCTCCAGCTGCTCCCGCGCCTTGGCCTGGCCCACGTACTCCTGCAGGAGCTTGGGGCGCAGGGCGCGTTCGATGGCCTCCTCTTGGGGCGAGGCGGGGGCGGCAGAGATGACGCGTTTGGCGGGGGCGGGGGAGAAGTCGTCGGTTTGGATGGTCATGCGTCAGAACCGCTCACTTACTCAGTTACCCGTCCATGCGTAATAGGCAATGCCTTCGTAATTGAAGTCCTTGTAATTAGCGATCACAAAATCACGCTCTGCGGCACTGATCGTGAAGAAATGGGTTCCTGTTACAGGCCTGTAAAACCGATAGATCGGTGTAGAACCATCGCTCACTGCCGTCTGCGCGTACCAAATTGGGCCCTCGTAGTTGTACACGGGGTAGTTGGCGCGAACAAAGTCACTTTCCGCTTGGCTGATGGTGTAGAAATGTGCCCCGTTGCCGGTATTGAAGAAGCGATACACAGTACTTTGCCCCACAGCAGGCTGTGCATAGGCGTAGAACGCGATGTTCTCGTAGGCGAATTCCGGGTAAGTGCTGATTACGAAATCACGCTCGGCGGCGCTCGAGGTGAAGAAATGGGCCCCGGTTTTGCTGTTGTAGAACCTGTAGATAGCCGTGCGACCCGAACTATTGGCTGTCGATGCCAGCCAGTTCTTCAGCGCTGCGTTGTAGGCCACGTCGAATCGGCCATAGTAGTCGGGTGACGACTTGTTGGTGCAGATGGCCACGCCACCGTACAAGGTACCCACAACTTTGCCGTTTCGGAACAGCGCCGAGCCACTGCTCCCCCCCTCGGTGGTGCCCTGGCTCCAGTTGACCCGGTAGTAGTTACCGCTGGTCCCCGTGCACGTGAACGTCGTGTCAGATGCGGTAGTACATGACGATTGACTGACCACCGCGCCATAGCTCAGCTTGAGCAAGTCTCCGCGGGGATGGTGCAAGCCAATGGTGGAGACCCCAGCCGCAACGGTGGACGCATCCCACCCGGCAAAAACGGCTCCCGCAGGAGGCGTGTCGTTCAGCAAGAGGAACGAGGTATCACTGTCAGCGCTGGCGTAGAGAAGCTTGGCCCCACCCACCTTCTTGGTGCTCGAGCTCTGCAGCGCACCACTGTTGCAACTGGATGAACGGAAAAACCAGTCCGTCTGCAAGGTCGAAGCCACGGTCTGATCTGAAATGCAGTGGTTGGCACTGAGAAAGTAGGGCTTGCCACTGGAGCTGCCATCGTTGAGCAAGGTGCCGGTGCAAAGGTAGGCGCTCGCCCCCTTCACAAAGACCATGCGCGCGACCGCGTTGCGCTCACTGGCACCGTCGTTATAGCAAGTGGCATCCAGGTTACAGGTATCCGCGTCTCCAATGGCTTTCGTGCCTTGCTGCACCTGCGCCTGGTATTCCTGCTCCGTAGGCACGGCCAGATTCGCGAAGATGTGCGACAGCTGGGGTACCGATATTTGTAAGGTATTCGCGGCCAGGCCAGGCGGCAACTCCACTTCCAGCGTCGCCTCACCAGCCCCGGTGTCGGGTGTCCACCAGGTGCGAGCAGCTTCCGAACGGTCACCCGCCGCCTGATTGCGCTCAATCAGCTGCAGAATTTCCTGCCCGGAGATCTCGAACACCTTGCCAGGCGCTGCTTGGGTGTAAACGCGCACGACGGCACTGCCAGGCAGTTGCTGAACCAGCACACCCAATCGCAAACCATAGGCCCCTTCTGCGCTGAAGCTCACCGCCGCAACCAAGCCGCCTGCGGATGTTTTGCGCCACTGCCACAGGGCTCCCATGGCCGATGCAGACTTTGTAGCCTCTACGCTGCGGCCTTGGCCCACGAGCCGAGGACCCACGGAGTCCACAGACAGGGTTTTTTCCGCAGCCAGCGCTTCCAACGCAACCGCTGTTGCTTCGGGCGCAGCAGCGGCGCTGCGCGATTTGATGCGGACAACGTCCTGGACAGCCTCTGCGGGCTGAACCCGGCTGTCCACCTTGGAGAGCAGCGGTGCATTGACGGCAGCGTCGCCCGAGCCACCGCCACAACCGACCAGCAACGCGGCCGCGGTGAGGACGGCAGGCATCCAGCGCCAAATAGAAAACTTCTTCATTGTCTGCATCCTTGAATTCGCCACAACTCACACGCCCCATCCCGGAGACAGGCCGGCGAGAGGCCACGCACATCAGTCCCGGCCCACAACGCCGGGCACGGGTTTTCGAGAGCGATTATCAGCGCGCCAACGCCTTCAACGCCATCTTGATCCCCTCGCTCACCCCCACCTCCGCTGGCAACGCCTTGAGCGCGGCCGCGGCCTCCTTGTCGTTGTAGCCCAAAGCCAACAGCGCCTGCAGAATGTCGGCCTGCGCATCGCTGGTAGCCGCGCCACGCACAGCACCGATGTCGGCACCCAGCTTGCCCTTGAGTTCCAGCAGCAAACGCTCGGCCGTCTTCTTGCCGATGCCCGGCACCTTCACCAGACGGCCCGCCTCCTGCAACGAAATCGCTTGGGCCAGATCGCTCACGCCCATCCCACTCAAGATGGACAACGCCGTGCGCGGCCCCACGCCGGAAATCTTGATCAGCTCGCGAAACGCTTGGCGCTCAGGAGCGGTTGCAAAGCCGTACAGCAACTGTGCATCCTCGCGCACGATGAACTGCGTCAGCAAGCTCACTCGCTCGCCCACGGCGGGCAGGTTGTAGAACGTGCTCATGGGCACATTCACCTCGTAGCCCACACCGTGGCAGTCCAGCAGCACCTCGGGGGGATTCTTCTCCAGCAGGGTGCCGGTCAATTTGCCTATCATTGATGTCCTTTGGCGACGCGGGCGTGACATGCCGCGCCGTCGTTCTTGCCGTTTTCCGTTGCCTGACTGGAATTATCCGCGTGATCCTGCGCCACACCTTCACCCCCCACAACAACACCCGGCTCACCCACTTGTGTGGCCCGGCCGATGCGCACCTGCGCACCATCGAGGTGGCCTTGCAGGTGAGCATTGCGCACCGGCACGAGCAGTTCAAGGTCGATGGCCCCAAGGCCAAGGCCACGCAGGCGATGGAGCTACTGCAGGCCCTGTATGAAATAGCCGAGCGCCCCATTGGCGAGGACTACATCCAGCTGATGCTGGCGGGCGACAGCGAGCTGCTGGAGGCCCCGGACGACGCCATCATCCTCAACACCCGCCGCGCCGACCTGCGCGGGCGCACCCCCACGCAGAATCTGTATCTGCAGAACATCGCCACGCACGACATCACCTTCGGCATTGGCCCCGCAGGCACCGGCAAGACGTACCTTGCCGTCGCCAGCGCTGTGGATGCGCTGGAGCGCAGCAGCGTGCAGCGCATCGTGCTGACCCGCCCGGCGGTGGAGGCGGGCGAGCGCCTGGGTTTTCTGCCTGGCGACCTGACGCAGAAGGTGGACCCGTACCTGCGCCCGCTGTACGACGCGCTGTACGAACTGATGGGGAATGACAAGGTGCAAAAAGCCTTCGAGCGCAACGCCATCGAGATCGCACCGCTGGCTTTCATGCGTGGGCGCACGCTGAACAATGCCTTTGTGATTTTGGACGAAGCGCAAAACACCACGCCCGAGCAGATGAAGATGTTCCTCACCCGCATCGGCTTTGGCGCCAAGGCCGTGGTGACCGGTGACGTGAGCCAGATCGACCTGCCCAAGGGCACCCTGAGCGGCCTGATCGACGCCGAGCGCGTTTTGAAGCGCGTCAAGGGCATCTCCATCACCCACTTCACCAGCGCCGACGTGGTGCGCCACCCGCTGGTCGCCCGCATCGTGGACGCCTACGACGCCCCCCGCCGCGCGGCCGCTGTGCGTGCACGCGACTGAACTCCTAATTTGATAGCTGCTTGCGCTCACGCATCAAGCGCTAAGTGCCAAAAGCAATCCAAATGCCACTGAACCAACTCTCCCTGTCGCTGCAGTTCGGCGCCTTTGACGGCGTGACCGCCCACCGCGCGGTGCTGACGCGCCACAAGGTCACGCGCTGGATTCGCCACGCCCTGGCCACCGACGCCGAGATCACCGTCCGCATCGTGGGTGCTGAAGAAGGCCAGCAGCTCAACCGCGAGTACCGCAAGAAGGACTACGCCACCAACGTGCTCACTTTCGACTACACCCAGGAACCCATGGTGACCGCCGACCTGGTGCTGTGCGCCCCGGTGATCGAGCGCGAAGCGAAGGAGCAGAACAAGAGCCTGGAAGAACACTACGCCCACATGCTGGTGCATGGCACGCTGCACGCCCAGGGCTGGGACCACGAAACCAGCGAGGCCGACGCCGAGGAGATGGAGGCATACGAGACCGACATCCTGCAAGAGCTGGGGTTTGAAGACCCCTACGCGACCTGACCAGCTGCAGGGCTCCCCCGCGACTCGGTGGACAACCCACTTTTAAAACGCCGCCTTAAAACGCAGCCGCAGGCAAAGCAGTCGCACCTTTTACAGTCGCAATCCGGACTGCAACGCCCAACATCTCCACCTAACATCGGTGCAATGCCGCGTGCGCAACGCCGTGGCCAAGGAAATACTTTGGAAACCGCCCTTCTCGTCGCTGCCGCCTTCGTCGCCGGCGCCCTCAATGCCGTCGCCGGTGGCGGCAGCTTTCTGACGCTGCCCGCCCTCGTCTTCACCGGCGTGCCGCCCGTGGTGGCCAATGCCACGGGCACCGTAGCGCTGTTGCCGGGCTACATGGCAGGTGCCTGGGGCTTTCGGGAGGACATGCAGCCGCCGCCCGGCCTGTCCATGCGGGCGGTGGTGGTGCTGGCCCTCATCGGCGGCTCGGCCGGGGCTGCGCTGCTGCTGATCACGCCCGACGCCACCTTCCGCAAGGTCGTGCCCTGGCTGCTGCTGGCGGCCACGGCAATGTTTGCGCTGGGCCCCCGGCTGCGCCAGTGGGCCGGTGCGTCGGCCCATGGCCCTGCTGCGCCGTGGAAGGCGGCCCTGGGCATGCTGGCCGTGGCGGGGTATGGTGGCTACTTCAACGGCGGGCTGGGCATCCTGCTGTTGGCGCTGTTCGGCCTGCTGGGGCAAACCCAGCTCAACGCCATGAACGGCATGAAGAACCTGGTCTCGGCCCTGCTCACCGCGATTGCGGTAGCCATCTACGCAGCGGGCGGCATCGTGCTGTGGCCCCAGGCGCTAGTGATGATGGTGGCCGCCACCGCCGGCGGCTACGGCGGCGCCCGCGTGGCACGAAAGCTGCCTGCCAACGTGCTGCGCTGGGGCATCGTGGCCACCGGGCTGGTGATGGCGGCGGTGTTCTTCTGGCGGCAGTGAACAGCAGCCCCTCAGCCCCGCCGCCAACGCCCAGGTCCACGCCTGCGGCGGCACCAGCACCAGCACCCGCGCCGGCGCCGGCGCCAAAGGCAGACAGTGGCCGTCCGCCCAACCGCGTGCTGTGGACCATGCTGCTCACGCTGCTCAGTGGTTTTGCGTTGAGCCAGGCGTTTCGCACCACCACCGCCATCCTGGCCCAGGGGCTGACTGCCGAGTTCGGGCTGTCGCCGGGGTCTCTGGGGGCCTTTGCCGGGCTGTTCGGCCTGTCGTTCGGCGTGGCCCAGTTGCTGATGGGTGTGGGGCTGGACCTGTGGGGCCTGCGACGCACGGTGCTCACCGCCTTCCCGCTGGCGATTGGCGGTGCTGCGCTCTCGGCGGCAGCGCCCGGCTATGCGTGGCTGATGGTGGGCCAGCTGATGATCGGCGTGGGCTGCTCGCCCGCGTTTCTGGCCTGCACGCTGTTCATTGCGCGGCATTTTCCGGCCGACCGGTTTGCCTACCTGTCGGGCGTGGCCATGGGCGTGGGTGGGCTGGGCCTGCTGTTCACGGGCACACCGCTGGCCTGGCTGGTGCAGCACGGCGGCGGCTGGCGCACGGGCTATTTCGTGCTGGCAGTGCTCAGCGCGCTGTCGTGGCTGCTGATCTGGCTGCGGGTGCACGAGCCCGCCCCGCTGGTGCCGCCCCCGGCGCAGCGCGAAACCTGGGGCCAGGCGCTGCTGGGCTTTGGCCACCTGCTCACGGTGCCGCACACCTGGGGCATTCTGCTGCTGGGCATGTCGGGCTACGCCGCATTTTTGTCGCTGCGGGGCCTGTGGCTGGCGCCGCTGCTGATGGACCGCTACCACCTCACGCTGGTGGACAGCGGCAACGTGGCGCTGGGGCTGTCGCTGATTGCACTGTTCGCCCCCGGGTTGGCGGGCCGGCTGGATCCTGGCGTCAAACGCCGCCGGTGGTGGATTGGCAATGCCTCGCTGCTCATGGCCGGGCTGTTCGCGCTGCTGGCCTTTTTGCGGGTGCACCCTGCGGCCAGCGTGGTGCTGATTTTGCTGATGGGCCTGCTGTCGGGCTACGGCGTGCTGCAGTACGCCGATGTGCGCGCGTCGTACCCGCCCGCACTCACGGGCCGGGCCCTGTCCGCCTACACCATGGCGATGTTTTTGGGCGTGGCGCTGATGCAGTGGTTCACCGGCATCGTGGCCACCGGCGCCCAGCGTCTGGGCTGGGATGCCCACACGGCCGTCATGCTGGCCATTGCGGCCTGGCTGGCGCTGGCGTCGACGGCGTTTCGGTTTTTGCCTGTGTCGCCACTGGTTTCTTCGCAGACACCAGAACCCCAATAGCCTGTAGCGCCGGCCTATCAAGACTGACGGCTACGGCCGCGCCCGCGGGGCGCGCCAACGCCTGCCAACGTGCTGCGCTGGGCCATCATGGCCACCGGGACGGTGATGCCGACGGTGCTCTTCTGGCGGCAGTGACGGGCTGACCTACCCCGTGGTCAGGACCGCCGCCCACATGGCGGTCAGCCGCCGCGCACCAGCAACACGGGCACGGGTGACTGGCGCAACACCTGCTCGGCGTCGCTGCCCAGCAGCATGCGCCCCACACCCCGTCGGCCATGGGTGCCCAGAACGATGATCTGGGCGCCCCATTCCTTGGCTTTGGTGAGGATCAGATCACTGACCCGCCCGGAATAACTCTCGAACAGTTCGGCCTCCACCGCAATGCCAGCGGCCTTCGTCCGCGCCTCGGCATCCGACAGCACCTGCTGACCCGCTTCCTTCAAGAGATCGAACACGTTGGGCGGCAACGCCATGGCGGCCTCAAAGCTCGTCATCAGCGAAATTTCATCCACCACATGCAGCAGCTTGATGGTGGAGCCCATCACACGCGCCAGGGCAATGGCCTCATTCAGGCCCGCGAGCGAAGTGGGGCTGCCGTCCACAGGCACCAGGATCTTTTCGTACATGAGAGTTCCCCTTAAAAACCCATCGTAGCGCCTCACCGTGCGCAGGCACACCCCAGGCGGCTCTGTGCAGCACTCAAGCGGCCACCACGGCGGGCGGCATCCGCAGCGGGATCGTCACCGGCCCGTCATTGACCAGGTGCACCTGCATGTCGGCCGCAAACTGGCCGGTGGCGACCACGGGGTGGACTTTGCGCGCCTGGGCCACCAGGTAGTCAAACAGCCGCCGCCCGTCGTCCGGCGCCGCCGCCTGGGTAAAGCTCGGGCGGTTGCCGCCGGTGGTGTCGGCTGCCAGCGTGAACTGGCTGACCAGCAGCAGGCCGCCACCAATATCCTGCACGCTCTGGTTCATCTTGCCCGCCGCGTCCGAAAAAATCCGCAGCTTGAGGATCTTGGCCATCAGCTTGTCGGCCTCGGTCTCGGTGTCGCCGCGCTCGGCGCACACCAGCACCAGCAGGCCCGCGCCAATGGCGCCCACGGTCTGCCCATCGACATCCACTCGCGCTTCGCGCACACGTTGCAATACGCTGATCACTTCACGGCATCCTTCACATCGTCACGGGGGTCGTCGAAATGCGCCTCCACATCGGTGGGCAGCAGTTCGATGGTGGCACGCAGGCCGGGCACGGCCGTCATCAGCGCGCGCTCGACTTGGCCGCGCAGCTCGGCGGCGTGGCGCAGGGTCCAGTCGGCGGGCATGTGCAGGTGCATGTCCACAAATTGGCGCTGGCCTGCGCGGCGGGTGGAGACATGGTCGAAGCGCACAGCGCCCGGCGCCTGGGCCGCCACAAACTGCTGCAGCGTGGCGTCGATGGTGGACTGCACCTCGGGCTCCACCGCTGAATCCATGAGGCCCTGGGACGAGCGCCACACCAGCTCCACGCCCTCTTTCAGAATGTTCAGCGCCACGGCAATCGCCGCCACCGCGTCCAGCCACAGCCAGCCAGTCAAGGCTGCGCCCGCAATGCCCACCAGCACACCGGCCGAGGTCCACACATCGGTGACCAGGTGGCGGGCATCGGCCTCCAGCGCGATGGAGCGGTGCTCGCGCGCCGAGCGGAACATCACCCAGGCCAGCAGCCCGTTCAGGGCCGAGCTGAGCACCGACAGGCCCAGGCCCCAGCCCACCTGCTCGATGGGCTGCGGGTCGAACAAGCGGTGCCCCGCCGCCCACAGGATGCCTGCCGACACGCCCATGATGAGGATGCCCTCGAACCCCGACGAAAAGTATTCGGCCTTGTGGTGGCCGTAGGGGTGGTCGTCATCGGCCGGGCGCTGGGCCACCGTCACCATGGCCAGCGCAAACATGGCGCTGGCCAGGTTCACGAAGGACTCCATCGCATCCGACAACAGACCTACCGAGCCCGTGACTACCCAGGCCAGCGTCTTGAGCGCGATGGTGACCGCCGCCACCGCAATCGACGCCCACAAAAGGTTGCGGGGTGAAAGCCAGGGGTGAGGTGCGGGCGAAGCAGCGGACATGGTGGGTAGGAGAAGAAGCGGAAACGGGCGAGTCGGAAATTACACCAGAGCCACCTTAAGCGCGGTTTAACGGAAGACCCCGGCGCAGCCCCCATGCCAGAATCCGCGCATGCCCCCCGCCTGGCGCCGCCTTCTGCCCCGACACGCCCTGCACCTGCCCAGCCTGCTGCTGTGGGTGGTGGTGGCCTGCATCGGTTGCGGCTGGCTGGTGATGGACCGCCTGCAGCAACTCCACGCGGCATTTGAGACCGACGCACGCATCGTGCACCGGCTGCTGAGCCAGCGCGTGGTGCAGCACGACGCCATCATGGCCACGCTGGCGCTGCTGCAGCCCGCCACTGCGGCGGATGGCCCGCACAACGCGGCCTCGCCCCTGCCCCGCCTCCCGTCGGTGTACCCGCAAATCCTGGACGTGCTGCAGCGCTCGGCCCACAGCGACTGGCCGCCCGCACTGCAGGCCGAGCTGGCAGCGGCCGAGGCCACCTCACGGCGCACGGGCCACGCAGCCATGGCGGGGCTGAACCTGCCCGCAGGCCGTTACTACCTGGTGCTGGCAGGCACGCCCGCCAGCTACGCGCTGCACATCGACCTGCGCACCACCATCCCCACCGACGAGTGGCCCATGGACCTGGCCACCAGCCCGGTGCGCGTGACGCTGGAGCACGGCGGCACGGCCTTTGTGGTGCAGCCCGGCCAGGTCGACCGGGGCAGCGGCATCCGCACCTACGACTTTCACAAACTGCTGGCCGCCCCCAGCCAGCCGCTGGACGTGGTGGCCCGCCGCAGCGTGGGTCTGCACGAACTGCCCTGGTGGCGCATGCTGGGCTGGTGCCTGCTGACGGCCGCGCTGTGGGCCGCAGGCCGCGCCCTGTGGCGCCAGCGCGTGGCCCGCCAGCGGGCCGAAGAGCTGCTGCGCCTGGGCCAGGTGGCGCGGCTGAACACGCTGGGCGAACTGGCCGCGGGCATGGCGCACGAGCTGAACCAGCCGCTCACGGCGCTGCTCTCCAGCACGCAGGCCGCCCAGCGCCTGCTGGCCGACGACCCGCCCGAACTGGCCACCGCGCAGACCGCCATGGCCCGCGCGGTGGAGCAGGCGCGCCGCGCATCCACCGTGGTGGGCCGCCTGCGCCGTCTGGTGGAGCGGCCCGACCTGGCAGGCCAGGCCCAGCCCCTGGCACTGCCCACCGCCGTGCAAGACGTGCTGCACCTGCTGGAGCCCGAGCTGGCGCAGCGCGGCGTGGTGCCCGAGGTGGCTGCCGAACCGGATCTGCCCAACGTACTGGCCGAACCCGTGGCGTTGCAACAGATCATCCACAACCTGCTGATGAACGCCCTGCAGGCGCTGGAGCAGGTGCCACTGGCAGAACGCCAATTGCACCTGGCCATGGTGCGCGTGGACGCCGGGCGCGTGGCCCTCTCGGTGCGCGACCATGGGCTGGGCATACCGCCCGAGGCACGCCAGCACCTGTTCGAGCCTTTCTACACCACCCGCACCGGCGGACTGGGCCTGGGCCTCACGCTGTGCGAGAGCCTGGCGCAGGCCATGGGTGCACAACTGACCCTGGCGCCCGAAGCCACGCCCCCCTCCGCCACTCACCGGGGGGCCGAGTTTGTGCTGACCCTGTGTGCAGCGCCGCCCGCCCATGACCGATAACGCCCGCTCCCTCTCGCCCCTGATCCACCTGGTGGACGACGACGCCGCCGTGCGTGACAGCCTGGGCCTGCTCATCAGTACCGTGGGCCTGCGTGTGCAGACCTGGGCCGACCCGCAGTCGTTCATGGCGGGGTTTGACCGCGCCAGCATCGGCGCCATCGTGCTCGACGTGCGCATGCCCGGCATCAGCGGACTCACGGTACTGGAGCAACTGCTGGCACAAGGCGTGGACCAGCCCATGATCCTGCTCACCGGCCACGGCACGGTGGAGATGTGCCGCCGCGCCTTCAAAGCCGGGGCGGCAGAGTTTCTCGAAAAGCCGGTGGATGACGAGGTGCTGATCGAGGCCCTGCAGAACGCCGTGCGCCAGCATGTGCGCTCGCGCGAGCGGCACCAGGCCGACCAGCAGGCGCGTGAACGCTTTGTTCAACTGTCTGCCCGCGAGCGCGAGGTACTGGGCCTGATCGTCGAAGGCCTGACCAACAAGGAAATCGGCCGGGCGCTCGAACTCTCGCCCCGCACCGTCGAAACCCACCGCGCCAACCTGTTTGCCAAGCTGGGGGCCGAGTCGCTTGCGCAGTTGATCAGGCGGTACGCGGCACTGGTGGACGCGGCATCCTGACCTTGTCTGAAAGGGCTCTCCGTAGTTCTACGGAGGCGCGCGCGTAACCACCCGAATGGCTGAAAACAGCGGCAGTTTCTACAGTTCTCCCACGGCGCCACAAAGGGTGGCACCGCCCCCACAACACCGGAGAACACCATGCAGAGCACCCTCGCCAAAGTCGCCGCCCTGACCCTGTCCCTGATCGCCACCGCAGCCAGCGCCGAAGGCGTGCGTACCGAAAAGAACATGTCGCTGGACCTGGCCACGCAGATCGCCGCACAAACCGTGGCCACCTGCACGGCCAACGGCTACGCCGTGACCGCCACCGTGGTGGACCGCGCCGGCACCGTGCGCGCCGTGCACCGTGCCGACAACGCTGGCCCCCACACGCTGGAAGCCAGCCGCCTCAAGGCCTACACCTCGGCATCGGCCAAGAACACCACGCTGGCCATGATGGAAGGCGCGCAAAAGAACCCCGCAGCTGCCAACCTGGTGAACATCCCCGGCTATCTGCTGCTGGGCGGTGGCGTACCTGTGAAGGTGGGCAACGAAGTCATCGGCGCCGTGGGCGTGGGCGGTGCGCCCGGCGGCCACCTGGACGAACAGTGCGCCGTGGCGGGCATCGCCAAGGTGCAGGATCTGCTGAAGTAAGCCAGCCCATCCACAGGCAACGCAGCATTCACCGGAGGCACCCATGAAGCACTGGCCCCTTGCATTCGCCCTGGCCACAGCGCTGGCCAGCGCGCTGCCCGCCAACGCCCAGGTGCCTCCCACGGCCACCGAAACCGCGGCCTACCAGGGCCTGCACGCCGCCGCCGCGCGCGGCGATGTGCCCGCGCTGTCCAGACTGGTGACGGCACGCGCCGATGTGAATGCCCGCGACCCGTATGGCCGTACGCCGCTGCATGTGGCCACCTATGCGCGGCAGGCCGACGCCATCCGCGCCCTCGCCAAGGCCGGTGCCGACCTGAACGTGCTGGAGAACGACCGCTACGACGCCGTGACCATCGCTGCCGTGGCCGACGACGAGGCCACGCTGCGCCTGCTGCTGCAACTCGGCGCCAGTGCCAAACAGGTGACCAGCCGCTACGACGGCACGGCCCTGATCGCCGCCGCCCACCTGGGGCATGACGGCGTGGTGCGCCAGCTGATCGCAGCCGGGGCGCCACTGGACCATGTGAACAACCTGCACTGGACGGCGCTCATCGAATCCATCGTGCTGGGCAACGGGGGCCCGCGCCACCAGGCCACGCTGCAGGCGTTGCTACAGGCCGGTGCCAGCCAGTCCCTGACCGACCGGCAGGGCAACACGCCCCTGCAGCTGGCGCGCCAGCGCGGCTATGGCGAGATGGTGCAGATGCTGGAGGCAGCCGCCGCCCGGCGTTGAGGCGGTGGAGGATGGATACAAAACGCTATTAATTCAATAGCTATTGGCGCTTTATTCACTAGCGCATCCAGCGCTTTTTATTCAAATTCCTGGGTTCCTGTCACCAAGCGCGCCTTCACCGTCTTGCCCTTTACCCGGCCCTGGTTCAGCCGCTGCACAGCCTGCGCGCCGATGGCACGGTCCACCGCCACGTAGGTGGAAAAGTCGTTCACATTGATCTTGCCGATCTGCTCGCGCGTGTAGCCCATGTCGCCGGTCAGCGCGCCCAGCACGTCGCCCGCGCGGATCTTCTCCTTGCGGCCGCCGATGATCTGGATCGTGGCCATGGGCGGCACCAACGGGCCACTGCCCGTGGGCGTGAGGTCCGCCAGCGGGAACCAGCGCGATTCGCGGCCCTGCAGTTGCTCGATCTTGCCCACGCTGCCCATCTCGTCCAGGCTGGCCAGGTTCAGCGCCAGGCCTTCGGCGTCGCCCCGACCGGTGCGGCCGATGCGGTGTATATGCACCTCGGGGTCGGGCGTCACGTCCACGTTGATGACGGCGGCCAGGTTGGCAATATCGAGGCCCCGCGCGGCCACGTCGGTGGCCACCAGCACCGAGCAGCTCTTGTTGGCAAACTGCACCAGCACCTGGTCGCGCTCGCGCTGCTCCAGCTCGCCAAACAGCGCCAGCGCGCTGAAGCCCTGCGCCTGCAGCACGCCCACGAGGTCACGGCACTGCTGCTTGGTGTTGCAGAACGCGATGGACGAGTCGGGCCGAAAGTGATTGAGCAACTGCGACACCGCATGCAGGCGTTCGCTGTTCTTCACCTCGTACCAGCGCTGCTCGATCTTGCCCTCGGCATGCTGCGCCTGCACCGTGATCTGCTCGGGCGACTTCATGAACTGGGCGCTGAGCTTGGCAATGCCTTCGGGGTAGGTGGCTGAGAACAGCAGGGTCTGGCGCTCTTTGGGGCACTGGCGCGCCACGGTGGCGATGTCGTCAAAGAAGCCCATGTCCAGCATGCGGTCGGCTTCGTCCAGCACCAGTGTGTTGAGCGCTTCGAGCGTCAGGTGCTGGCGCTCCAGGTGGTCCATCACCCGGCCGGGCGTGCCCACCACGATGTGGGCGCCATGCTCCAGGCTCAGCATCTGGCCGCGCAGCGGCACGCCGCCGCACAGGGTCACAACCTTGATGTTTTCTTCGGCGCGCGCCAGGCGGCGGATCTCGGTGGCCACCTGATCGGCCAGCTCGCGCGTGGGGCACAGCACCAGGGCCTGCACGGCAAAACGGCGGGGGTTGAGGTTGGCCAGCAGGGCCAGGGCAAACGCGGCCGTCTTGCCGCTGCCGGTGCTGGCCTGGGCGATCAGGTCCTTGCCCAGCAGGGCGGGCGGCAGGCTGGCCGCCTGGATCGGGGTCATCGTGGTGTAGCCCAGCTGCTGCAGGTTGGCCAGCATGGCGGGGCTGAGGGCCAGCGCACTGAAATCAGTGCGGGCTTGGTTTTCTTTGGAGGTCATGGGCCGATTATCCGGCCCGGCCCTCACAGGCCGCTATGCCTGCAGGCCAGCACCCCCACAAAGGCCAGGGTGTGCGCCAGCACGCCCGGTGCCACGGCCACAGCGTAGCGCCAGCCACCACTGGCCAGGGCCACCACGCATTTGCTGCCCGCATGCACCAGCAGCGCGGCCATCAACGCCTGCACGATGGCGGGTGCGAACGCGCTGTCCGGGCCACCGCGCACCAGCACGGCTGCGGTGGCCGCATGCACGTCGGCCAGAGCCGCCAGCAACGCGCCCACAAGCATGCCCGCATCGCCTTGCCAGACGGTGAGCCCCTGCACCGCCACCTGAATGCCCGTGAGCAAGGCTGCAATCAGCAAGGCGTCGCGCAACTTGAACATGGGGGTATCAGGGGGGACGGCAACAGCCCCGTCCACCCCGGCATCTGCAGCCTTGGCGGACCGGCGAGCCGCTCCCCGCCCGCCCCACCAGCCCACGGCCGCCGCCACGCATCCACCCGCCAGCGCAGGCAGCCACAGCCACGCCAGCCACTGGGGCTGCACGGTAGCAGCCACCACCACGATCTGCACCATGGTGGCCACACATGAGAGCACCGCAGCCCCGGCGTTGGCGCGTGCTGGGGCCCGGCCCGCACGCACCTCCATGCCCAGGCTGCCGATGGTGGCGGTGCTCGACACAAAGCCCGACGCCAGCGCCGACAGCGCCACCGCATGGCGCGCCTGCATCAGCCGCTTGGCCAGGTGCGCCAGCGACTGGATCACCAGCAGCACGATGACCAGGCGCACCACCACCTGCGGGTTCAGCACCCCTTGCCACAGGGGGGTGTTGGGGGCGAGCGGGTACACCAGCAAGGCCAGCGCAGCCAGAATGAGCCCGCTGCGCACCTCGCCGGGCTGCAACCACTGGTTGGAGAACTGGTGCAGCGCGCCCCGCAGCGCCAGCAGCCCCGTCACCAGCACCGCCAGGGCGGCAGCGAGCAACTGGTCGCGTGCGCAAATCACCCCGATCACATAGGCCAGCAACAGGGCAATCTCGGTGGTCACGCCCGGGTCGCTGGAGCGGTCCCGCGCATAGGCCACCACGGTCAGCGCCGCCACCAGCGCGGCCCCCACCGCCACCAGCGCGGGCATGGCCGTCAGCGCAGCAGCGGCCCCCCCCAGGGAGGCCAGGGTGAACGACCGCACGCCGGCTGGTGCCCGGTCGGGCCCCGCGCCCTTGCGGCGCTCCCGCTCGATGCCCATCAGCAAACCGCAGCCCGTCGCGCTCGCCAGCACCGCCAGCGCTGTCGAAAAACCTCCGAACTCCTGCATGGAACTCCCGCCCCTTTCTGACTTCTCGTTTCTCTGACCACACCCCATGGTGACAGAAAGGGCCGCCATCGCGCCCCGCGCACGGCGGCCATGCGGAGTTGCCCCTAGCCTGAATGTCAGGTGGATCGGCTATAACGAAACCCATCGGAGCCTGCCCATGCAAGACCCCCACAACGCAGCTTCCACCCCTGGCCCCAGTGGCTCCAGCGACGCATTGCTGCGGCTGATTGCCGATTCGGTCCCGGCCATGATGGCTTACTACGACCTGCCCGGCCTGCTGTGCCGGTTTGCCAACCAGGGCTACGCGGCCTACAACGGCCACAGCACCGAATCCATTCTGGGCCTCACGGTAGAGCAGGCCATCGGCGCCAAGGCGTGGCAAGTGATCCAGCCGCATGTGGAACGGTGCGTGCAGGGCGAGCACGTGAAGTACACGCGCGAACAGACCCTGCCCAATGGCGAAGCGCGCATGATCGAGGTCAACCTGATCCCGCATTTTGGCGACACGGGACAGCAGCTGGGCTCGTTTGTGCTGATCACCGACATCACCGAGCGTTGGCGCGCCGAGCGCACCGTGCGCCAGAGTGAAGAGCGCATGCGCAAGTTCACCGAGGCCACGGACGAGGCCATCGTGTTCCACCGCGACGGCATCATCACCGATGGCAATGAGGCGCTGCACCGGCTCACGGGTTTTGCGCTGCACGAGGTGCTGGGCCTGTCGATCTTCAATTTCATCAGCCCCGAATGGCGCGCCACTGCGCTGGAATACACCCGCAGCGGGCGGGAGGACCCCTACGAAGTCACCATCCGCCACAAGGACGGCCATGCGATCCCCGTGGAGGTCGTGGGCAAGACCATGCCACTGCACCACGCGGACTACCGCATCGTGGTGGTGCGGGACATCACGGCACGCAAGCAGGCCCAGGAGCGCGAGGCCTTCATTGCGCTGCACGACCCCCTCACGCAGTTGCCCAACCGCCACTTCCTGATCGAGCAGCTGTCGCAGGTGCTGTCGCTGGCACGCAGGCGCCATGGCCGGGTGGCAGTGCTGTTCATGAACCTGGACCATTTCAAGACCGTGAACGACTCGCTCGGTCACCACGCGGGCGACCAGCTGCTGTGCAACGTGGCCGAGCGCCTGCGCCACGGCGTGCGGGACGCCGATGTGGTCGCGCGGATCGGCGGGGATGAGTTCGTGGTGGTCCTGACCGACGTGCAGACAGCCGACGACGCCGCCATGGTGGCCGACAAGCTGCTGGACTCGATGCATGGTGTGTTCACGGTCGATCAGTTGCCGCTCACCATCTCCCCATCCATCGGCATCAGCCTGTATCCAGACCATGGGGACAGCGCCGACGTGTTGCTGCGCTGCGCCGACGCAGCCATGCAACACGCCAAGGACAGCGGGCGCGGCAACCGCCAGTTCTACACCTCCAGCATGGAAGCGGGCGCCCTCGACGTACTGCATCAGGAGCGGCTGCTGCGCGACGCCATCGCCCGCAACGCCTTCGTGCTGCACTACCAACCACAAATTTGCCTGGCCGATGGCACGCTGCAGGGCCTGGAAGCGCTGGTGCGCTGGCGCCACCCCGAGCGCGGGCTGGTCGGGCCGGACGAGTTCATCACATTCTCGGAGTCTCGCGGCCTCATTGCACCCATTGGCCGCTGGGTGATGCGTGAGGCCTGCCGCCAGCTCAAGGCGTGGCAGGACCAGGGCCTCGCCATGGTGCCCGTGGCCGTCAACCTATCGGCCCTCGAATTCCGCCAGCGCGACGTGGCCGCCGACATTGCAACGGTCCTGCAGGAAACCGGGCTCGCCGCGCAGTACCTGGAGATCGAGCTCACCGAGTCCGTGCTGATGCACCACACGGGCCAGACCCTGAACACCCTGCACGCCGTCAAGGCGTTGGGCGTCGGCATCTCCATCGACGACTTCGGCACCGGGTACTCGTCCCTGGCCTACCTGAAACGCTACCCCATCGACAAGCTCAAGATCGACCGATCGTTTGTCGCCGACACCCCAGGCAACGCCGACGATGTCGCCATCGTCACCGCCATCATCCAGATGGCCCGCAGCCTGCAACTCAAGACCGTGGCAGAGGGGGTGGAGACGCAGGCGCAAATCGGCTTGCTGGCGGGGTTGGGCTGTGACCTGATGCAGGGGTTTGTGGTGGCAATGCCCATGGATGCCGAGGCCGCCGGTCACTGGCTGAAGCAATAGCCGCTGGTTTCCTACCGGGGCCTTCGGCTTGTGGACAATAGGGGTATGCCCCTCATCCCCGACTTCATCGCCCCCACCCGCCACACCGACCCGGCCGATGCGCTGGCCCAGGTGCAGCGCATCTACCAGCAGCAAATCGGCCACCTGCGCGACGCCATGCAGCGTTTTGTGGCGGGCGAGACGCCCGAGGGCCCGGTGCGCGCGTTCTACCCGTTTGTGCGGGTGCACACCACCACCGTGGCGCGGGCAGACACCAAG
The DNA here is from genome assembly GCF_001428225.1 of Acidovorax sp. Root70. Lineage (NCBI taxonomy): Bacteria > Pseudomonadati > Pseudomonadota > Betaproteobacteria > Burkholderiales > Comamonadaceae > Acidovorax > Acidovorax sp. Root70. Next base: position 287,135 of record NZ_LMHQ01000031.1, read on the forward strand.
CTAGCCTATGGCTTTGTGGAAGGCCCCGGGCGCTATGAAACGACGCTGACCCGGCCCGACCTGTTTGCCAACTACTACGCCGAGCAGTTCCGCCTGCTGCGCGCGGCCCACAACGTGGAACTGGAAGTGGGCACCAGCACCCACCCGATCCCCATCCACTTCTCGTTTGCCGAGCACGACCACATCGAAGGCACGCTGACTCAGGCCCGCCGCATGCTGATGCGCGACGTGTTCGACCTGCCCGACCTGGCCGCCATGGACGACGGCATTGCCAACGGCACCTGGCAGGCTGCACCCGGCGAGGCGCAGCCCCTGTCGCTGTTCACCGCGCCGCGCGTGGACTACTCGCTGCACCGCCTGCGCCACTACACCGGCACGGCGCCCGAGTGGTTCCAGAACTTCGTGCTGTTCACCAACTACCAGTTCTACATCGACGAATTCGTGCGCCTGGGCCACGCAGAGATGGCCAAGCCCGACAGCGAATACATCGCTTTCATCGAGCCCGGCAACGTGGTAACGCGCCGCGTGGGCCTGAGCGCCGAGGCCGGCGACGACCTGGGCGCCGCCCCGCCCCGCCTGCCGCAGATGCCCGCCTACCACCTGGTGCGCAAGGACGCGAGCGGCATCACCATGGTCAACATCGGCGTGGGCCCCGCCAACGCAAAAACCATCACCGACCACATTGCCGTGCTGCGCCCCCATGCCTGGATGATGCTGGGCCACTGCGCGGGCCTGCGCAACAGCCAGCAGCTGGGCGACTACGTGCTGGCCCACGCCTATGTGCGCGAGGACCATGTGCTCGACGAAGACCTGCCGCTGTGGGTGCCCATCCCGGCGCTGGCCGAGATTCAGCTCGCGCTGCAGCAGGCCGTGGCCGATGTCACGCAGATCAGCGGCGCGGACCTGAAGCGCGTGATGCGCACCGGCACCGTGGCCAGCACCGACAACCGCAACTGGGAGCTGCTGCCCGACAACACGCCGCAACGCCGCTTCAGCCAGAGCCGCGCCGTGGCGCTGGACATGGAAAGCGCCACCATCGCCGCCAACGGCTTTCGCTTTCGCGTGCCCTACGGCACCCTGCTGTGCGTGAGCGACAAGCCCCTGCACGGCGAGATCAAGCTGCCCGGCATGGCCAACCACTTCTACCGCGAACGGGTGGACCAGCACCTGCGCATCGGCATGCGCGCCATCGAGATCCTGCGCAACGGCGGCGTGGACCGCCTGCACAGCCGCAAGCTGCGCAGCTTTGCCGAGGTCGCGTTTCAGTAAACCGCCCCGGGGCCGCCGCGTATGCCACTGGATTTCCTCACCCTGATGACGGTCATGGCGGCCAACCTGTTCATGATCTCGGCCGCGCTGCCGCTGATCATGGGCCGGGACGTGAGCCGTGCGGCCCGCCATGTGCAGGCCAGCATGCTGCTGCAGGCGGTGGCCTGGGCAGCCATCATTGCCTCATCCACCCTGTGGGACCAAGCCCTCTCCACCCTGTCGATTGCCTGCAACGCCGCCGCGCAGTGGATGCTGTACCGGGCGCTGGAGGAATGGCTGGGCCCCCGCCCCTTGCGCCGCCTGCTGCTGCTGCTGGTGATTGCCGCCCCGCTGGGCTACACGCTGGGCTTTGGTCACTACGCCTGGCGCGTGGGCTGGGCCAACTTCTTGATGGCCACCATTCTGTGCATCGTTGCGCGCGCCACCCTGGCGCCCGTGGTCGAGGCCAACCTGCGCTGGCGCAGCCTGCTGCTGGGCTGCCTGCTGACGTCGGCCGCGTTCACGCTGGCGCGGGGCATGCTGGGCGCCTTCACCGACCAGTACTCCAGCTTTCGCACCCCCCACCCTGTCAACCTGGCAGCGGCCGTTGCCACCAACGTGAGCCTGGTGCTCGGCACGGTGGCCGTGCTGGTGGCCTGGCGGTCGGAGGCCGAACACAAGCTGCGCACGCTGGCGATGACGGACGGCCTGACCGGCGTGCTCAACCGGCGCGGCTTCACCACCCAAGGCAGCAGCCTGCTGGCACACGCCGCGCGCCACCAGCTGCCCATGACAGCGCTGATGCTGGACCTGGACCACTTCAAGCAGGTCAACGACACCCACGGCCACGAGGCGGGGGACCGAGCCCTGCAGCTGTTTGCCCGCCTGCTGGGCGGCACCTGCCGCAGCGGCGACCTGGTCGGGCGCCTGGGAGGTGAGGAGTTTGGCGTGCTGCTGCTGCACAACAGCGAGCCCGCCGGCCTGGCGCTGGACCGGCGGCTGCGCAAGCGCCTGCATGCCGCCAGCGTGGCCGAGCTGGGCTTTGCGCTGGACTACAGCGCCGGGATGGCCGTGCTGCAACCTGGCGAAGCCGGCTTGGCGGAGCTGATGGCCCGTGCCGATGGCGCCCTGTATTCAGCCAAGACGGCGGGCCGGGGGCGGCTGGTCGCTGCGGACTGAGGCAAGGAGTCCTGTTTTGATAGCAGCAGGCGCAATACCCACTAGCGCCTGCGGCTGATTCTGGCAAAACCGCCACCCCCAAGCACCACCGGCGCACTCGTCGCACACAATCCCTCCATGACCGCACTTTTTGAAGCCCTGCACCTGCGCAAGCGTTATGGCGAGACCACGGTGGTGGACGACGTGTCTTTTGCCATTGCTCCCGGTGAATGCCTGGGCGTCATCGGCCCCAACGGCGCGGGCAAGACCACCACCATCCGCATGTGCCTGGGCTTGGCGTCGCCCGACGGGGGCGAAGTGCACTTCACCCCCCAGCCCGGCACGGCCCCGCTGCTGATGCCCCGCGATGCGTTGGCCATCAAGGCGCAGCTGGGCGTGGTCACCCAGTTCGACACGCTGGACCCGGACTTCACCTGCGCCGAGAACCTGCACGTGTTTGGGCGTTACTTCGGCCTGAAAGGCGCGGTGATGGACGAGCGCGTGCCCCAGTTGCTGGAGTTTGCCGCCCTCACCCACAAGGCCGATGCCAAGCCAGGCGAACTGTCCGGCGGCATGAAGCGGCGCCTGTCGCTGGCCCGGTCCCTCGTCAACAACCCACGCCTGCTGCTGCTCGACGAGCCCACCACGGGCCTCGACCCCCAAGCCCGCCACCTGATGTGGGAGCGGCTGCAACTGCTGCTGCAGCAAGGCAAATCCATCCTGCTGACCACCCACTTCATGGACGAGGCCGAGCGCCTGTGCTCGCGCCTGCTGGTGCTGGACCACGGCCGCAAGATCGCCGAAGGCCGCCCGCGCGAACTGATTGCCCAGCACCTGGAGCCCGACGTGGTGGAGGTGTTTGGCGTGGGTGCCGTGCAGATGGCGGAAGACGCCGCGCTGCGCACCCTGGCCGCCCGCGTGGAGGTCAGTGGCGAGACCGTGTTTTTCTACACCCAGAACGCGCAGCCGCTGCTGCAGGCGCTGGGCCAGCACGGCCACCTGCGCACGCTGCACCGGCCCGCGAACCTGGAAGACCTGTTCCTCAAGCTCACGGGGCGACAGATCCGGGAGTGATGAAGCGAAAGGACAGAACGCCGCACGCCGGGCATGCCAATGCTCCTGAATACATAGCTACTAGCGCTTATGGATTAAGCACCAGAAGCCAATTTCTCTCAAATTTCCCAACTACGCCTTGCGTGGCTTGACCTTGCTCGCGGCCAGCTTGGCGTTGGTGCGGGCCGTGTCCACATCGGCCGCGCGCGCCAGTGCCACGCCCATGCGGCGCTTGGCAAAGCTCTCGGGCTTGCCGAACAGGCGCAGGTCGGTGTCAGGCACGCGCAGGGCTTCGTCTACGCCGTCGAACACGATGCCCTGGGCGTCCATACCGCCATAGATCACGGCGCTGGCGCCGGGGTTGCGCAGGCTGGTGTCCACGGGCAGCCCGAGGATGGCCCGGGCGTGCAGCTCGAACTCGCTCTGGTGTTGGGTGCACAGCGTGACCAGGCCCGTGTCGTGCGGGCGCGGGCTCACTTCGCTGAACCACACGTTCTCGCCTTTCACGAACAGCTCTACGCCAAACAAGCCCTGGCCACCCAGGTTGTCGGTCACGGCCTTGGCGATCTGGCGCGACTTGTCGAGCGCTGCCGGGTGCATGGGGTGGGGCTGCCAGCTTTCCACATAGTCGCCGCTCACCTGCACATGGCCGATGGGGTCGCAAAAGCTGGTAACGATCTGGCCGTCGGCGCCCACCGAGCGCACGGTGAGTTGCGTGATTTCGTAGTCAAAATCGATGAAGCCCTCGACGATCACGCGGCCGTGGCTCACGCGGCCGCCGGCCATGGCGTAGTCCCAGGCTTTTTGCACGTCGGCCGGGCCGTCGATCTTGCTCTGGCCCTTGCCGGAGCTGCTCATCACGGGCTTGACGATGCAGGGGTAGCCCACCCCGTTCCCATTCCCGGCGTCAATCGCGGCCTGCAGCTCTTCGAGCGAGTTGCAGAACTTGTAAGGGCTGGTGGGCAGGCCCAGCGTCTCAGCAGCCAGCACGCGGATGCCTTCGCGGTCCATGGTCAGGCGCGCGGCGCGGGCCGTGGGGATCACGCGCACGGTGCCGGCGGCTTCCAGCTCTTCGAGCATGGGGGTGGCGATGGCTTCAATCTCAGGCACGACGAGATGCGGGCGCTCGGCTTCGATCAGCGCCTTGAGCTGGGCCGGGTCGCTCATGGTGATGGTGCGCGCGTGGTGGGCCACCTGCTGGCCGGGCGCGTTGTCGTAGCGGTCTACGGCGATGGTCTCGACCCCGAGACGCTGCAGCGCAATCAGCACTTCCTTGCCCAGCTCGCCCGAGCCCAGCAGCATGACTTTGGTGGCGTGGGGAGACAGGGGGGTTCCGAGGGTGGTCATGGTGGTGCTGCTTTCGGCAAAGGTCTAAAGGAAGGAATGCGGGCAACTTTAATGCAACCGGGCGCAGAACTTGCAATGCAGACTCCATGCCCCCAACGCCCTCTGCTCGCGCCTCCCAGGGCGCCCTCACCGACTGGCACGCGCAGGAGCTGCTGCTGATGCGCGAGGTGATGCGCCTCATCGGCCGCAGCCTGGCGCCCGGCCTGGTGCTGCGCGAAATGCTGCACCTGATGAGCGAGCTGCTGGGCCTGAACCGGGGTCGCATCGTGCTGGTGGACGCAGCGCCCACCGCCCCAGCCGGCGCGCCGCGCACCGCCGCCATCCAACATGCCTACGGCCTCACCCAGGCCGAGGTGGCGCGGGGCCGTTATGCCTGGGGTGAGGGCATCACGGGCCGGGTGCTGGCCACGGGGCAGCCTGCCATCGTGCAGGACATCGATGCCGAACCGCTGTTCCTGGCCCGCGCGGTGGCGCGCAGCCAGCTGCCGCCCGAGACGGTGGCCTTCATCGCCCTGCCCATCGAGGTCAACAACGCCCCCATCGGCGTGCTGGCCTGCCACCGCATCCGCAGCCGCCAACGCCACCTGAACGACGACCTGGCGGTGCTGCGCGTGCTGGCCACGCTGGTGGGGCAGCTGCTGCAGCTCGAAGCCCTGGTGGCCGAGCAGACGCGGCAGCTGGAGGCGCGCAACGCTGTGCTGGCCAATGCGCTCAACACCAAAAGCGCGCGCTACGGACTCATTGGCAGCTCGCCGCCCCTGCTGCAGGCCTTGAGCGAGCTGGAACGCGTGTCGCAAACCCAGGCCACCGTGCTGCTGCTGGGCCAGTCGGGCACGGGCAAGGAGCTGTTCGCACGCGCCGTGCACCTGGCCAGCGGGCGACGCGACCGGCCCTTCATCAAGGTCAACTGCTCGGCCATTCCGGACGCGCTGTTCGAGTCCGAACTGTTTGGCTATGAAAAAGGCGCGTTCACCGGCGCCAGCACGGCCCGCGCGGGCTGGTTCGAGCAGGCCGACAGCGGCACCATCTTTCTGGACGAGATTGGCGAGTTGCCGCTGGCCCTGCAGTCCAAGCTGCTGCGCACGCTGCAAGAGGGTACGCTGGTGCGCCTGGGCGGTCAGCGCGAGGTCAAGGTCAACGTGCGCCTGGTGGCGGCCACCCACCGCGACCTGGCGGCCGATGTGGAGGCCGGCCGCTTTCGGCAAGACCTGTACTACCGCCTGCACGTGATTCCGATCCACCTGCCCTCGCTGGCCGAGCGGCGTGAGGACATCCGCGCGCTGGCGCTGCACTTTGTGAGCCGCGCCAACCAGGCGCACCAGCGCAATGTGAACCTGTCGCCCGACGCGCTGACGCGGCTGGAAGAACACCCCTGGCCCGGCAACATCCGCGAGCTGGGCAATGTGATCGAGCGGCTGGTGCTGCTGACCAATGACACGCTGGTGACGCGGGCGGAGCTGGACCGGTTTCTACCGGCTGCGTCCGTGCCCTTGCCACCGCCGCCTGCACCGCCGCCCCCAGCCACCACCGGCGCAGCAGCACAGCCGGCCGCCACCCCGGCGCCGCTGGTGCGTGACTACGCACCCGCCCAGTCGCACAGCGTGTTGGTGCTGCAGGCAGCACTGGCCGAGCACCACGGCAACCAGTCGCGCGCTGCGCAGAGCCTGGGGCTGACGCTGCGGCAGTTCAGCTACCGGCTGCGCAAGGCGGGTCTGAAGTGACGACGGACACTGTGTCGACAATTTGTCAACACAGTGTCCAGGGCCGTGTGATCCACCCCGACCAGCGACATGTGGCAACACCCCATTCACTATCAAATCAATAGCTGTCAGCGCATATTCCACTAGCGCATTCAGCCATTTCCATTCAAATCTTCTCATCCACAACCGCTCTGGCACACCTGTTGCGATAAGGAGGGCAGGCATCCCGCCCACCACCGCACCGAAAGGTTTTCCATGAGCACCGTGACCGCTACCGCCTCCGACGCCGTCCTCATCTCGCCCACCCAGCTGCAGGCCCTGCAAGCCGCAGAGCCTGTGGTGCTGATCGACACCCGCGACGCCGACACCTATGCCCTGGGGCACATCCCCGGCGCGGTGAACCTGCGCGAGACCTTCACCTACCTCGCCACCTCCACGCCCCAGGGCTTGCAGGAGCTGAAAGACACCTTTGCCGCGCACCTGGGCGCCATCGGCCTGTCGGGTGCGGAGACGGCGGTGTTTTACGAGGATGCACTCAACAGCGGCTACGGCCAGTCGTGCCGGGGCTACTACCTGCTGACCTGGCTGGGCTACCCCAAGGTCAAGGTATTGAATGGCGGCTACTCGGCCTGGAAGGCGGCAGAGCTGCCCGTCTCCACCGAGGCTGTGGTGCCCACCCCGGCCATCTTCCCCACCAACCTGGCCACCACCGACGTGATGCTGACCAAGGAAGACGTGATCGAGGCCCTGGGCACCGACACCGTGCTGCTGGACGTGCGCGATGTGGACGAATGGATTGGCGACAGCTCCAGCCCCTACGGCAAGGACTTTGCGCCCCGCAAGGGCCGCCTGCCCGGCGCCAAGTGGCTGGAGTGGTACCGCTTCATGAAGCCCTCGCCCCAGGGCCCCGTCTTCAAGTCACCAGACGAAGTGCGCGCCGAATGCGCCACGGCCGGCATCAGCCCGGCAGACACGGTGTACCTGTATTGCTTCAAGGGCGCGCGTGCGTCCAACACCTTCCTCGCGCTCAAGCAGGCGGGCTTTGCCGATGTGCGCATGTACTTCGGCTCGTGGAACGAATGGTCGCGCGACGACAAGCTGCCGATCGAAAGCGGGCTGCCGCTGGTCAAGTTCCCCAAAAAGCCTGCGCTGGCGCTGGCGGCCTGAGCCCCGTGCGTTGTTGCAGCGGGCGTGGCCCGCTGCGAACCCTGTCCTTCTTTTTTCATTCCCGTCTCTTTCTTCAAGGAACACCATGTCCACCGATCTGCTGGAACCCTCTGCCCCCGTCACCACCGTGCACACGCACCTGCGCCCCATCGACCGCGACGGCCTGATGGCCTTTGCCGACAAAGGCCGCAACAACCCCGCCAGCCGGGGCACCAACAAGGTCCACACGGTGATGGAGGGGCAGTACCGCTCGCTGAGTTATGTGGGCAACCACGCACCAGTGGTGGTGGACGAGCCCCTGCACCTGTTCGGCCAGGACACGGCACCCGCGCCCGGCGAAATCGTGCTGTCAGGCCTGGGCGGCTGCCTGGCCGTAGGCATCACGGCCGTGGCCACCTGGAAGCAGGTCAAGCTCAGCAAGATCGAGGTGTTCATGGAAGGCGACATCGGCAACCCCGCCGCCTGGGGTGCGGGTGGCGCATTGCAGAAGACGCCGCCGGAGATGGGCTTCCAGGCCATCCGCGTGAAGGTGCTGGTGGAGGGCGATGCACCGCGCGAGGTGTTGGACGAGATCGTGCAGCACGCCAATTTCTACTCGCCCGTGGCCAACAGCATGCGCAACCCCATTCCGTTCGAGATCAGCCTCGCGGACTAAATACCCCCGCAACCGAGCCCGCCCTGCGCACCCAAGGAGCCCCATGAACCCCGCCGACCTCCCTCCCCAACTCCACCTGGACGGCGCCCTGCGGGGCGATGCGCTGCTGGCCGCGGTGCGCCAGATCGCCCAGGGCCCGCTGGCCGCGCAGGTGGAGGCGATTGACCGCACCGGCTACTACCCCTGCGCCGAGCTGCAGCAACTGGCCGCCGTGGGCGCGATGAGCGCGCACCTGGACAGCACGGCGGGCCCGGCCGACTACGGCCTGGCCATCCGCGCCATGGCCGAGGCCTCGCGCGTGTGCGGCGCCACCGGCTTCATGATGTGGTGCCAGGCGGTGTGCGGGCTGTACCTGCAGCAATCGGGCAACCCTGCGCTGATGGGCGATGTGCTGCAGCGCCACGCCAGCGGCGCGGGCATGGGCGGCACGGCGCTGTCCAACCCCATGAAGAGCTACGCCCAGATCGAAAGCCTGCTGCTCAAGGCCACGCCGGTAGAGGGCGGTTACCTCATCAACGGCACCCTGCCCTGGGTCAGCAACCTGGGGCCCGACCACTACTGTGGCGCGATCGCGGCGGTGGTGGAGGCCGACGGTGCGGCCAGCCAGCGCGAGGTGATGTTTTTGCTGCGCTGCGACGCACCGGGCGTGGAGATGCGCGAATGCCCGAGCTTCTCGGCCATGGAGGGCACGGGCACCTATGCACTGCGGCTCAAGGACCATTTCATCGGCACGGCCGACATCATGGCCGACCCTACGCGTCCTTTCATCGCGCGCATCCGCGCGGCCTTCGTGATGCTGCAATGTGGCATGGCCGTGGGCATCACCCAGGGCGCCATCGACTCGATGTGGGCGGTGGAGGCGCAGCTGGGCCATGTCAACCAGTTCCTGGAAGACCGGCCCGACGCGCTGCAGGCCGAGCTGGATGCCCTGACCGCACGCGTCGTGCAACTGGCCCAGACGCCGTTCGACACAAGCACCGACTTCTTCATCGACGTGCTGGACGCCCGCGCCCACGGCGCGGAGCTGTGCCTGCGCGCCGCCCAGTCCGCCCTGATGCACCAGGGTGCGCGCGGCTACCTCATGAGCTCGGACGTGCAGCGGCGCGTGCGCGAGTCGCACTTTGTGGCCATCGTCACGCCCGCCATCAAGCACCTGCGCAAAGAGATCGCCCGGCTCAGTGCCGAGGAGATGCCTGCATGACGCCCGCCACAACCACCACCACGCCGTTGGCAGCCTCCGCCTTCGGATTGAGCGCCGCCTCGCAGGCCGTATACGACGCGTTGGCCGAAGCGGCAACACAAGCGCCCTGGCAAAGCTACATCTGCAACGCCTGCGGCTACATCTACCACGAGGCGGACGGCGACCCCGATGGCGGCCTGCCGCCGGGCACCCGGCTGGCGGACATTCCTGACGACTGGGCCTGCCCGCTGTGCGGGGTGACCAAGGCCGATTTTTCTCCGTACGAAGCCCCCACGCTGGAGGCGCTGCGGGCGCAGGCCAGCGCAGCGCCTCCGGCCCACATCCGCCCGCGTGACGAGCCGGGCGTGGTCATCGTCGGCGCAGGCCGTGCAGGCTGGCAGCTGGCCGAAACCCTGCGCCAGCACAGCGCCACATTGCCTATCACCCTGGTGACGGCCTGCGCAGGCGACCGGTACGACAAGCCTTTGCTGTCGGTGGCCATGGCGCGCCAGCTGGACCCGCTGGCGCTGGTGTCCGAAACCGGCCGCGATGCAGCGTTGCGGCTGGGCGTCACCCTGCTGGCCCACACCCATGCCGTGCGCATCTGCGCCGACACCCGCCAACTGCGCACCACGCGGGGCGTGCTGCGCTACGGCCACCTGGTGCTGGCCCACGGCGCGCAGGCCGCCTTGCCGCCGGGCTTGCCCGCCAGTCTGTGCTGGCGCATCAACCACCTGGACGCCTACCAGCGCCTGCGCCAGCACCTGGGCGAGCAGCCCAAGGACGTGCTCATCATCGGCGCGGGCCTGATCGGCAGCGAGCTGGCCAACGACCTGGCACTGGGCGGCCACCACATCACGCTGCTGGACACGGCCACCGAACCGCTGGCGCGCTGGCACGACCAGCAGGCGGGCCCGCAGTTGCTGGATGCCTGGAAGGACCTGTCCATCCGCTTTGAAGGCGGTCTGCAGGTGGAGCAGGTGGAACGAGTGGACTCGCGCTACCGCGTCACCACCACCAGCGGGCAGCGTTTTGCGGCCGACGAAGTGGTGGCGGCTGCAGGCCTGCTCCCCCCCACCCGGCTTGCGCAAAGTGCAGGGCTCGATTGGGCCCAGGGCATTGCGGTGGACGCAGGCACGCTGCAGACCAGCGTACCCCGCATCCACGCACTGGGCGATTGCATCAGCATCAACGGGCAGTGCAGCCGCTATATCGAACCGATTGCCCGGCAGGCGCGCACGCTGGCGGCCGCCATCCTGGGCCAGCCGACGGCCCCCTATGAGCACCGGGCGGCGGTGGTGCGCGTCAAGACCACCACCCGACCGTTGACCCTGCATTGAGGCAGCCTCCGCCCAGGCGGCGGCCCTGCCCGGGCAGGCATCGGAAAAATTTTTTACATCTCCTGCATCCAAACGGCGTTTTCGTGGGTAGTACCTCCAGCAGCGCAACTTGCTGCTGTCCTATCAACCCATAGACCAGAGAGAAACGCCATGACCATCCACACGTCTCCCATCTCCCGCCTGCTGCCCCTGGGGGGTGCCGTTGCCGCCGCCGTGCTGCTGAGCGCCTGCGGCTCGATGATGTCGTCGCCTTCCAAATCCATGTACTCGCAGGACAGCCTGCCCGACAGCATCAAGGTTCCTGCGGGCAACAAGGTGGCGATGGAAACCGTGGGCGTGGGCGAGATCACCTACGAATGCCGCGACAAGGCCAACATGCCCGGCCAGACCGAATGGGTGTTCGTGGGCCCCAAGGCCGTGCTGAATGACCGCAGCGGCAAGCAGGTCGGCACCTACTACGGCCCGCCCGCCACTTGGGAATCGAACGACGGCTCCAAGCTCACGGCCACCCAGCTGGCCGTGGCACCCTCTGGCACTGGCAACCTGCCCTACCAGCTCGTCAAGGCCAACCCTGCCATGGGCTCCGGCGCCATGACCGGCGTGACCTTCATCCAGCGCGTGGCCTTGAAGGGCGGCGTGGCACCGGCTGCCGCCTGCACCACCGCCAACAAGGGCGAGCGCCAGATCGTGAAGTACCAGGCCGATTACATCTTCTGGAAGGCCGCGTAAACCACGCACACGCAATCCCCTGCGCAGCGGGGGCTACCCACCGGGGCGGTGACGGGTTTGCGGCTACGATGCGCCCACCTTTCAGCCACTGCCCCGCTGCCCGCACACCGTGCCCGACACCCCTGGCGATTTTGACTACGAAGCCGCTCTGGCCGCCTGCGCGGCCGGCGACCGGCAGGCCATGCACCGCCTGTACCAACAGGAGGGCGCGCGGCTGCTGGGCGTGGCGCTGCGCATCGTGCGCCAGCGCGCACTGGCCGAAGACATCGTGCACGATGCCTGCGTGAACATCTGGACCCGCGCCGCCAGCTACGACGCGAGCCGAGGCAGCGCACGTGGGTGGATCTACAGCGTGGTGCGCAACCTGGCCCTGAACGCCGTGCGCGACGGCAGCCGCCACGTGGATGTGGACGACACCACCACCCAAGCCCTGGAGGCCGACATGTCTGTGCAGGCCCACCACGAGGTCGAGGAAACCTTTGAACTCAACGCCAGCCTGGGCCGCCTGCAGCATTGCCTGGAGGCCCTGGACCCGGCGCGCCGCAGCTGCGTGCTGCACGCCTACGTGGACGGCTGCTCGCACGGCGAAATTGCCGAGCGCCTGGGCGCCCCGCTGGGCACCGTGAAAGCATGGATCCGGCGCAGCCTGGTATCGCTGCGGGAGTGCATGGCATGACCGATGTGCGAACCACACCGCCTACGCCCTCGCCGGAAGACCTGCATGTGCTGGCTGGCGAGTACGTGCTGGGCACCCTGCCCGCTGCCGAGCGCCAGGCCATGCAGCAACGCCTGCCCGGTGACCGAGCACTGCAGCAGGCGGTGGCCGAATGGGAAGCCCGCCTGCTGCCACTGACCCAGCTGGTGGAGCCCATTGCGCCGCCCGCCGCCTTGTGGGCGCGCATCGATCAATCGCTGCAAGCAGCCAGCGCGCAGCAGGCCACGACACCCGTTACCGCGCCACCCCGCGCCAACACCGAGCGCAAGCCGTCCGTCCGCTGGTGGGACCACCTGGGCCTGTGGCGGGCTCTCGCCGGCTCGGGCTTTGCGATGGCGGCGGTGCTCGCGGCGGTACTCGTGACGCGCACCGCACCCGTGGCCGCGCCGCCGCAGTTCATGGTGGTGCTGGTCGCGCCGCAGGACAAGGCCCCCGGCTGGGTGGTGCAGGCCAGCTCGCCGCGGCTGATCAGCCTGATTCCGCTGGGCGTGGCCGAAGTACCGGCCGACAAGGCCCTGGAGTTCTGGACCAAGGCCGATGGCTGGAGCGGCCCCGTGTCGCTGGGCCTGGTGCAGCCCGGTCAGCCGCTGCAGATCCCGCTGGACAAGCTACCGCCGCTGCAGCCCAACCAGTTGTTCGAGCTGACGCTGGAACCGCCCACAGGCTCGCCGATTGACAAACCCACAGGCCCCATCCAGTTCATTGGCCGCGCCGTCAAAGTGCTCTGACCGCCGCCGAGGGGGGCGGCCCATACCAGCGACCGCCGCGCAAGGGCCGCCCCGCCGCGCTGGCGGTGTCCCCCTTCCCGAATTGCGCAGCAATTCGAGAGAAAGGGGGAAGGCGCGAAGCGACTCAGGGGGTTAGTACTGTTTATACGGCAGGAATTTGCCGGACAGCACCACATTCACGCGGTCGCCATTTGGGTTGGCTTCGCGCTGAATGTCCATGCTGAAGTCGATGGCGCTCATGATGCCGTCGCCAAACTCTTCGTGGATCAGCTCCTTGATGGTGGTGCCGTACACGCTCACCACCTCGTACCAGCGGTAGATCAGCGGGTCGGTGGGCACGGGTGTGGGCAGCGAGCCCTTGTAGGGCACCACTTGCAGCCACTTCTGCTCCTCGGCCGTCAGGCCGAAAATCTTGCCCACGATCTTGGCCTGCTCGGGCGTGGCAGTCATCTGCCCCAGGCACAGAGCGGTGGTCCATTCCTTGGACTGGCCGACCTTCTTGGCAATGGCCTCCCATTGCAGGCCCTTGGCGACCTTGGTGCTGATGATCTTTTCGGTAACGTCGTTGCGGTTCATGGTGATGGCTCCTTCGGTTGGATGGGTTTTGAAACGGGGAACAGGAACTTCGGGGTGCAGCCCTCCCTGTCGGCCACAAGGGGCAACACGACAGGGCTTGGCTGCTCAGGAATTCAGTGGGCTTTGGCGCGCGTCACCAAGAAGTCCACGATGTGGTTGCGCAGCGCGTAGTAGCCGTCCAGGTGGTGCAGGCTGGTGCGCGTGCGTTCGCGTGGCAGGGGGTTCACCACCACCTCGGCAATGCCACCGGGTCTATAGCCCTCGGGCGTCTCGTTGCCGTTGCTCATCAGCAGGATGCGGTCAGCCAGCAAAATGGCTTCGTCCACATCGTGCGTGATCATGAAGACCGTCTGCTGCGTCTGGCGCACGATGGTCATCAGCTCGTCCTGGATGGTGCCGCGCGTGAGCGCATCGAGTGCGCCAAAGGGCTCATCCAACAGCAGCATCTTGGGCTGGATGGAGAACGCGCGCGCAATGCCCACGCGCTGCTTCATGCCGCCCGAGAGTTGCGAAGGCTTCTTGTCGATGGCAGGGCTCAGGCCTACCAGCGCCACGAACTTCTCCACATGCGCATCGACCTGGCTCTTCTTCCAGTCGGGCCAGCGCGACTTCACGGCGAACGCGATGTTCTGGCGCACCGTGAGCCAGGGCATGAGCGCATGGCTCTGAAACACCACGCCCCGGTCCAGGCTGGGCCCGGCCACTTCGCGCCCGTCCATGATGACGGTGCCCGAGGTGGCAGTATCGAGCCCCGCCAGCACGTTCAGGATGGTGGTCTTGCCACAGCCCGAGTGACCGATGATGCAGACGAACTCGCCCTTGTCGAGCGTGAACGACACATCGGCAAACACGGGTTTGGCGGGCGCAAAGGCTTTGCTCAGCCGGTCGATCTGGAGGAAGCCTTGGGTCACGGCAGAGGCCTTTCGTTGCGGTGCGTCAGTGGCAAGAGGGGCTGGAACAGCCGGGCGCTGGGCAACATCACTCCACATAGGTCACCACCTTCTGCAGCTGGCCAAACGCCAGGTCGAGCAACATGCCCACCACGCCGATCACCAGGATGGCAAAGATCACGTTGGTGAGCGACAGGTTGTTCCACTCGTTCCACACGAAGTAGCCAATCCCCGTGCCGCCCACCAGCATCTCGGCGGCCACAATCACCAGCCACGCAATGCCCATGCTGATGCGCATGCCCGTGAGGATGGTGGGCGCCGCAGCGGGCAGGATCACCAGGAAGGCCTTGCGCAGCGGGTTCACTTCCAGCGTGGCCGACACGTTGAGCCAGTCTCGCTTGACCGAGGCCACACCAAACGCCGTGTTCACCAGCATGGGCCACACCGAGCAGATGAAGATCACGAAAATGCCCGAGATGGATGAGTCCTTGATGGTGTAGAGCGCGAGCGGCATCCACGCCAGCGGGCTGATGGGCTTGAGTACCTGGATGAACGGGTCGAACGCGCGGCGCAGCAGCGGCGACATGCCGATGATGAAGCCGAGCGGGATCGCCACCAGGCAGGCCAGGCCAAAGCCCAGCGCCACGCGGCCCAGCGAGTGCGCCAGCTGGATGGCGATGCCCTTGTCGTTGGGACCGTTGTCGTAGAACGGGTTGGACAGGTGGCCCCACACCGTGCTGCCCATCGCACCCAGCGTGGGAAAGCCACCGCTCTTGGATGCGCCCGGGTCCTTGCCCATCATCTTGGCGTACTCGATCTGCTCGGCCGTCATGCCCGCCGTGCCGCCGCTGGCGCCCGAGGACGACGTGGCTACATACCAAATGCCCAGCAGCGTGAGGAAGATGAGCACGGACAGCAGGCCCGCGCGCAGGTTGAGGTTTTTGGTGGCAGTCATGTCATGCCGCCTTGCGGATAGGGAAGCTCTTGGCGTACTCGGCCGCCTTCGCCGCATCGAACTCGCGCCCCATGATCTTGAACTTGGGGTACGCGCCGTCGGGCACCTTCTGGTCCAGCGCCTTCATCTGCTTTTTCGCATCGGTGATGAGGAACACCTTTTCGGCAATCTGCTTGTAGTCCACATCGCCCTTGATGTAGCCCCAGCGCTGCATCTGTGTGAGCATCCACACGGCCATGCTTTGCCAGGGCATGGGGTCGAAGTCGGCGCGGTCGGGCACGTTCTGGATCTTGCCCAGGCCATCGGCGAACTTGCCGGTGAGCACCTGGTTGATCACGGCCTCGGGCTGGTTCAGGTAGGCCTGGGGCGCAATCACCTTGGCGATCAGCTCGCGGTTCTTGGGGTCGCGCGCCATGGCGGCCGAGGTGAGCACCGCGCGATACAGCGCGGCAAAGGTGTTGGGGTTCTTCTGGATGAACTCGGTGCTGGTGCCGAAGGCGCAGCAGGGGTGGCCGTTCCACAGATCCTTGGTGAGCAGGTGGATGAAGCCGACTTCCTCGAACACGGCGCGCTGGTTGAACGGATCGGGGCCCAGGAAGCCATCGATGTTGCCCGCGCGCAGGTTGGCCACCATCTCGGCCGGTGGCACCACGCGCAGCTGCACGTCAGTGTCGGGGTTCAGGCCCGCCTCGGCCAGGTAGTAGCGCAGCAGAAAGTTGTGCATGCTGTACTCAAAGGGAATCGCGAACTTGAAGCCCTTCCAGTTCTTGGGGTCGCGGTTGTCCTTGTGCTTGAGGGCGAGCGTGATGGCCTGGCCGTTCACGTTCTGGATGGTGGCCACGTTCATGGGGGTGGCGTTGGAGCCCAGGCCCATGGAGATCGCGAGCGGCATCGGGCTCAGGAAGTGCGTGGCGTCGTACTCCTTGTTGATCATCTTGTCGCGGATCAGCGCCCAGCCGGCCGTCTTGGTGACTTCGACATTCAGGCCCTGCTTGCTGTAGAAGCCCAGCGGGTGGGCCATGATCAGCGGCGTGGCGCAGGTGATCGGGATGAAGCCGATCTTGAGGTTGGTCTTTTCCAGCGCGCCCTGTTTCTCTTGCGCCATGGCCTGCAGGCTGGCCACGGGCAACACGCTGGCAATGGCCGCCATGGCTGTGCCCTTGCCCACGGCCTTGATGAAGCGGCGGCGCACCGCGTCTTGCGGAAACAGCGCCTTGACCAGCGTGGCTTCGATGAACTCGTTGCTGTAAAGCTCGAACTCGCGGGTCTCGCTGCGCTGGCGCAAGGTGGCTGCAGCAGCATCGGCCGAGACCTCGGCATGGTGGTCGGCCACCGTGTGGTCGCGGCCACAGCTGCATTTCAGCATCAACGGGCGGTCGGCATCGTAGGGCGAGAAGAATTCGGACATGGCACACCTCGAAGAAGTTGGTGCCAGGCGTTACGCAAAGCGCGGGCCAGTTTTTGCCGGCGCCGGCCCTCTGTCATGAATTCGTGGGTGTGGTGTCTACAGCGTGTAGGGCCAGCACTACAAATCGGGCATATCGCACCCACAAATCACTCGGCAGGCGCGCCACGCGCCAGCAGCGCCAGCTCCACGTCATTGCGCGCGCCGGTCTTTTCGAGGATACGGGCGCGGTAGGTGCTCACCGTGTTGGGCGCGAGCTTGAGCTGCGCACCAATTTCGCTCACGCTCTGCCCGGCCGTGAGCAGGCGGAACACCTGGTGCTCTCGATAGGAGAGCACGTCTACTCCGGCGGGCGCGCCCTGCTGGGCGGTGCGCACCACGCCGGTGCGCTCCACTGCGCCCGCCAGGGCTTGCGCAGTGGCCTCGGTCAGGTAGCGCCCGCCCGCCGCCACCTTGCGCACGGCCGCCACCATATCGTCGGGGTCGGCGCTTTTGTGCAGGTAGCCCGCTGCGCCCATCTGGATGCAGCGCACCGCATATTGCCGCTCAGGGTAGGTGCTGAGCATCAGCACCGGCAATGCAGGCCAGGCCTTGCGCAGCGCCTGCAGCACTTCGAGGCCGTCCATGCCCGGCATGGCGATGTCCAGCAGCACCAGGTCCAGCCCCGGTGCGCCCGTGCGCCCCTGCAGCGCAGTAACCTGCTCCAGCACCTCGCTGCCCTGGGTGGCTTCGGCCACCACGGTGATCTCGGGCGTGCCGTTGGCCGGGTCGCCCAGCACCTGCTTGAGTCCCTCCCGCACGATGCGGTGGTCGTCCCCGATCAATACGCGAACCACGGAATTCATGACAGCTCCAGAGGAATCAGCAATTGCAGGCACGAGCCCTGCCCCAGCTCGCTGGTGATGGTCAGCTGGCCTCCCAGCTGCCGCGCCCGCTCGCGCATGCCCATCACGCCATAGGCGGTGGGCGCCTCCAGCGCCTGGCGGGTGGAGCCTACGCCGTTGTCACGCACGCGCAGTTGCAGCACATCGTCCTGCACGTCAATCGCAATGTCGATGGCGCTGGCCTGCGCGTGGCGGCCCACATTGCTCAGCATCTCCTGGAAGATGCGGAACACGGCGATGGCGGCGGGCTCGGGCAAGTGCAGGGTGGCGGGCACGTCCATGTGCCACGTCAGCTCCAGCTCGGCCGACTGCACAAACTCCTGCGCCTGCCACTCCAGCGCCGCCCACAGGCCCTGGTGGTCCAGGATGCTGGGGCGCAGGTCGGTGATGATACGGCCCACGTTGTCCACGGCGTTTTCGATCAGGCGGCTCATGTTCTGGCATTTGCACCGCATCTGCGTGCGCATGTCGCCAGCCGCTTCGGGCGTGCGCTCGCCCTGCTCGCCCAGGCGCTTGTGCAGCCAGTTCACATCCATCTTCAGCGCCACCAGCAGGCTGCCCAGCTCGTCGTGCACCTCGCGGGCAATGCGCGTGCGTTCGTCCTCACGCACCTGCTCCGAGTAGGCCGACAGCTCCCGCAGCTGCGCCAGCGCCTGCGACAGCTCCTGGGTGCGCGCGGCCACGCGGCGCTCCAGCTCGTCATTGGCGCGGGCCAGGTCGTCGTGCGCGCGCTGCAGCTCGTCGGCTGCGCGCTTGCGGCTGGTGATGTCCACAAACGCAATGACGGCGCCGTGCACCTGCTCGCCCTCGAGGATGGGGTGGCTGGAATACTCCACGGCAAACGCCGAACCGTCCTGGCGCCAGAACACCTCGGTGTCCACCCGGCAGGGCAGGCCCTGGCGGAAGGCGTTGAAGATGGGGCAGTCGCTGTCGGCGTAAGGTCTGCCGTCGGGGTGGCTGTGGTGGGTGAGCGCGTGCATGTTGCGACCCATCACCTCCTCGGCGGCAAAGCCCAGCATCTGTGCGCCCGCCCGGTTGATGAATACGCAGTTGCCGGCCAGATCGATGCCGAACACGCCCTCCCCGGTGGACTCCAGCAGCAGCCCCAGACGGTTTTGCCAGAGGGCGCTGGCACCGGCGGGCAGGTTCAGGACATGGGTGGGCATGACAGCACCCAAGCAATGGACGTGCCCAGCCAGCGGGACGGCCGCCCAAGCAGGCGCGCAAGGGGCTGTGCGACCACCCGCCAACATCGCACAATAAGCGGATGCAAACCGTTACCCCGTCCTCCGTGGCCTCTGTGGCCCCGCCCCCGCCGTCGGTGTGGCGCCCGCCCAGCCTGTCCGTGCGCTGGTGGCCCGTGTTCATGCGCAACCTGCTGGTCTGGCGCAAGCTCGCCATCCCCAGCCTGGTGGGCAACATTGCCGAACCGCTGATGTGGCTGGTGGCCTTTGGCTACGGCATGGGGGCCCTGGTGGGGCAGGTGAACGTGGGCGGCGCGGCGGGCGACACCAAGGTGCCCTACATCCTGTTCCTGGCCAGTGGATCGATCTGCATGAGCGCCATGAACGCGGCCAGCTTTGAGGCGCTGTACTCGGCCTTCTCGCGCATGCATGTGCAAAAGACCTGGGACGGCATCATGAACGCGCCGGTGAGCCTGGACGACGTGGTGCTGGCCGAGATGCTCTGGGCGGCGTTCAAGGCACTGTTCACCGTGACGGCCATCCTGGGTGTGATGCTGGCCCTGGGTATCAGCCATAGCCCCAAGCTGCTGGTGGCCTGGCCGGTGCTACTGTTCGTGGGCATCATGTTCTCCAGCATCGCGCTCATCTTCAATGCGCTGGCCAAGGGGTATGACTTTTTTACCTACTACTTCACGCTGGTGCTCACACCCATGATGTTTCTCTCGGGCGTGTTCTTCCCGCGCGAGCAGCTGCCGCCCATCGTGCGCGCCATCTCCGACTGGCTGCCGCTGACCAACGCGGTGGAGCTAGTGCGCCCGTTGTTCATGGACCAGTGGCCCGCCCACCCCCTGCGCCATGGCCTAGTGCTGGTGGTGACCACGGTGGTCGCCTTCTGGGTGGCCCTGGCCCTGACCCGCAAGCGCTTCAAGGCATGACCGTGCTGCTCGGCCCCAGCCATATCGCCATGGTGGCCAAGGGCGTGTCGGCCATCGTGGCGTCACGCGATGCGGCCCTGCGCCCGAGCATCATGCGGGCCGTGGGCAGCCACATCAGCGGCGATGGGCAGGAGGTCACGGTGTACCTGCGGCGCAGCCAGTCCGAGCAGTTGCTGCAGGACATTGCGCACACTGGTGAGATTGCCGTGGTCTTCAGCGTGCCGTCCACCCACCAGACGCTGCAGCTCAAGGCCCGCCGGGCCACGCAGCGCCCGGCCCATGACGGCGACGTGCCCGTGTTGCAGGCCTACCTGCAGTCCATGGTGCAGGAGGTGGGCCAGGTCGGCTACGGGCCGCAGTATGTGGCTGCCATGCTCGCAGCGCCGCTGCAGGATGTGGTGGCCGTGAGCTTCACGCCCACCAGCGCGTTCGACCAGACACCGGGCCCGCGCGCAGGCGCAGAGTTGTGCGCGCCACCCTCACCACCTACGCCGCAGCCATGAGCACTGCAGCGCCCTCCCTGCACAGCATCCGCCCCTGCCTGGAGGGTGCTATTCCCGCCGTCATGGCGACCTGCGACCCCGACGGCACACCGAACGTGGCCTACATCTCACAGGTGGTGTATGTGGATGCGACGCATGTGGCACTGTCGTTCCAGTTCTTCAACAAGACCCGCCAGAACATCCTGCGCAACCCGCGCGCGTCCGTGCTGGTCCTGGACCCGCTCACCGCCCATTTCTACCGCCTGCACCTGCTGTACGAACGCACCGAGGACTGCGGCCCGGTGTTCGAGAGCATGCGCGCGCAGCTGGCGGGCATTGCATCGCATTCAGGCATGGCCGAGGTGTTTGAGCTCAGGGGCGCCGACATCTACGCCGTGGAGCACATCGAATCGGTGGCGGGCGAAGGCCTGCCGGCACCCGCGCCACGCTCCGGGCTGCTGCACACGCTGCGCCTGTGCAGCGAAAGCATTGCGCGCTGCACGGGGCTGGACGAATTGCTGCAAGGCGCGCTGCAGGGCCTGCAGCACAAGCTGGGCATCGAGCACGCCATGGTGCTGATGCTGGACGCCAGCGCCCAGCAGCTCTACACAGTGGCCAGCTGCGGTTACGCCACCTCGGGCGTGGGCTCCGAGATCCGCCTGGGCCAGGGCGTGATCGGCATGGCCGCGCGCGAGCGCACCCCGGTGCGCATCAGCCACATGACCCATGCCGCCCTGTACAGCCACGCCATCCGCGAGAGCATGGACGCGCATGCCGCCCCCGATGCGCCCCCGCTGCGCGGCATGGACATTCCCTACCCCGGCTTGCCCGAACCGCACAGCCAGGTGGCAGTGCCGCTGCTGTCGGCCGGGCGCCTGCTGGGCGTGCTGTTTGCCGAGAGCCCCGAGGACATGCGCTTTGGCTTCGAGGATGAGGACCTGCTGGTGGCCATTGCGGGCCAGCTGGCCGCCGCCATCGACCTGCTGCAGGCCGCGCCCGATGCGCCCGAGCCGCTGCCTGCTCCTACAGCAGCACCGCCGGTGAGCGGCAGTGCGCTGCGGGTGCGCCACTTTGCGGCCAACGACAGCGTGTTCATCAACGACGACTACCTGATCAAAGGCGTGGCGGGCGCCATCATCTGGAAGCTGCTGCGCGACCACCAGCACACTGGGCGCGTGGACTTCACCAACCGCGAGCTGCGGCTGGACCCCGCCCTGCGCCTGCCCGATGTGGCCGACAACCTGGAGGCCCGCCTGCTATTGCTGCAGCGCCGCCTGCAAGAGAACTGCCCACACATCCACATCGAGAAAACAGGGCGCGGCCGCTTTCGGCTGTGCGTGCTGCGCCCCGTGGTGCTGGAAGACGCCTGACGCCTTCACGCCACTGATTTCTCAAAGTCAGTGCACCAGACCCGGAACCACCGGCAGGCCCAGGCTGCGCATCAGCTTGGTCCACTCGGGCTGCGAGAGGTGCGGCTGCACCTGCGCCAGCACTGCGGCCAGCACAGGGGCAGGCGCATGTTGCTGCATGTCTGACAGCATGGCCGTGCGCTCGGCCGGTGACATGTAGGGCACCATCCAGCGGGCCACCACCATCATTTCGTGCGGGGGGATCGAGGCCACCAGCGCATCGTGCACGCCCGCCAATTCGGCGTCGGTGTAGCACTGCCAGAGCACGCGGTTGTGGGCAGTCTCTTCCTCATGCATGTGCTCGAAGTTGTGCGCCACAAACAGCGCCAGCTGGCGGTACAGGGCCAGGGTGGCGGCCGGGCGTGCGGGCTTGGCGCAGGCCATCAGGTGGTTCACCCCGTCGGCCAGGGCCGTGATGGCCTGTTCGTGCTCCACATGTTCACCGGCAATGCTCTGGCTGGAGCCGGGCTGGCGCGCCTCCATGGCGGCGTGCACAAACTGGTTCTCGTGGTGCAGGTGCGCGCGGCACAGGTCCAGCAGCTGCATCACGCGGTCGCAGGTCTGGGCAAACTCCAGGTCGTCGTCCACATCCATGCGGCCCAGGCCCAGCAGCGTGTCGGCCATGAAGGCGCGCAGCGCCTTGTGGATGCTGGCGTACATGTCCATGCGGGGGGCGGCGGGTTGGGCTTGGGTCAGTGCGGCAATTTCGCGGGCATCAATCTTCATCACGTTCTTTCATGGCCTCGTTGGGCTCTTTCAGCGCCTTTTTTCGGGCGCCGGGCCGGGTGCACCATGCACCCGCTTCCATGCCAAGAAGTCTAGAAATTCGCCGCGTTTTTGCCTGTTAAAAACTCCTTAAACAGACCCTTTGAAAACCTTAAAAATCGCGTTCCGGGCGCCAAACGTGAAATCGTTCACGGCGCGGCGCGCAGCAAGTCCACCGCTTTTTCCGCAATCATCACCGTGGGCGCATTGGTGTTGCCGCTCACGATGCGCGGCATGATGGACGCGTCCACCACGCGCAGGCCGGCGAGGCCATGCACGCGCAGTTCGGCATCCACCACGTCCAAGGGCCCAGGCCCCATCCGGCAGGTGCCCACGGGGTGGTAGATGGTGTCGGCGTACTGGCGGATGAACTGCTCGATCTCGGCATCGCTGCGCGCACTGGCCGAGGCCGCCAGCTCCTTGGCGCCGAACTTCGCGAGCGCCGGTTGCATCAGGATCTCGCGCGTGCGCTTAAAGCCACGCACCATGCGCGCCATGTCGTCGGGATCGGCCAGGAAGTTCGGGTCCACCAGTGGCAAGGCCATGGGGTCGCGGCTGGCCAGCGTGACCGAGCCCCGGCTCTTGGGCTGCAGCAGGCACACATGGGCCGAGTACCCGTGGCCGAACACCGTCTTGCGGCCATGGTCCACCAGCTTGCCGATCACAAAGTGCAATTGCAGATCGGGCGCAGCCTCTGACGGGTCGCTCTTGATAAAGCCGCCCGCCTCGGCGAAGTTGGTGGTCAACATGCCCGTGCGGTGCTTGCGCCATTCGATGATGCCGCGCATGGTCTGTGCCATGCCCGACAACGAGAGGCCGAACAGGTCCTTGAGCTCAGGGGCGTCCAGCACCTGTACCACGTCGGGGTGGTCGTGCAGATGCTGGCCCACGCCGGGCAGGTCGTGCAGCACCGGGATGCCGTGTTGCTGCAAATGCGCTGCAGGCCCCACGCCCGACAGCATCAGCAGTTGCGGCGACAGCAGCGCGCCCGCACTCAGCAGCACCTCGCGCCCGGCACGCACTTGCTTGATCGCGCCACCCTGGCGGTATTCGACACCCACCGCGCGCGTGCCGTCGAACAGGATGCGCGTGGCATGGGCGCCGGTAATGACCTGCAGATTAGGCCGCGCCAGGTGGGGCGTGAGGTAGCCCTTGGCTGCGCTGTGGCGTTCGCCATTCTTGTGCGTGACCTGGTACAGGCCCACGCCTTCCTGCGTGGCGCCGTTGAAGTCGGTATTGTGCGGGTGCCCGGCCTGCACACCTGCGTCGGTGAAGTATTGGCTGAACCGGTTGGGCGCACGCAGGTCCGCCACGTTGAAGGGGCCGCCCTGGCCGTGCCATGCATCGGCGCCGCGCTCGTTGTTCTCGGCACGCAAGAAGTAAGGCTTCACGTCCTCCCAACCCCAGCCCGGGTTGCCCTGCGCGGCCCAGTGGTCGTAGTCCGCATGCTGGCCCCGGATGTAGACCATGGCGTTGATCGAGCTGGAGCCCCCCAGCACCTTGCCACGGGGCTGGTAGCCGCGCCGGTTGTTCAGCGCGGTCTGCGGGGTGGTATTAAAGCCCCAGCCGTTCAGCTCGAACTTGGCCATCACGGCCAGCCCGGCCGGGCAGTGGATGAGCACACTGTTGTCGGCGGGCCCCGCTTCCAGCAGGCACACGCGCACGGCGGGGTTCTCTGTCAGCCGGCCGGCCAGCACGGAGCCTGCTGAGCCTCCGCCGATCACGATGTAGTCGAACATGTTGTGGTGTCTCCTCCGCCATGCTGCGCAGCGGCTTGTTGGTTCAGGTTTGACGCACGATAACCGAACGGTCGTGCGATTCGCCTTACCATTCCGTCCATTCGTTTCACTTTGAAGAGGGCTCTCTATATGACGATTCAGACCGTAGGCATCATCGGCGCAGGCACCATGGGCAACGGCATTGCACAGGCCTGTGCGGTGTCAGGCATCAACGTGGTGATGGTTGATATCTCGGATGCTGCAGTGCAAAAAGGCCTGGCCACCGTGGCCGGTAGCCTGGACCGCCTGATCAAGAAGGAAAAGATCAGCGAAGCCGACAAGGCTGCCGCCCTGGCGCGCATCAAAACCTCCACCAGCTACGACGACCTCAAGGCTGCGCAGCTCGTGATTGAGGCCGCTACCGAAAACTACGAGCTCAAGCTCAAGATCCTCAAGCAGGTGGATGCCATCGTGGCGCCTGAGGTGATGATTGCTTCGAACACCTCTTCGATCTCCATCACCAAGCTGGCCGCAGCCACCAGCCGCGCCGACAAGTTCATCGGCATGCACTTCTTCAACCCCGTGCCTATGATGGCGCTGGTGGAGATCATCCGCGGCCTGCAGACCAGCGACGCCACGCACGACGCCGTGAAGGCGCTGGCCGAGGCGCTGGGCAAGAGCCCCATCACCGTGAAGAACGCGCCCGGCTTTGTGGTCAACCGCATCCTGGTGCCCATGATCAACGAGGCCTTCTTCGTGCTGGCCGAGGGCCTGGCCACGCCCGAGGACATCGACGCGGGCATGAAGCTGGGCTGCAATCAGCCCATCGGCCCCCTGGCGCTGGCCGACATGATCGGCCTGGATGTGTGCCTGGCCGTGATGGATGTGTACCTGACCGAGTTTGGCGACAGCAAGTACCGCCCCTGCCCGCTGCTCAAGGAAATGGTGGCCGCAGGCCGCCTGGGCCGCAAGACCGGCCAGGGCGTGTATACCTACTAACCCCCCTGAGTCGCTTCGCGCCTTCCCCCCAGGGGGACGCCCCCAGCGCATGGAGTGGAAACGACATTTGCATGTCGTGGCGGCCCTTGCGCGGGGGCACTGGTAAGTCGCCGCGCCGGTTTTGGAGGCCGCTTGCCTTAATCGGCTGCGCTGTCTCGATTGAGACGGCGCGCAGCGCTTGAAGCGTTTTCAATCATGGGCCAGGAGACCTGCGCCCATGACAAACATCACCCCCACTACGCCCCCGCCCGAGGGCAACATCGACACCCAGGTCATCGGCCATGTGCTGCTGATCGGCATCAACCGGCCTGCCAAGCGCAATGGCTGGACGCCCCCCATGTTCCGCCAGCTGGCCGAGGCTTACACCCGACTCGACGACGACCCCGCCCTGCGCGTGGGCGTGCTGCATGCGTTTGGCGACCACTTCACCGCCGGGCTCGACCTGCCCGCCGTGAGCGCCTACATGCAGCGCGGCGAAAAAGCCATCCCCGAAGGCCTGGTGGAGCCGCACGACTACGGCCTGCCTGGCTACCGGCGCCGCACCAAGCCCATGGTGGTGGCAGTCAAGGGCATCTGCTTCACCGTGGGCATCGAGCTGATGCTGGGCGCCGACATCGTGGTGGCGGCCGACAACTGCCGCTTCTCGCAGATGGAAGTGCAGCGCGGCATCATGGCCACGGGCGGCGCCACGCTGCGCATGGCCGAGCGCGCGGGTACGGGCAACGCCCTGCTGCACCTGCTGACCGCCGACGAATTCGGCAGCGCCGAGGCCTACCGGCTGAACTTTGTGCAAAAGGTGGTGCCCGCAGGCCAGGAGCTGCAGGAAGCACTGCAGATTGCCCAACGCGTCGAAGCCCAGGCGCCGCGGGCCGTGGTGGCCACGCGGCTCAATGTGCTCAAGGCCATCGAGCAGGGGCAGGCGGCAGCGGTGGCGGAATTCATCCCCGTGCAAAAGCAGCTGGCCAACAGCGAAGACGCGGCCGAAGGCGTGCGCGCGTTTGTGGAGCGCCGGCCCGCGCAGTTCAGCGGGCGCTGAGGTCTTGGTGGTTCGTTGTCGCCCGAACCACCACATGCAAAGTTTCAAGCCTAATCGACCGCTAGCGCATATGGATCATGCGCAAGCAGCTCTGCTATTGATAGCAATTCCCCGCGATTGACGGGAGCACAGCGCCCCCGCCTGCGCCAGCGGGACGCGCGACTAGCACCGATGGCGTGGCGCTGCTTCCCCACCCACCCAATCCCATTCATTAACAAAGTTTTTCACAATTCAATTGCACACAATTGAATTTGCAATCAGAATTCACCCCATGCCCAGCCACAGCACACCCCACACTCCCAG
Organism: Acidovorax sp. Root70; assembly: GCF_001428225.1. Taxonomy (NCBI): domain Bacteria; kingdom Pseudomonadati; phylum Pseudomonadota; class Betaproteobacteria; order Burkholderiales; family Comamonadaceae; genus Acidovorax; species Acidovorax sp. Root70. The sequence goes on from NZ_LMHQ01000031.1 coordinate 313,696, forward strand.
CCCCGCCATCCTGCGGCTGGACAACCAGGTCTGCTTTGCGCTGTACTCCGCCTCGCTGGCGATGACCAAGCTGTACAAGCCCCTGCTCGACCGCATCGGCCTGACCTACCCGCAGTACCTCGTGATGTTGGTGCTGTGGGAGCAGGACGGCGTGACCGTGTCCGAGCTGGGCGAGCGCCTTTTTCTCGACTCCGGCACGCTCACGCCGCTGCTCAAGCGCCTGGAGGCGCAGGGCCAGATTGCCCGGCTGCGCGATGTGCAGGACGAGCGCCGCGTGCGCATCACCCTCACCGCCGAGGGTCGTGCGCTGCGCGACCAGGCCGAGGCCATCCCGCAGTGCGTGCTGCAAAGCAGCCAGTGCTCGATTGCCGAGCTGACCACCCTGACCACCGAACTCAAGCAGCTGCGAGACCGGCTCAGCGAGCAACGCTGACGGCCCGCAGAAACACGCAACGACATTGCAAGAACCGATTCCCTCCACCGCCCATCGTGGGCAACAACCGCAAGGAAGACACCATGACCACACTCGAAAAAGTCCTGTACACCGCCAAGTCGCACGTGACCGGTGGCCGCGATGGCGCCGCCAAGACCGATGACGGCCGCCTGGAAGTCAAGCTGTCCTCGCCCGGTACGTCCGGCACCGGCACCAACCCCGAGCAGCTGTTTGCCTCCGGCTACGCAGCCTGCTTCATCGGCGCGATGAAGGCTGTGGGCGGCAAGATCGGCATCCCCGTGCCGCAAGACGTGTCCATCGACGCCGAAGTGGACCTGGGCCCCATCCCGAACGCCTACGGCATCGCCGCGCGCCTGGCCATCAGCCTGCCCGGCATGGACAAGGCCACGGCCCAGAAGCTGGTGGATGCAGCCCACCAAGTCTGCCCCTACTCCAACGCCACGCGCGGCAACATCGACGTGACCATCACGATCGTCTAAGACGATGGGTCGCCAGCTGCTTCCCCGCATCGCGGTGGCCCTGGTGGCCATCGAGCATGTGTACATCCTCGTGCTCGAAATGTTCTTCTGGAACAAACCGCAGGGCATGAAGACCTTCAACCTGACCCAGGAGTTCGCCGACGCCACCACGACGCTGGCGGCCAACCAGGGGCTGTACAACGGTTTTCTGGCGGCGGGCCTGTTCTTTGGGCTGTTCACCGGCAACCGGGTGTTCAAGATCTTCTTTCTGGCCTGTGTGATCGTGGCCGGGGTGTTTGGCGCCGCCACCGCAGCGCCCAAGATCTTCTTCAGCCAGGCGCTGCCCGCGATCATTGCGCTGGGCCTGGTGCTGGCGCTGGACAAACCAGTCACCGCACAGCGCAGCCTCTGAGCTACCAAAACCATAGCTGCTAGCGCTTGATACACCAGCGCTGGCGGCTATTTTTGATTTGAAGCCACGCAGGCACTGCCACCTGCAAGCTGGCATTCAGCCATGCGCGCGATGATGGGGTTGGAGACAACCACATGAAAATCGCCCTGCTGTCCGACATCCACGCCAACCGCCAGGCCCTGGACGCCTGCCTGACACACGCCCGCGCCCACGGCACCGAACAATTTGCGCTGCTGGGCGACCTGGTCGGCTACGGCGGCGAGCCCGTGGCCGTGGTGGAGCAAGTGCGCGACCTGGCCCAGCAAGGTGCCCTGTGCGTGCTGGGCAACCACGACGCCATGGCCCTGGCGCCCCCTGCCAACCCCCGCAACCGCAGCGAGCTGGGCGCGCAGTGGACCCACGACCAGCTGGGCAACAGCCACATCGCCTTTCTGCAATCCCTACCGCTCACCGCCAGGCTGGGCAGCAGCGCGCTGCTGGTGCACGCCAGTGCCGACATGCCCGCGCAGTGGCGGTATGTGGAGGACTCCAACGCGGCCGAGCGCAGCATGACGGCCGCCCAGGGCATCGACCCCGCCATCCGCTACGTGTTCTGCGGCCATGTTCACGAGCAGGTGCTGTACTTCCTCACGCCCACCGCCAAGCTGATGCGCTTTGCACCCGAGCCCGGCGTGCCGGTGCCCGTGCCCACGCACCGCCAGTGGCTGGGCATCGTGGGCTCGGTGGGCCAGCCGCGCGACGGCGATGCGCGCGCCATGTACGCGCTGTTCGACGACACTGCCAAGCAGATCACCTTCTACCGCGTGCCCTACGACCACCTGGCCGCCGCCGCCGCCATTCGCGCGGCAGGCCTGCCCGGCTTCTATGCCGACCGCTTGGAAAAGGGCCAGTGAGATGAAGCTGCTGGAGCCCGGCACCGAGATCGACGGCTTCCGCGTGGTGGACTGCATCCACGCCGGCGGCATGGCCCACATCTACGCCGTGGAATACGCGCAGGCCGACCGCAGCCCCGGCTTTGCCATGGCGATGAAGATCCCGCGCATGACGGCGGGCGACGGGGCCGAGAACATCGTGAGCTTCGAGGTCGAACTGCAGATCCTGCCCGTGCTCAGCGGCCCGCATGTGCCGCGTTTTGTGGCTGCGGGCGACCTGGTGCGGCTGCCCTACCTGGTCATGGAATACATCCCCGGCCAGACGCTGCAGCACTGGCTGGATGCGCCTGGGCACTGCGACATCCCAACAATAACCCGCCTGGGCGCGGCCACAGCCCACGCGGCGCACAGCCTGCACCAGCAGAACGTGTGCCACCTGGACCTCAAACCGGCCAACGTGCTCATCAAAGACGACGGCACGGCCGTGCTGCTGGACTTTGGCCTCTCGTGCCACGCCCACTACCCCGACCTGCTGGCCGAGGAGATGCGCCAGGCCGTGGGCTCCCCCGCCTGGATCGCGCCCGAACAGGTGGTAGGCGTGCGCGGCGACCCGCGCAGCGACATCTTCGCCATCGGCGTGATGCTGTACGAGCTGGCCACGGGCGAGCTGCCCTTTGGCGCCCCCACCACCAGCGGCGGCATGCGCCAGCGCCTGTGGATGACGCCCGCGCCGCCGCGCAAGCACCGCGCCGATATCCCTCCCTGGCTGCAAGAGGTCATCCTGCGCTGCCTCGAGCCCGAGGCCGCCAGCCGCTACCCCTCGGCCGCGCACCTGGCGTTTGACCTGTCCAACCCCGAGCAGGTGCTCATCACCGAACGCGGCGAACGCACCGAGCGCACACCGCTGCGCACCCACCTGCGCCGCTGGCTGCGCGCAGCGGGCATGCACTACACGCCCAGCCCCCTGCCCTCGCAGCAGATAGAGGACACGCCCATCCTCATGGTGGCCGTGCCCCATGCCGATGTGAGTGATGCCACGCTCTATTCGCTGCGCCAGGCCGTGGGTCGATCATTGGGCATCCGCCCCGGCGCGCGGCTGGCCTGCGTGACGGTGGTGTCGCCCGGCGCCAGCAGCACCAGCGACAGCGAGCGCAGCGAGACCACGCTGCACCGCCAGAACATGGCCCGTCTGCGCCAGTGGGCCCAGGGGCTGGACCTGACCGGCCATGCCGTCAGCTACCACGTGCTCGAAGCCAGCGACGTGGCACAGGCCCTGGTGCGCTATGCGGCCAGCAACCACGTGAGCATGATGATCCTGGGCGCGGCAACGCACGGGCTGCAGACCCAGCGCTTTTTTGCCACCGTGCCCATGCGCGTGGCGCGCGACGCGCCCTGCACCGTCATCCTGGTCAAACAGGCGCTGCCTTTCGAGCAACTGGCGCAGCCCACGGCGGACTGAGCCCGTTGGCACTCCGGCGCACCGACACGCCGCGCACCTGTCGCCCAGGCGGCGCGCCCCGCTTGAGCGCGCGTACGCTTTGGTTTAGCGTCGCGACATGAGCACCACCACCCTCCTCGTGCGCCAGGACCAGCTGGCCACCACCCGCCTGACCACCACCGACGACACCCCGCTGGCCGAGGGCCAGGTCCGCGTACGGGTCGAGTCTTTTGCCCTCACGGCCAACAACATCACCTACGCCGCGCTGGGCGACATGCTGAACTACTGGCAGTTCTTCCCCACCGGCGAGGCCGGCTGGGGCATCGTGCCCGTGTGGGGCTTTGGTACCGTGGTGCAGTCGCTGCACCCGGCCGTGGCCGTGGGCGAGCGGCTGTATGGCTACTGGCCCATGGCCAGCCAGGCCGTGCTGTCGCCAGACCGCGTCAACCCCACGGGCTTCAGCGACGGCGCCCCGCACCGCGCGGGCCTGCATGCGGTCTACAACCACTACCTGCGCACCAGCACCGACGGGCTGTACCGCGCCGACAACGAAGACGTGCAGGCGCTACTGCGGCCGCTGTTCATCACCTCGTGGCTCATCGACGACTTTCTGGCCGACCAGCAGTTCTTTGGCGCCCAGCGCATGCTGCTGTCCAGCGCGTCGAGCAAAACCGCCTACGGCACGGCCTTTCAGCTTGCGCGGCGTGAGGGCATCGAGATCATCGGCCTCACCTCGCCCGGCAATGTGGCGTTTTGCGAGAGTCTGGGCTGCTACCACCGCGTGGTCACTTATGACGCACTGGACACCCTCGACGGCACTACGCCCACCGTCTACATCGACTTTGCGGGCAGCGTGGGCCTGCGCCAGCGCATCCACGCCCACTTCACGGGCCTGGCCTACAGCTGCTCGGTGGGCGCAAGCCATGTGGGCGATCTGGGCGGCGCCGGCCAGCTGCCCGGCCCGCGCCCGGTGATGTTCTTTGCGCCCGCCCAGGTCAAGAAGCGCCATACCGACTGGGGCGCGCAGGGCCTGAACGACCGCTTGGTCGCGGCCTGGAACCAGTTCAGCACCGCCGTGTCGGCCGGGCCGCAGCCCTGGCTGGTGGTGCAGCACCACGCGGGGCCCCAGGCCACGCAGGCGCTGTTTGCCAGCGTGCTGGCAGGCAGCGGCGACCCGCGTGCGGGGCATATCGCGACGATGCTGCCTGGCTGAAACGCTATGTGCGGCCGGCAAGGGCGCGGCAGCGACAATGAGGCATGACCCCATTGCCCCCCGATACCGCCGCCAACGCTGCCAACGACCAGCACCCCTACGCCCGCCTCACCCCCGATCAGGTGCTGGACGCGCTGGCCAGCGTGGGCCTGTACGGCGACGGCCGCCTCATGGCCCTGTCGTCCTACGAAAACCGGGTGTACCAGGCCACGCTGGAAGACGGCGAACGCGTGGTGGCCAAGTTCTACCGCCCCGGCCGCTGGAGCGAGGCGCAGATCCTCGAAGAACACGCTTTTGCCGCCGAGCTGATGGCCGCCGAGGTGCCCGCCGTGGGCCCGCTGGTGCTGAACAGCGCCACCCTGCACCAGCACGAGGGCTTTGCGTTTTCCGTCAGCCCCTGGCGCGGCGGGCGCCAGCCCGAGCTGGACGACTTTGAAGTGCTGGAATGGATCGGCCGCTTTCTGGCCCGCATCCACACGGTGGGTGCTGCCCAGCCCTTTGCCCACCGGCCTACGCTGAACCTGGCCTCCTTTGGCACAGCGTCGCGCGACTGGCTGCTGATGAACGAGATCATTCCGCTCGACATGCAAGCCGCCTGGAAGACCCAGTGCGAAAAAGCTCTCGATTTGATAGCTAACAGCGCATATGCCACTAGCACTACAGGCACATTTGGCTTGAAAGATGCCACCCAGATCCGCCTGCACGGCGACTGCCACCCCGGCAACATCCTGTGGACCCCGCTGGATGAGTGGGGCCGCGGCGGCCCGCACTTTGTGGACCTGGACGACGCGCGCATGGGCCCAGCCGTGCAGGACCTGTGGATGTTGCTGTCGGGCGACCGGCGCCAGCGCACCCACCAGCTCGGCGCGTTGATCGACGGCTACGAGCAGTTCCGCAGCTTCGACCGCCGCGAGCTGGCACTCATCGAGCCACTGCGCACCTTGCGCCTCATCCACTACAGCGCCTGGCTCGCACGCCGCTGGCAGGACCCGATCTTCCCGGCCAACTTCCCCTGGTTTGGCAGCAGCGACTACTGGCGCGGGCAGGTGGACATGCTGATCGAGCAGATCGAGGCGATGCAGGAAGAACCGCTGATGGCCTGACGTGGGCGGGCCCGGGCGCTGCGGCAAGATACGGGAGGCACCCGCGTGGGGGCAGACCGTGCGCAGCAGATGCCTTCACGACGGCGCCACCGGCAAGGCCCCACGCCACCCGCGCACCAGCACATCGCTCACAAACTGGCGATCCATCCACAGCCAAAGCAGAATGGGAGCCAGTGTGGGCACCACCAAAGAGCCCCATTGGTAGCCGTAGATGATGGCCTCCATCTGCCATTGGGCGATGCGCAGCAGCCGGATATCGGTCTGCGCCGCCAGCACCATCTGCATGAGTGCCGACATCGTGAGGCTGAACGCCTGGAACGGCAACAGCAGTACATACCCGCCCACCGCCCGGGTCAGTCGACCCTTGCCACGTGCTGCGAGCACCAGCGCCAGAAAGATGGGCAGACCATACGCGTAGTGCGCTGGGCGCACTTCAATGCTGACCTCTCCCCGCCGCCCCCCAGCCTGGGCCACCGGCACCGAGATGGCGGTATCCACCTCCATGGCACCCGGTGACAAGCGCACCTGCCGCACCCACATGGGCGCCCCCTGCTCCAGGGCCATGTGCGACAGCACTCCCACGGGGTAAGACGTCCAGGCAGACACCACGGACCACGCGGCGGTCAACGCCAAGATCCAGCCAAAGGCCGACAACACGAAGAGAGTCAACGGAGACAGACGGCGCATTCACAAGCTCCAGAATGGCATCGTGCGATGCATCAGCCCGCACTGGCAGGCGCAGTGGCCCGCCCCGCTGCCCGGTCCCCGGCGCGTACCCACAGCAGCCAGACAATCAACACGTCCAGCATGATGAGGGCCTGCCACAGGTACTCGTGGGCGAAATTGAACGCGGTGGTACTCCACTGCCCCAGATAGAAAAGGCTGATCACCCGCACGACATTCAGCCCTTGCACTGCCACAAAGCCCACACCCAGCCCCACGAGCTTGTGACGCCAGGTGGACGGAAACGCCATCACTGCAGCAAACAGCACGATGCACGCCTCGATGCCGTTGCAACCCGGCTCGATCGATACGCCAAAACCGCTGACGGTGTTCCACAGCACCTTGCCCGCCGCAGCAGCCGATGCGTCAAACAATGTCACCAGCCCAGCGCAGCCACGCGCCAGCAGCGCGGTCCAGGGCAGCACCACGTGCTGCTGCACCACCCCCAGCATGTTGATGCCAAACAGGGTGAGTTGGAGCACGACAAAAGTCAGGAAGAACCGCAGCATGGACACTCTCAAACAACGAAGTGGCCAGCACCGGATGCATTGGCCCTGCGCGCATTATCCGCAACGCATGCGTTCCAAGAAACAACCGTAGTGCCATGGCCCGGAGATGGCACGCGCGCAAATCTTGGCTATGCTGTAGCCACTCACCGCCGGGTGCCCCATGAAAGACTGGATCCGCAACGCCTTATCGATCCGCCAGCCGCGCAAGCCGGCCCCCGTGGGCTCGCTGCCTGCGGTGGGGGTGTTCATCGTGCGGGGGGGCACCAAGATGCTGGTCACGCACCCTGTGTCCGCAGAGTTGTGGGACTGGCTGGTGCTTTCGGGCTGGCGCAACATGCCGGTCAAGGCAGACCGTCGCAAGAGCATGCTGCTGCCTGACGGCGCGCTCAAGGCCCTGATCGACGCAACCCCGGCGGAGCTCAACCAGACACATGCGCGCCTCCTGGCGCTGGCAGAACCCCGTGACTGACGGGCAGCGCAGGAAATCCCGGCACCACGCATCACACTCCCGCAGAAACAAAAAACCCCGGTGGCGCATTGGCACCACCGGGGTCTCATATTTTGATAGCAGCAAGCGCTTATGGCACTAGCGCCTACCGCCATTTTATCGACAAATCGCCCCCCTCACACCAGCAAGGCGTTCACGCGCCTCACATAGGCGGCGGGGTCTTCGGGCAGGCCACCTTCGGCCAGCAGGGCCTGGTCGAACAGGATGTGGGCCAGGTCGTGGAAGTGCACGCTGCCGTCGAGCTTCTTGACCAGCGCGTGCTCGGCATTCACCTCCAGCACGGGTTTGGTCTCGGGCGCCTGCTGGCCAGCCTGCTTGAGCATGCGGGCGAGCTGGGTGCTCATGCCGTCGTCCTGCACCACCAGGCAGGCGGGTGAATCGACCAGGCGCGTGGTCACGCGCACGTCTTCCGCCTTGTCCTTGAGCGCTTCCTTGAGCTTGGCCAGCACGGGTTTGAAGGCTTCGGCGGCCTCTTCGGCGGCCTTCTTCTCGGCTTCGTCTTGCAGCTTGCCCAGGTCCACGGCGCCCTTGGCCACGCTTTGCAGCGGGGTGCCGTCGAAGTCGTGCAGGTAGTTCAGCGCCCACTCGTCCACGCGGTCAGTCATCAAGAGTACCTCGATGCCCTTCTTCTTGAAGACTTCGAGCTGCGGGCTGTTCTTGGCGGCGGCCAAGCTGTCGGCAGTGATGTAGTAAATCGCCTCCTGGCCTTCCTTCATGCGGGCCTTGTAATCGGCAAAGCCCACCGTCACGGCGTCGCTGGTGGTGGATGCAAAACGCAGCAGCTTGGCCAGGCGCTCGCGGTTGCCGAAGTCTTCGCCCAGGCCTTCCTTCAGCACCGCGCCAAACTCGCTGTAGAACGCCGTGTACTTGCCTTCCTTGGCCTTGTCGTCGGCGTCCACCACATCGGTCACGCCATCGGCATTCGCCGCGATGTCGTGCTTATCGTGCTTGGCCAGGTCTTCGAGCATGCTCAGCACGCGCTTGGTCGATCCCTCACGGATGGCGCGCACGTCGCGGCTTTCCTGCAGTAGCTCGCGGCTCACGTTGAGCGGCAGGTCGGCCGAGTCGATCACGCCCTTGACGAAGCGCAGGTAGGTGGGCATCAGCGCCTCGGCGTCGTCCATGATGAAAACGCGCTTCACGTACAGCTTCACGCCCGCCTTCTTGTCGCGGTTCCACAGGTCAAACGGTGCCTTGGCGGGGATGTACAGCAGCTGCGTGTACTCGGTATTGCCTTCGACGCGGTTGTGCGCCCAGGTCAGCGGGGCCTCGTGGTCGTGGCTGATGGTCTTGTAGAACTCGGCGTACTGTTCTTCGGTGATGTCCTTCTTGGGGCGCGTCCACAGGGCGCTGGCCTTGTTGATGGTTTCCCACTCGCCGGTCTTGACCATGCCACCGGGCTGGCGGCCGCCGTTTTCGTCCGATGGATTGATCAGCTCGCCGTCTTTCCACTCTTCCTTTTCCATCAGGATGGGCAGGCTGATGTGGTCGGAGTATTTGGCGATGACCTGCTTGAGCTTCCAGGCGTTGAGGTATTCCTCGGCGTCGTCGCGCAAGTGCAGGATGATGCTGGTGCCGCGCTGGGCGCGGGTGATGGTTTCGACCTCAAAGTCGCCCGTGCCGCCGCTGATCCAGCGCACGCCTTCTTCGGCCTTCAGGCCCGCGCGGCGCGATTCCACGGTGATCTTGTCGGCCACGATGAAGCCCGAGTAAAAGCCCACGCCGAACTGGCCGATGAGCTGGGCATCCGCCTTCTGGTCGCCAGAGAGCTTGCCCATGAAGTCCTTGGTGCCGCTCTTGGCAATCGTGCCCAGGTGGTCGATGGCCTCCTGCTGGCTCATGCCGATGCCGTTGTCGGTGATGGTCAGCGTCTTGGCATCTTTGTCGAAGGTCACGCGCACTTCGAGATTGGGGGCGTCTTCGAACAACGCGGAGTTGTTCAGGCCCTCAAAGCGCAACTTGTCGCAGGCGTCCGACGCGTTGGAGATCAGCTCGCGCAGGAAGATTTCCTGGTTGGAGTACAGCGAATGGGTGACCAGGTGCAGCAGCTGGGCCACTTCGGCCTGGAACGACAGGGTTTGCTTGCTCATGGGGGGTTCTCTCTCAGTGGAAATCGGTCTGAACGGAAACGAATGGAATCGGCACAAAAAATCACGCCTGCCGAACCAGCAGGCGTGATTTAGGGGCATGCGCCCGGTTTTCAAGGCCCCTTCGGGTGGCGTCGCACCACCCAGGCGGGGCGCGGGGGCTCAACCGTCGGTGGTGATGCGCTGGATCAGCGTCTTGAGCATGGCGTCGGCCTTGTCATTGGCCACCTGGCAGGTACCTGCCGCAGCATGGCCACCGCCGCCAAACTCCAGCATCAGGTTGCCCACATGGGTCTTGCTGCTGCGGTCCAGGATGGATTTGCCCGTGGCGAACACCGTGTTCTGCTTTTGCAGGCCCCACATGACGTGGATGGAGATGTTGCACTGGGGGAACAGCGCATAGATCATGAACCGGTTGGTGGCCCAGATGGTTTCCTCATCGCGCAGGTCCAGCACCACCAAGTTGTCGATGCGGATGGCGCAGCTCTGCAGCTGGGCCTGGGCCTTGCGGGCGTGCTCGCGGTAGAGCTGAACGCGTTCCTGCACGTCCGGCAGCGCCAGGATCTCGTCGATGGTGTGGTCGCGGCAGTACTGGATCAGGTCCATCATCAGCGCGTAGTTGCTGATGCGAAACTCGCGAAAGCGTCCCAGGCCGGTGCGCGAGTCCATGAGGTAGTTCAGCAGCACCCAGCCCTGGGGGTTGAGGATGTCTTCGCGCGAATACTGGGCCGAGTCGGCCTGGTCCACGGCCGCCATCATCTCGTCGGTGACGCGCGGGAACGCGGCCTTGCCGCCGTAGTGGTTGTAAACCACGCGCGCGGCCGAGGGAGCATGGGCCTCGATGATGTGGTTTTCGTCGCGGCGGCCCGAGTTGCGGATGGTCTCGGACTCGTGGTGGTCGAACACCAGGTGCGCACCGGGCACGTAAGGCAGGTTGGTGGTGATGTCGCGGCTGGTGATGGGCACCTTGCCGTCCTGCATGTCCTTGGGGTGGACGAAGGTGATCTCGTCGATCAGGTTCAGCTCATTGAGCAGCACCGCGCAGACCAGGCCATCAAAGTCACTGCGGGTCACCAGGCGGTATTTCGCATCACTCACTCAATTCTCCTTGTTATATAGCGCAACGCGACATGGTAGCCGCGCCCCGACGCCTGGCAAGCACCGCCTGCGTCGAAAAGCAGGCCGCCCAGGCATTGATCGATCCATCAATGGACCTTCATCCAGTCCTCCAGCTGCCGGGCCACGCCCGCATCCGCCAGCAGGTCCAGGTGCCCCAGGCGGTAAAACACCGCTTGCCGAGCCTTGTCAAATCCCAGCGTCCGGCCGGCATCATCGTGGATGCCCAGCGCACTGTGCAAGGGCACCAACCCATCCCCCACCAGCCGCTCGCCCACCGGGCTGCGGCGCGCGGCCAGCGTTGCAGCCACCGCGTGGCAGGCCACCCCGGCGGGCAGAGGCACCGGGGTGCGCTGGTCGGGGCTTTTGCGAAAGCGATCGCGCCCTTGCCAGTCGGTGTCGAGCACGTGGCCGTAGCGCAGGTCGGTGATGCCCGCGCTGCGCAGCTGGGCCAGGCGTGCAAACGGGCGCGAATAGGCGGTGCTGCCCAGCAGCACATCCACCCAATGCCCGGCGCGTTCCAGGGGCGCGCCGTGGTGCGGGGTGCCCAGAAAGACCAGATGGCGCAGCCGAGGCAGCCAGCCGCTGGCGCTTGCCGGTGTCTGGGCTGCCAGGTGGCAGGCGCTGCGCGCCACCAGCCCGCCCATGCTGTGTGCCAGGATGGACAGCTCCGTCACCGGCACGGGCCACGAAGCCACGAGGGATGCAAGCAGGGCCGATAACTCGGCACCGTTGGTGGATGTGTGCTGGCCGGTGTTGTAGCGCAGGTAGACAGGGGTATAGCCCAGGACCTCGGCCAGATGGGCGCCATGGTCGTGGCCATTGCGCAGCCACTGCAGGTCGTTCATGCACAGGCCATGCACCAGCACCAGGAGCTTGCCCGTAGCGGCGCCCGGTGCAGCCAGCGCGCGCAAGTCCAGGGGCAGACCGTGCTGGTACCAGCCCATCTGCGTGCACAACGGGTTGCCGTCGCGTTGCAGGCGGTCGCCCATCACGCCGTTGAGCGCGGCGATAACCGCCTCGCGCTCCCAATGCACTGCGTCGGATGGCGTGGCCGGAGCAAAAAACGGCTCCAGCCGCGCCAGCCCGGCCTGCAGGCCCGCATCCACCAGCTGCGTTACCCCCCGGATGCTTTGGTACACCAACCCGGTCAGCCCCCGCGTACGACCCGGCTGGTCACCACCCGGCAGCCCCAGCGTGCCCAGCACCGACTGGTGCACCCCCTCGGCCACCCGGCTGATGCCGGTGGTGGCCTGCGCGGCCAGGCGCGCGACACCGCGCAGGTCGGACGCCCGCAACTGGCGCAGCGGGTTGGCGTTCGCCGCAGTGGCGCCGTCGACCGAAGGGGCAGAAGCAGCAGGCTTGCGCAGCCGGGGTGTGGACGGTGGGGGCATGAAAGGGCTCCGTTTAAAAAGTGTCAGGGAGCCCACAGGCTCTCAGAACCGCTCGTTGGGCGACAGGTAGCGCCACTGCCCCACAGGCAGATTGCCCAAGGTCACGCGGCCGATGCGGATGCGCTTGAGACCCACCACCTTGAGCCCCACCAGTTCGCACATGCGGCGGATCTGGCGTTTTTTGCCCTCGGTGAGCACAAAACGCAGCTGCTCGGGGTTTTGCCAATCGACCTTGGCGGGCTTGAGCGGTTCGCCGTCCAGGCTCAGGCCATGGCGCAGGCGTTCCAGCAACTCTCGGGGAAACACCGCCTGCACATTGGTGCTGACCGGGTCACGCTCGTCGATTTCCTGCAGCGGCGCGGAGCGCTCGCCGGGGTGGCGTGGCACCGCCTGACCGGGGGCCTGGTAGACCACGCGCACCAGATACTCCTTTTCCATCTCGGAGTCCTCGCCAATGATCTGCCGGGCCACGCGGCCGTCCTGGGTCAGCACCAGGAGGCCTACCGAATCGATATCGAGCCGCCCGCAAGGTGCCAGGCCCCGCAGCTGCGGCGGGGAGAAGCGGTTGCGGCTGGGGTCATCGCGCCAGTGGGTGCGGGGGTTGATCAGCGCCACGGCGGGCGTGTGGCCGTCTTCGGCCTGGCCGCTCACATAGCCAATGGGCTTGTTCAGCAGGATGGTGACGCGCTGCTCCTGGAAACCCTGGGCAATCTTGTCCACCTCGATGCGGTCGGCCGCCGTGACCTGCTGGCCCATGGTGGCCACCACGCCGTTGACCTTGACCCAGCCCTGCTCCACCCAGTCGTCGGCCTCACGCCGCGAACACAAGCCCAGTTCAGCCATGCGCTTGTTCAGGCGCGAGGTGGGCAAGCCTCCCACGGTGCTGGTGGCGGGCGCAGGCACCTGGCGCACCGGCGCGACAAATGCGCCCGACGCCACACGGTAGCCAGACGGCGCAGGCGCGCGGGCGGGGCGGGGAGCCCTGGGCGGCGGCGCAGGCCGCGCGGGAGCGGGCTTGGCCGCCAGGGTCGGGCGGCGCAGCACGGGTCGGGCGGATGCGGGCGCAGAGGAAGGGGACGCGCCAGCGTCAGAGGCTGGGGCCGCAGCAGGGCCCGCAGGCGGGCGAGAGGAAGAAGAAGACATTGCGCGTATTTTCGCCTGCGGACCGCCCGGGCCCCAAATGAAATGCAACGGCCCTGGCGCCGCCTACCCCTGGTGCGCCTGCCAGGCCAGAAAATCATCGACCGGCAGAGGCCGCGCAATGTGGTAACCCTGCGCCTCATCGCAGGCCAGGACACGCAGGCGCTCCAGGATGGCCGCCGTCTCCACGCCCTCGGCCACCACGGTGAGTCCCAGGTTGTGCGCCAGATCGATGGTCGAACGCACGATCATCGCGTCGTCCTCGCCGGACTCCATGCCCATCACAAACGACTTGTCGATCTTGAGCTCATCGACCGGCAGGCGCTTGAGATAGGCCAGCGACGAATAACCCGTGCCGAAATCATCGATGGACAGCTTGAAGCCCTGCTCCGACAGGCGGTTGAGCATGGCCTCGGCGCGCTGCGGGTCGTCCATGATCGCGCTCTCGGTGATCTCCAGGCAGAAGGCACTCGCAAGCACCCCGTGGCGTGCCAGGATGTCGCCCAGCCGGTGGCTCAGCTCGGGGTCGAGCAGATCGCGGGTGGAGAGGTTGACCGACACCCTGAGCGGCAGGCCCCGCGCGCGCGGGTCGGCCAGCAGGCGCGCGACTTCTTCAAACATCCACAGCGTGAGGTGGCGCACAAACCCCGTCTGCTCAGCAAACGGAATGAACTGCATGGGCGGCACCAGCCCGCGCTGCGGGTGCTGCCAGCGCACCAGCGCCTCGGCCGCCAGACCCGGCTGCCCGTGCAAGGGCACCTTGGGCTGCAGGTACAGGCGCAGCTCATGGTGCTCCACAGCCTGGCGCAGCTCGGTCAGCAGCGACAGGGTCTGGGCGCTGGACGAGTCAAACGCTGCGTCGTACTGCAGCGCGCCACTGAGCTGACGCTTGGCGGCATACATGGCGATTTCAGAGCGGCTGAGCAGGGTGTCGGCATCGTCCGCATCGCCCGGCCAGCAGGCAAAGCCAATGCCCGCGCTCAGGTCCACGGTCTGGTCTTCAAAAGCCAGCGGCTGCTCGAACGAACGGTTGATGCGCTGCGCAATGTCGTGCGCGGCGGCGGCGTCGGCACGTCGCAGCAGGATGGCGAATTCGTTGCCGCCCAGCCGCGCCACCATGTCGTCGGGGGATGGCAGCTGCTGGCTCAGGCGCTCTGCCACCGCCTGCAGCAGGCGGTCGCCAAATGCGTAGCCCAGCACATCGTTGACATGCTTGAACCGGTCCAGGTCCAGGGTTAGCACCGCCAAGGGCTGCACGGGTGCAGTGCTGGCGGCAATGGCCTGCACCACGGCGTCACGAAAACGCTCCCGGTTGGGCAGGCCCGTCAGCCGGTCCCAGTAAGCCAGGTGGCGGATCTCGGCTTGCTGCGCGCCAATGTCCACCCGCATATGGTCGAACGAGCGCGCCAGGTTGCCAATCTCGTCGGTGCGGTCGGTGTGCTCCAGCGGTACGTCGTATTCGCCGCGCGACAGCCGCTGCGTGGCCGCCAGCAGCGAGCGCAGGGGCGTGGTGAGCCGCTGGGCCACCAGGCCCGTGCCCGCCGCAAACAGCAGCACACCCGCCACGGTGATGATGGCCAGCAGCACCTGCAATTGCCGGTACGGCGCCACCACCTCGTCCACCGAGCGCAGCAGCAGCGAGTGCACCTCGCCCCCCACGCTGTCCATCCGGCTGGAGCGCGCGAGCAATGCGCCCTCTTCCGTCTGCAGCTCGCCCGCGGCGCCACCGCTACCTAGCAGCAAGGCCCGCGCATCGGCGGGCAAGGTGCTGACGGGCAGGGTCACCGTGCCATCCGGAGCCTTGACCATCAAGGTCACATGCACGGACAACAGCTGGCGCATTTCGTCGGCACGCGACTGGTCGATGCGAAAACCCATGAGCACCCAGCCAATGACCACCGGCGCCCGCAGGGGCACCATCACAAACTGGTAGGGCACGCCGTCCATGACCGCAATCTGGCTTCCCTGGGGCTGCTGCGCCAGCCGGGGCACCACCTGCCGCAGCGTGGCCGGAAATTGGTCCATGCTACCCGTGAGGCTGACCGCACGCAGCTCCAAGTCGGTCCCCAGCAGCGCCGTCACGGCCGCGCCGATGCGGCTGCCGTGGTTCTCCAGCACCGATTGGATGGTTTCCTCGTCCCCCGAGTTGACCGCAGCGCGAAACCCGTAGTCGGCAGCCAGCAGGGCCGAGCCCTGGCGCAGTTGCTCGGCGTTCTGGTCCAGCAGGCGGCGCCAGATGTTTTCGTCCAGGTCCAGGGCGCGCGCGATCTGCGCGCGCGCATTGCGGTCGATGGAGGCCCGCACCACCGCAAAACCCGCCGCCTGCACGATGAGCAGCAGCAGCAGCGACAACCCCACCAACCGCAGGATCAGGCTGCGCCGGGCCAGGCGCAGCCGCATCAAGGCTGCAACCCCGTCATGCGCACCGAAGCCGTGGCCATGCCCGTGGCGGGCACGGCCAACGTCTGCTCCAGCGCCGGGGCACCCACCGGCAGGCGGGTGTGCCAGGTGCGCAGCGTGTAGGTGCCGGGCGGCACGTTGTCGAGTTGCGCCTTGCCTGTGGCGGCGGGGGTGCGGGCGTAGTACGGCGTATCCACCACCAGCACCCAGCCCACCATCTGGTCGTGGATATTGCAGCCCAGGGTGACCACCCCGGTTTTGTCAAACAGCACCGGGTTGGACGGCGTGCCGCTGTACAGCTTGAGCTCGAACTTCTTGGCAGGCGAGAAGGAGTACACATGGTGCCGCACCGAATCGCGGTTGGGGAACAGCACCTCGGTGCCCACCGGCACCACCAGCAGGCCGGGCACGAACTGCCGCTTCTCCTGCGCCATCTCCGCACCAGACAGCGGCTTGACCTGCTTGCGCGCCTCGGCAGAGTCCAGAAACACCACGGCATCGGCCAGCGGCTTGCCCGCGGCGTCAGACACATCGACCTGCACCGTGCCCGCACCGGCGCCAGCGGCCAACGTGGCCAGCAGCGCCGCGCACCAGGTCCTGCGCCCCGCACGCACCGGCAGCCTGGGCATACCGCTCTGGCTCATGGTTCGATCGCCAGGCCCACCAGTGGGGCGCCGTCGCCCACCAGGCCCAGGGGGCGGGTGGCGCCCGTGGCCAAGTCCACCTGGTGCAGCCGGGTCTGGGTATCGGCGGCGGTGCGCACGGCAATGAGGGCGGTGTTGCCCACGTCGGCAATGTCAAAGCTCACATCCGTGAGCGGCCCCAGCCCCAGCGGGCCTACGGTGCGCAGCTGCCCGGCATTGGGCGACACCACGGGCACCGTGCCTTCGCGCGAGCCCTGCATCACCAGCACGCCCAGGGCGCGATCGATGGCGTAGTTGGTGGTGATCTTGCTGTCGTTGGGGTTGTAGGTGTAGGCAGCACCGGCAATGTCGGGCTTGCGGCGGGCGTTCACGTCGCCCCAGGCGTAGCGCAGGCTGGGGTCGGGCTGCACGCCCTCCACGGCAGCGTCGCCATCGACGGCAGCCCCGGTGTCGGGGTGCAGGCGCAAGTTCTGGCCGGTGTTGGACACCACCCGGATGCGGTCGGCCGCTGGGTTGAAATCAAAGCCGAACACGGTGCCCTGCAGCGCCAGCGCAGCGGGCGCGAGGCCCACCGGGCGCAGCGCGCCCGTGGGGATGTCGAGCGTGTACAGGCGGCCCGCTTGCGACAGCGCATAGAGCACGCCCTTGGCCACGCGGAAGTCGATGCCCACCAGCCGTTCGCCGGGCGCCAGGCCCGTCACCGGGCGCCGCTCCAGGATGCGCTCGGGCTGCACAGCCTGGAAGGTGATGAGCTCCTGCGAGGCCGTCACCGCCACCAGGGTTTCGCGCAACCCGGTATCGGGCCGAGGCGCCGCACAGCCGGCCAGCACGGCCAGGGCCGCCGCAGAGGCGGCGGCCGCGCGCAGCGTGGAGGAGGGAAAAAACGGATGCATGAAAGGCCTCGCAAGTGTTACAGGTTTATACCTGATCGATTGCGCCCACGGCGGGGGCAAGGGCAAACCCCAAGCCTTGCATTTACTTTGTTTTTGATAGCAACAAAGCCATATTTCGATGGCACTACCAGTGTTTTTCATCATGATTTCAGCGCGACCTTCTGTTGCACTTTGCCTCCAGCGCACCCGGCTCGTGCATGGCCGCATTTGTAACAACGGCGGCCATGCAGATCGGGCATGGGGCCATCCGCAACGCTCATGACACATTTGGTTGTTATTACCTACACTGCACCGACCCCAGCGCCCGCCCAATGGGCGCACAGCGGCCGGTGGGCACCCTTATTGCTTGGCGCAAAAGCCCACCGTTTGATCACGCTTTGATCCTTTTCGAGACCCAAGGACCCCCATGTCGGCTGCTTCCACCCTCAAATCCCTCTCGATCTCCAGCCGGCTCGGCCTGGGATTCGGCTGCATGCTGGTGCTCCTGGTGGCTGTGGCGGCGGTGGGCCAACTGTCCGCGGGCAAGGTGCACGATCAGATGATTCAGATCACCGACGTGGGTGCCAACAAGGCCAAACTGGTCAACGGCATGCTGGAGGGCGTGAGCGCCATCGGCATCCAGAGCCGCTCCGCCGCCATGCTCAACGACATCGACCCCAAGCAGGCGCGCGAGCAGATCGTGGCCGTGGGCAAGACGCTCAAGGAGTACGCCACGCAGGAAGCCGCTTTGACCCAGTTGCTCACCCCAGCCACCGCCACCCCCGCAGAGCTCAAGCTGCTGGGCGAGGTGCAGGCCC
Source organism: Acidovorax sp. Root70 (assembly GCF_001428225.1). Classification (NCBI taxonomy): domain Bacteria; kingdom Pseudomonadati; phylum Pseudomonadota; class Betaproteobacteria; order Burkholderiales; family Comamonadaceae; genus Acidovorax; species Acidovorax sp. Root70. Next base: position 331,857 of record NZ_LMHQ01000031.1, read on the forward strand.
TGGGCGGCAAGACGCGCCCCGAGCTCGACAACGCCATCAAGGCGGCAGACGACGGCGACACCGTGAGCGCCACGCTGGCGCTCATGACGCGCGTGGCCCCCGCCGAAACCGCCTGGCGTGCCAAGCTGCGCGAGTTGATCGAACTGCAAAACACCCTGAATGCCGAAGCCACGGCTTCTGCAGAGCAAACCCAGAGCAGCGCCCGTGTGGTGGGCGGGCTGCTGGTGCTGCTGGCCATCGGGCTGGGCGCACTGATCGCCTGGCGCATCACGGCCAGCATCACTGCCCCCATCGGCCGTGCGGTGGTGGTGGCCGAGCGCATTGCGCGCGGCGACCTCACCTCGCAGGTGGAGGTGCGCATCCACGACGAAACCGGGCGCCTGCTCGAAGCCATTGCGGCCATGCAGGAGCGTCTGCGCACCCTGGTGGGCGAGATCGGCCAGACTGCCGACTCCATCCTGGTGGCCAGCTCGGAGGTGGCCTCGGGCAACCTGGACCTGAGCCAGCGCACGGAGCAGACCTCGCACAACCTGCAAAGCGCTGCCACCTCGCTGGTGGACCTGACCGGCACGGTGTCGCAAAGCGCCGACTCGGCCCGCCAGGCCAACCAACTCGCGTCCACCGCGTCCGATGCGGCCACACGCGGCGGCGAAGTGGTGGGCCAGGTGGTGCGCACCATGGACACCATCAGCGCCAGCTCACGCAAGATCGCCGACATCATCAGCGTGATCGATGGCATCGCGTTCCAGACCAACATCCTCGCGCTGAACGCCGCCGTTGAGGCCGCCCGTGCCGGCGAGCAGGGCCGGGGCTTTGCCGTGGTGGCGGGCGAGGTGCGCAACCTGGCGGGCCGTTCGGCCCAGGCTGCGCGCGAGATCAAGGCCCTGATCGGCACCAGCGTGGACCAGGTGCAAGAAGGCAGCACGCTCGTCAACCACGCGGGCAAGACCATTGAAGAACTGGTGCAGTCGGTGCGCCGCGTGTCCGACATCATGGGCGAGATCACGGCCGCCACGCAGGAGCAAAGCCAGCGCATCGGCCATGTGAGCCAGTCCGTGGGCGCGCTGGAAGAAATGACCCAGCAGAACGCCGCGCTGGTGGAAGAAGGCGCGGCCGCCGCCGACAGCCTCAAGGACCAGGCGGGGCGCCTCACGCAGATGGTGGGCACCTTCCGCCTCACGCGCAACGATGGCGGCGGCGAAGACAGCTGGGGTACCGCCAGCCCCGCCGCAGCACCGGCGGCGGTGCCGGCGCCCACACGCACCACAGCCCCACGCCCACTGGCCTCTGCCCCGTCACGCGCTCCTGCACTGCCGCGCAGCTGACGAGACTTTCCCACGGGCGTACGCTCCCAGAGGGAAAGCGCAGAGCGCCTCAGGGGGCGGTCACGCTGGACCGCAGCGCAGCCAAGTCCAGCACGCGCAGGCCGCCGTACTCCACACGAATGGCGCCTTGCGCCTCCAGCGCAGACAGCGCCTCGTTCACCCGCTGGCGTGACAGCCCCACCAGATAGGCCAGCTCTTGTTGCGTGATGCGCAGCACCTCGCCCACGCCCGGGTACAGCACCGGGTTGAACAGCGATGCCAGGCTGCGCGCCACCCGCACATCGGGGTTGTTCAGGCGGTCGATTTCGCGCGCTGCGATGAACTGACCCAGGCGCTCGTTGAGCTGGTTCATCACGAAGCGGTTGAAGCCGATGGAGTGGTCCAGCAGCCAGTGAAAGCTGTCGATGGGCAGCCCCGCCACCACGCTCTTGCGCAGGGCCTGGATGTTGTAGCGATAGGGTTCGCGCTTGATGGTCGTGCCCTCGCCAAACCAGCCGCCAGGCGGCAGGCCCGCATAGGTCATGGTCTGCCCCTGGGCGTTGTCGGTGCTCATCTTGAGCAGACCCTCCACCACCCCAAACCAATAGGTCACCGGGCGTCCCACACGGCACACATAGTCGCCCGGCTTGGCGTCACCCACCAGCAGCGAGGCCACCGCACGCTCCCGTTCAGCGGGCAGCAGCAGGGGGAGCCAGGGAATGCCTTCCAGCTCCTGCGGTGTGGGCGAACGGCGCCGCTGGTGCAGCGACAAGTCCTGGTGGGTGCGTGGGTCCATGGCACAAAGGTTCTCACGAAAAAGGGGCCCCGCGGCCGCCTGGGCATGCGGGAATACCACGACCCCAATTGTCGTCAGACCGACAAAAAAATGCCAATCGTGACGGGATGATGTCGCCTCGCGCCCCCGCCATACAGGGAGGGCGCCCCGAGGAGACAAGCACCATGACCCAACCATCTTCCACCACCGCACGCCCCCACCACCCCGCGCCCACCGCACTGCGCCCCCTGGCCCGCCGCCAAGTGCTGGCCGCTGCAGCCGCCACCGCAGCGGCCGTGGGCCTGCCCGGGCTGGGCTGGAGCGGCGCAGCCCGCGCGCAGGAGGGCGCCATCAAGATCGCACAGTCCACCGCCCTCACCGGCCCGCTGGGCGATCTGGGCTCGGCCATGCACCAGGGCGCCAAGGCCGCGTTTGCGGGCATCAATGCGCGCGGCGGCGTGCACGGCAAGGCCATCGAACTCGTCACCCAGGACGACACCTACGACGTGCCCAAGGCGCTGGCCAACGTGGAGCAGTTTCTGGCCGACCCTGGGTACTTTGCGCTGTTCAACTGCATGGGCACGCCCATGATCGACGCCATGCTGCCCAAGGTGATCGAGAGCGGCATCCCGTTTTTTGCGCCCTTCACCGGCGCGCAGCTCAGCCGCACCAAGAACGCCCGCAACGTGTTCAACATCCGCGCCAGCTATGCCGACGAGGCCGAGAAGCTGGTGCAGCACCTGTCCACCATCGGCATCCAGCGCATTGGCATCGTCTACCAGAACAACTCGTTCGGCAAAGAGGTGTTCAACGCGGCCAAGCAGTCCATGGACCGGCTCAAGCTGCCCGAGGCCGTCGCGGTGACCGTGGAGAACAATGCCTCGGACGCGGGCAGCGCCGCAGCCAAGCTGGCCGGCGGCAACCTGGAGGCCATCGTGATTGGCCTGGCGGGCAAACCCACGCTGGAGTTTGTGAAGGCGTTCCGCGCGCTCAAGCGGGGCGTGACGCTGTACGCGCTGTCGGTCATGGGCACCCCGGCCACCGTCAAGGCCCTGGGCGCGGACGCCACGGGCATGGCGATCTCGCAGGTGGTGCCCCTGCCCTCCAACGTGGTGATGCCCGTGGTGCGCGAGTTCCAGGCCGCCTGGAAGGCCTCGGGCGCCACGGCCGAGCCTTCGCATCTGGCGCTGGAGGGCTACATCAACGCCCGCGTGTTTGCCGAGGCTTTGCAGCGCGCAGGCCGCAACCCCACCCGCGCAGCCTTCATCGACGCCACCTGGAACCTGAAAAAGTGGGACCTGGGCGGGTTCGAGATCAGCGCCAGCACGCCCGACCGCAACGCCTCGCGCTTTGTCGAACTCACGCTGGTGGGGCGCGATGGGCGGTTCTTGCGATAGCCCGAAGGGCCCGCCGCTGGCACGCTGATGACAGGGGCGCGCTGCGGCGGGGCCGCCCATTCAATTGCTATAAATCAGATAGCTATCAGCGCATATTGCACTAACGCTACCGGCCGATTTCGCCCAAATACTGCTATTGCGACGCCAGCCCGTACCGGTAGCCCTTGAACGACCAGATGGTGCGGCCGGGCTCGATCTTCTCCAGCAGCAGGCCCGGCCCGGCCGGGTCGCCCTCGTGCAGCACCTGGCCGTTGACGATGGCCATCCGGTACACCGGGTTGCTGGAATAGGTGACCCCAGAAATCTTGAGTGACGGCAGCTGCGCCCGCACGGCTTCGGGCAGATCGGCCTGCGCAAACACGGTGCCCGTGGCGACCGGGGCTGCGGCAGGAGCGGAATTGGCCGCTGCTACGTCTGCGGCACGCGGGGGGGGAGCGGCGGGCGTGCGCTCGCGCGGGGCGGGCGCTGCAGAGCGCGGCCGCTCGGGGTCGGCCGCAGGGGAGTGCGGCACCACGGAGGGGCTGGGCGCGGGCGCAGGCCGCTCCCGCTGCGGTGCCGCCGCGCGCGGCGCGGTTGCCGGAGGGGGCGTTACCGCTGGCGCCACGGCAGGGGCCGGTTCCAGGGAGGCCACGGCAGCGGGTGGCGCCGTGGACGCTACCGCCGGCATGGACGGAGCCACGGCCGCAGAAGTAGCAGGCGCTGCAGCCACTACGACGGCGCCCGCCGGTACAGGCCGCTGCAAGACCCACCAGGTGCCGCCGGCCGCCGCGGCGGCCACAGCAACCACCGCCACAGCCACCAGCACCGGGCTGATGGCCGACCGCCCGGCCACCGGCACGGCACCCGGCACGGGCACCGCCTGGGTATGGATGCCGGGCACGGCGCCACGGCCCCGTTCGGCTTCTGCGCGCCGCAGCGCGTCGAGGATGTAAGACACTGGGTTCAGCCTCCGGTGCGCAAGCGCGGTTCGCTCACGCCGTTGACACGGTTGAGCAGCATGAGGGTCAAGGGCCCCGCACGGCCGTCCGGGGTCACCCCCTGGGCCAGCTGGAAGCGCTGGATGCGTGTCTGGCGCTGGGCCGGCGTAATCGCACGGCCGACTGCCGTTGCGCCAGCGCGCGAGCCACCGGCCGCAGCCGTGGCCAGCTGCTGGTCCAGCCAGGCGGCGCCGGCAGCGGTCTCCGCCAGGTCGCCCTTGTCGGGCATGTCGGGCGGCGTGCGCCACAGCGTGGCCATGTCGCCACGCCACACTTGCGCCAGCTCGGCCACCGGCACACGCACCGTACGGCCCGCGCCTTCGAGCGTGGCCATGTCGCCGTCCAGACGGCGTAGCACGGCCGACACCGCCACATCGCCCTCTTCGGACGGGAACAGCGTGACCAGCACTGGGCGGTCGATCTGCCGCACCAGGTTCAGGCCCGCGCGGCGGTTGCGGTAGCAACGCAGGCCGTCGCGCGGCAAGGCGGCGCAGGCATCGGCACCTTCGGCCACGCTGCCCCCCCAGGCCGAGGCCAGCGTCTGCCAGGCCGCGTTGTCGCTGGCGGGCAGTGCGGCCACAAACTGCTGCAGGTCCGACATGGCCACCGGCGCCGCACCGCGCGGGGCCGAAGCCCCTGCCGTTGGCGCCGTGGGCGTTGTAACCGCTGCCGTGCTGGCAACACTGCTGGGTGGGGCGGTGGATGATGGCGCGCTGGCAGATGTTTTGCTGGCCATGGCGCCCGCAGGCGCGGCGGATGACACGACGCCCTGCCGAGACCATTGCGGCCAGGTCCCCAATGCCCAGCCGCCCGCCACCAGGGCGGCACCCGCCGCCACGCCCAGGCTGGCCACCGCCCAGCGGGGCCACTGGCCCCGCGCGCTGCGCGCCGCAGCGGCCGACGCGGGCGCATCAAACACCTCAGCCGCCGCACGCTGGACGATGCGGGCGCTGACCTCGCGCACCCCGGCCGCGTAGGCGCCCAGCAGCGCCCGGTCGCACAGCAGGTTGATGCGCCGGGGGATGCCGCGCGACAGCGCATGCACCCGCCGCAGGGCGCTGCGGCTGAAGGGCTGCGGCCCTTGCAGACCCGCCACGGCCAGGCGGTGGGCGATGTACTGCTGGGTTTCCTGCGCGCTCAGCGCATCGAGGTGAAAGCGCGCTATCACGCGCTGGGCCAGTTGCTCCAGCGCAGGGCTGGCGACCATGGTGCGCAGCTCGGGCTGGCCGATGAGGATGATCTGCAGCAGCTTGCGCTCGCTGGTTTCCAGGTTGGTCAAGAGGCGTAACTGCTCCAGCACGTCGGCCGACAGGTTCTGCGCCTCGTCGATGATCAGCACGGTGTTGCGCCCGGCGCCATGCGCAGCGAGCAGCGAGGCATTGAGCGGGTCGATGTAATCCTTGACCGTTTCCACCCCGGCCACCGAGGGCTGGTGCGGCACGCCAAACTCGTCGCAAATAGAGCGCAGCAGCTCGCCCACCGTGAGCTTGGGGTTGAAGATGTAGGCCACGTTGCAGTGCGGCGGGATCTGCTCCAGAAAGCAGCGGCACACCGTGGTCTTGCCCGCCCCCACCTCACCCGTCAGCAGCACAAAACCGCCGCCCGCATCCAGCCCGTACAGCAGGTGCGCCAGCGCCTCGCGGTGCCGCTCGCTCATGAACAGGTAGCGGGGGTCTGGGGCGATGGAGAACGGCGGGTGCTGAAGGCCGAAGAACGGGGCGTACATGCCCCGGAGGATACCGCCCGCCCATGGGCAGGGTTTTACCCACCCGGGAGTTACCCCTAAATTGTCGTCGGCAAGACAAGATGGCGTCAAAGTGGGTCCTAGCATTCCCCCATCGCGCAAACACAAGCTTGCGCACCCGGCAGTCACCGGGCTGACACCTTCTCACTTTCAGGAACCAGCAATGTTGACCACGTTCCCGCAACTGCTGCTCAAGCACGCCGCCGAGCGCCCCGACGCCCCGGCCCTGCGCGAAAAAGAATATGGCATCTGGCAAACCCACAGCTGGGCCGACCTGGTGCGCCTGGTGGAACAGGTGGCCGCCGGCCTGCACCTCGCAGGCCTGAAGCGCCACGAACACATGGTGGTGGTGGGCGCCAACCGCCCCCGCCTGTACGCCACCATGCTGGCCGCGCAGTCGCTGGGCGCCATCCCCGTGCCGCTGTACCAGGACGCGGTGGCAGCCGAATGCATCTTCCCGCTGAACAACGCCGAAGTGCGCTTTTGCCTGGTGGAAGACCAGGAGCAGGTGGATAAGCTGCTCGAAATCCGCGAGCAATGCCCGCAGATCTCCAACATCTACTTTGACGACCCGCGCGGCCTGCGCAATTACGCAGAGCCCGGCCTCGCCTCGCTGGACGCCCTGATCGAGTCCGGCAAGGCCTTTGCAGCCCAAAACCCCGGCTGGTTCAAGGCCGAGGTGGCCAAAGCCCAGCCCGGCGATGTGGCCGCGATGTTCTTCACCTCGGGCACCACGGGCAACCCCAAGGGCGTGGTGCACACCCACAGCACGCTGCTGGACCGCGCCAGCGCGGGCGCCGAATTTGACAAGCTCACCAGCGGCGAAGAAGTGCTGGCCTACCTGCCACCCGCCTGGATCGGCCAGAACATCTTCAGCTACGCGCAGTGGCTGGCCTGCGGCTACGTAGTCAACTGCCCCGAGTCAGCCAGCACCGTGACCATCGACCTGAAAGAAGTAGGGCCCACCTACTACTTTGCGCCCCCCCGCATTTTTGAAGGTCTGCTCACCAGCGTGATGATCCGCATGGAAGACGCTGGCGCCTTGAAGCGCAAGATGTTCGAGGCCTGCATGGCCGTTGCCAAGCGCGTGGGCCCGGCCCTGATGGACGGCGAGCCTGTGGGCACCCTGGACCGCATCAAGTACGCGCTGGGCAACCTGCTGGTGTACGGCCCCCTGCGCAACAACCTGGGGTTCAGCCGCGTGCGGGTGGCCTACACGGCGGGCGAGGCCATCGGCCCCGACCTGTTCACCTTCTACCGCTCCATCGGCATCAACCTCAAGCAACTGTACGGCTCCACCGAAACCGCCGTGTTCGTGTGCCTGCAGCCCGACAACCAGGCGCGCGCCGACACCGTGGGCGTGCCGATTCGTGGCGTCGAGATCAAGGTCGCCGACAACGGCGAGATCCTGGTCAAGTCGGCCGGGTTGCTCAAGGAGTACTACAAGAACCCCGCCGCCACGGCCGAGGTGCTGACGGCGGATGGCTGGTACCACACCAGCGACGCGGGCTTTCTGGATGCGCACGGCCACCTCAAGATCATCGACCGCGTCAAGGACGTGGGCCGCATCCTGGGCGGCGCCAACGACGGCGCCATGTTTGCGCCCAAGTACGTGGAAAACAAGCTCAAATTCTTCCCGCACATCAAGGAAGTCGTGGCCCTGGGCGACAAGCGCGAGAAGGTCTGCGTGATGGTCAACATCGACTTCGACGCCGTGGGCAACTGGGCCGAGCGCCGCAACCTGCCCTACGCTGGCTACACCGACCTGGCCCAAAAGCCCGAGGTGTATGAGCTGATCCGCGAGTGCATCGAAAAGGTCAACGCCGACCTGGCCACCGACGCCATGCTCGCGGGCAGCCAAGTCAGCCGCTTCCTGGTGCTGCACAAGGAGCTGGATGCCGATGACGGCGAACTCACCCGCACCAACAAGGTCCGCCGCGGCTTCATTGCCGACAAGTACGGCGTGCTGGTGGATGCACTGTATGCAGGCCGCACCGAGCAGTACATCGAGACGCAGGTGAAGTTTGAAGACGGCCGCACGGGCAGCGTGAGCGCCACGCTCAAGCTGTCGGACACCAAGACCTTTGCGCCTGTGAAGAGTGCCGCATGAAGCCCGCGCTCTACCCGCTGGAGAAGCCCCCCACCATGACCACCAAGAAGATCGGCGACGTCATCCTCGACGTCAAGAACATCAGCCTGCGGTTCGGCGGCGTGAAGGCGCTCACCGACATCTCGTTCAACGTGAAAGAGCACGAGATCCGCGCCATCATCGGCCCCAACGGTGCGGGCAAAAGCTCCATGCTCAACTGCATCAACGGCGTGTACACGCCGTCCGAAGGCTCCATCACCTTCCGAGGCAAGACGTTTGACCACATGAACTCGCGCCAAGTGGCCGAGATGGGTGTGGCCCGCACGTTCCAGAACCTGGCGCTGTTCAAGGGCATGAGCGTGATCGACAACATCATGACCGGCCGCAACCTCAAGATCAAAAGCAACCTGCTGATGCAGGCGCTGCGCATCGGCCCGGCCGAGCGCGAGGAGATCCGCCACCGCGAATACGTCGAACACATCATCGACTTCCTCGAAATCCAGGCCTACCGCAAGACCCCCGTGGGCCAGCTGCCCTACGGCCTGCAAAAGCGCGTGGACCTGGGCCGGGCCCTGGCCATGGAGCCGCAGGTGCTGCTGCTCGATGAACCCATGGCCGGCATGAACGTGGAAGAGAAGCAGGACATGTGCCGCTTCATCCTGGACGTGAACGACGAGTTCGGCACGACCATCGTGCTCATCGAGCACGACATGGGCGTGGTGATGGACATCAGCGACCGGGTGGTGGTGCTGGACTACGGCAAGAAGATCGGCGACGGCAGCCCCGACGAAGTGCGCAGCAACGAAGACGTGATCAGTGCCTACCTCGGCACCTCGCACTGATCAGGAGACGACAACATGGCATTCTTTCTCGAAACACTGATCGGCGGCCTCATGGCCGGCATGCTGTATTCACTGGTGGCACTGGGCTTTGTGCTGATCTACAAGGCCTCGGGCGTGTTCAACTTTGCGCAGGGCGCGATGGTGCTGTTCGCAGCGCTGGCCATGGCCCGTTTTGCCGAGTGGATCCCCAAGTGGACGGGCATCAGCAGCCCCATCGTGGCCAACCTGGCGGCCTTTGTGATCGCGGGCGCCATCATGTTTGTGGTGGCCTGGCTGATTGAAAAGCTGGTGCTGCGCCACCTCGTGAACCAGGAAGGCGCCACGCTGCTCATGGCCACGCTGGGCATCACCTACTTCATGGAAGGCCTGGGCCAGACGCTGTTTGGCAGCGATATCTACAAGATCGACGTGGGCATGCCCAAGGAGCCCATCTTCGCGCTGGAGTCCATGTTCCAGGGCGGCATCCTGATCAACAAGGAAGACGTGATCGCCGCCGCCATCGCCGCCGCACTGGTGGCCCTACTGTCGGTGTTCTTCCAGAAGACCTCCACCGGCCGCGCCCTGCGCGCCGTGGCCGACGACCACCAGGCGGCCCAATCCATTGGCATCCCGCTCAACCGCATCTGGGTGATCGTGTGGTGCGTGGCGGGCGTCGTGGCCCTGGTGGCCGGGATGATCTGGGGCAGCAAGCTGGGCGTGCAGTTCTCGCTGACCACCGTGGCGCTGCGCGCCCTGCCCGTGGTGATTCTGGGCGGCCTCACCTCGGTGCCCGGCGCCATCATCGGCGGGCTGATCATCGGCGTGGGCGAGAAGCTCTCCGAGGTGTACCTGGGCCCGTTCGTGGGCGGGGGCATCGAGATCTGGTTTGCGTATGTGCTGGCGCTGGTGTTCTTGCTGTTCCGCCCTCAGGGGTTGTTCGGCGAGAAGATTATCGATCGCGTGTAACCCATAAGAACAACAGGAGACTTCCATGCTCTACCGCGAAAACGGCCAGTTCAAGACGAGCTACCGCGCTGACCAGCAGATCTTCCCGATCGCACAGGACCGCCTGGCCATCGGGATCATCCTGGCCATTGCCTTCATCGCTGTCCCCATGCTGGCCAGCGACTACATCTTCCGCGCCATCCTGATCCCCTTCGTCATCATGGCGCTGGCAGCCCTGGGAGTGAACATCCTGGTGGGCTACTGTGGGCAGATCTCGCTGGGCTCCGGCGCGTTCATGGCCGTGGGCGCCTACGGGGCCTACAACTTCTTCGTGCGCTTTCCGGGCATGCCGCTGATTCCTGCCTTGATCCTGGGCGGGCTGTGCGCCACGTTCTTCGGCATCCTGTTCGGGCTGCCCAGCCTGCGCGTCAAGGGGCTGTACCTGGCTGTGGCTACGCTGGCCGCACAGTTCTTCAGCGACTGGATGTTCCTGCGCATCAAGTGGTTCACCAACAACTCCGATTCGGGCTCGGTGTCGGTCAACAACCTGCAGGTGCTGGGCATGCCCATCGAAAGCGCCACCAGCAAGTACCTGTTCTGCCTGGCGTTGCTGGTCATCGTGGCCCTGCTGGCCAAGAACCTGGTGCGCGGCGCGATTGGCCGCGAGTGGATGGCCATCCGCGATATGGACGTGGCCGCGGCCGTGATCGGCATCCGCCCCATGTACGCCAAGCTCAGCGCGTTTGCCGTCAGCTCCTTCATCGTGGGCATGGCCGGTGCGCTGTGGGCCTTTGTGCACCTGGGCGCTTGGGAACCAGCAGCCTTCTCGGTGGAGATTTCGTTCCGCCTGCTGTTCATGGTGATCATCGGCGGGCTGGGCTCGATCATGGGCGGCTTCTTTGGCGCGGCCTTCATCGTGGTGCTGCCCATCGTGCTCAACCAGTTCCTGCCCGCCTTCATGGGACTCTTTGGCATCGAGGTGTCCACGGCGGGCGTGTCGCATGCCGAACTGATGATCTTCGGTGCGCTGATCGTGTGGTTCCTGATCGTGGAACCCCATGGCCTGGCCAAGCTGTGGTCCACCGCCAAGCAGAAGCTGCGCCTGTGGCCCTTCCCCCATTGACCGGGCGGTATTGCAGGAAACCCCTTACTCGCAATTCCCGATTCGCCCCTGCCGCATTGCCGCGTTAACTGTCCATCCGTCCTGTTTTCCCCGTGCTTCAACACATTCATTCAAAGGAGACATCCATGAAGCTTTCGAAAATCGTGATCGCCGCTGCGGTGGTTGCTGCCGGTGCCTCGTCCGTCGCGACGAGCGCCTTCGCGCAAGCCAAGGAGCAGTTCTTCCCGCTGCTGTCGTACCGCACGGGTCCGTACGCACCCAACGGTGTGCCATGGGCCAACGGCAAGCAGGACTACATCAAGATGATCAACGCCCGCGACGGCGGCATCAATGGTGTGAAGCTGACTTTTGAAGAATGCGAAACGGGCTATGCCACCGACCGGGGCGTGGAATGCTATGAACGCCTGAAGAGCCGCCCCGGCGTCTCGTTGTTCGACCCCCAGGCCACCGGCATCACCTTTGCGCTGACCGAAAAGGCCCCCGTGGACAAGATCCCGCTGATGACGCTGGGCTATGGCCTGTCGGTGGCGCAGGACGGCCAGGCGTTCAAGTGGAACTTCCCCTTCATGGGCAGCTACTGGACCGGTGCCGACATCCTGATCCAGCACATCGGCAAGGCCAATGGCGGCCTGGACAAGCTCAAGGGCAAGAAGATCGCGCTGGTGTACCACGACAGCCCGTTCGGCAAGGAGCCTATCCCGCTGCTGCAGGAGCGCGCCAAGATGCACGGCTTTGAGCTGCAGATGCTGCCCGTGACCGCACCTGGCGTGGAACAAAAGGCCACCTGGCTGCAAGTGCGCCAGAGCCGTCCCGACTACGTGCTGCTGTGGGGCTGGGGCGTGATGAACTCCACCGCCCTGAAGGAAGCCCAGGCCACTGGCTACCCCCGCGACAAAATGTACGGCGTGTGGTGGGCAGGTGCCGAACCCGATGTGCGTGACGTGGGCGAAGGCGCCAAGGGCTACAACGCGCTGGCGCTGAACACCTCGGGCCAGCAGCCCAAGGTGATCCAGGACATCCTGAAGAACGTGCACGACAAGGGCCAGGGCACGGGTCCCAAGGACGAAGTGGGCTCGGTGCTGTACACGCGCGGCGTGATCATCCAGATGCTGGCCGTCGAGTCGGTGCGCCGCGCACAGGAGCGCTTTGGCAAGGGCAAGGTCATGACCGGCGAACAAGTGCGCTGGGGCATGGAAAACCTGGCCCTGGACCAGAAGAAGCTGGACGCGCTGGGCTTTGGCGGCGTGATGCGTCCGCTGTCCACCAGCTGCGCCGACCACATGGGCTCCACCTGGGCGCGCGTGCACACCTGGGACGGCGGCAAGTGGAACTTCTCGTCGGACTGGTACCAGGCCGATGAGCAGATCCTGAAGCCCATGATCAAGGCGGGTGCGGACAAGTACCTGGCCGACAAGAAGATGACACGCCGCGAAGCAGCGGACTGCCAGTCTTGAGCTCATCCCCCTGAGCGGCTGCGCCGCTTCCCCCTTCTCTCTTAGCGCTTCGCGCTGCGGGAAGGGGGACGCCACCGGTGCGGCGGGGCGGCCCTTGCACGGTGGCACTGGTATTTCAGGCTGCGACCGTTTCAACGGCCAGTGATTCGCGGTTGCGCTCTCGGGAGCAGCCGCCAATCCAAAGGGTTGACCCACAGCCTTTTGGATTGGTACAGGAAGGCAAGACCATGGACTCCAACAGCAACATCGTTCTCAACGTCAACGGCATCGAAGTCATCTACAACCACGTGATCCTCGTGCTCAAGGGCGTCTCGCTGCAGGTGCGCGAGGGCTCTATCGTGGCCATCCTGGGGGGGAACGGGGCGGGCAAGACGACAACCTTGCGCGCTATCTCCAACCTGCTGCAGGGCGAGCGGGGCGAGGTGACCAAGGGCAGCATCGAGCTGCGCGGCGAACGCATCGAAAACCTCTCGCCCGCCGACTTGGTGCAGCGCGGTGTGGTGCAGGTGATGGAGGGGCGGCACTGCTTTGCCCACCTGACCATCGAAGAGAACCTGATGACGGGCAGCTACACCCGCACCAGCAAGGCCGAGATCGCGGCCAACCTGGAGAAGGTCTACAACTACTTTCCACGCCTCAAGACCCGCCGCACCTCACAGGCGGCCTACACATCGGGCGGCGAGCAGCAGATGTGCGCCATCGGCCGCGCACTCATGGCCAACCCGAGCATGGTGCTGCTGGACGAACCCTCCATGGGCCTGGCGCCACAGATCGTGGAAGAAGTGTTCAACATCGTGAAGGACCTGAACACCAAGGAGAAGGTGACCTTCTTGCTGGCCGAGCAGAACACCAACATGGCCCTGAAGTATTCGGACTACGGCTACATCATGGAAAGCGGCCGCGTGGTGATGGACGGCGCTGCCAGCGACCTGGCCAACAACGAGGACGTCAAGGAGTTCTACCTGGGCGTGGGCGGCGGCGAGCGCAAGAGCTTCAAGGATGTCAAAAGCTACAAGCGGCGCAAGCGCTGGTTGGCCTGACATGCCCCCTGTGGCGCTGCGCGCCTTCCCCCTCAGGGGGACGCACCCGGTGGCCTGGCAAAGCCAGTTCCACGGGTGCGCTGGTGGGGTAGCGCGGGCGACCAAGGCCGTGTTCTTTTTCAGATCTCCAAAGAAATCACTCTCAATTTCATAGCTGCTTACGCTTGATGGAAAAGCGCTAAAGGCATATTTCACTCAAACAACCTCACAAGGAAACCCAGGCATGAGCACGTTCTATGACGCCCTGGAAACCCGCAGCCCCGCAGAGCGCGAAGCGGCCCTGATGGCCGCGCTGCCGCAGCAGATCGCCCATGCCCAGAAGGCGTCGCCGGCCTTTGCCAGCATCCTGGCGGGCGTGGACGCATCGACCGTCACCAGCCGCGCGGCGCTGGCGCAGCTGCCGGTCACGCGCAAGTACGAGTTGCTGGAGCGCCAGCAGGCGGGCCGCGCCAGCAACGTGTTTGGCGGCTTCAGCGCGCTGGGCTTTGGGCCCGGCATGACGCGCGTGTTTGCCAGCCCCGGCACCATCTACGAGCCCGAGGGCACGCGGCGCGACTACTGGCGCATGGCGCGTGCGATCCACGCGGCTGGCTTTCGCAGCGGAGAGCTGATCCACAACAGCTTCAGCTACCACTTCGTACCCGCAGGCTCGATGATGGAAACCGGCGCGCACGCGCTGGGCTGCACCGTGTTCCCCGGCGGCACGGGGCAGACCGAGCAGCAGGTGCAGGCTATGGCGGAGCTGCAACCTGCGGGCTACATCGGCACGCCCAGTTTCCTCAAGATCATCGTCGAGAAAGCGGCCGAGATGGGCGTGGCGCTGCCCACCGTGACCAAGGCGCTGCTCTCGGCCGAGGCCTTTCCGCCGTCGCTGCGCGACTGGTTCGCCGAGCGAGGCATCGCGGGCTACCAGTGCTATGCCACCGCTGACCTGGGCCTGATCGCCTACGAAACCTCGGCGCGCGAGGGCCTGGTACTGGACGAAGGCGTGATCGTCGAGATCGTGCGCCCCGGCACCGGTGACCCGGTGCCCGAGGGCGAGGTGGGCGAGCTGGTCATCACCACGCTCAACCCCGACTACCCGCTGGTCCGCTTTGGCACCGGCGACCTGTCCGCCGTGCTGCCCGGCCAGTGCCCCACCGGCCGCACCAACACCCGCATCAAGGGCTGGATGGGCCGGGCCGACCAGACCACCAAGGTGCGCGGCATGTTCGTGCACCCCGGCCAGGTGGCCGCCATTGCGCGGCGCTTTCCGCAGGTGCTGCGCGCACGCCTGGTGGTCAGCGGCGAGATGGCCAACGACCAGATGGTGCTGCAGGTCGAGACCACCGAGACTGCCGCAGGCTTGGCCCACCAGCTCAGCGATGCCATCCGCGAAGTGACCAAGCTGCGCGGCGAGGTGCAGATGCTGCCCCCGGGCGCCCTGCCCAACGATGGCAAGGTCATCGAAGACGCACGCAGCTACAAGTAAGCAGCCTCTTGGAACGTGTTTGCGATCTCGGATCGTGAACACGTTCTCAGGGCCCACCACGGTGCGGCACGGGTCCGCGCGGTGATGGGCCCTGCGTGCAACACACCCCAAAGAGGTGCGCACACAACATTCGATGCAGTGGTGCACCGAGGTTTGCGGCAGCGCAAGAAATGCAGGTTTGGTCACCGCGCCCGTCGCAGTGTTTACCCTAGTAAAGCTACTTTATTGATAGCAATACAACCAATAATCATGGGCGCTACAAGGCTCTTTTTCTTAAAGACCATGCTGACCGTGTGCTACGTACTATCCGCAATGCTCCTGAAAATGCCCCTCGCTATCATGGCCCGTCATTTACAGGAGCACCCATGAAAACAACGCTGAAACTCGCCCTCGTCGCTGCCGCTGCAGTGGCCGCCTTTGGCGCCCACGCGCAGGACTTCCCCGCCAAGGACAAGACGATCACACTCGTGGTGCCCTTTGCGGCTGGCGGTCCTACTGATCGCGTGGCCCGCGACCTGGCCGAAGCGCTGCGCAAGCCGCTGGGCACCGTGGTGGTGGACAACACCGCCGGTGCAGGCAGCTCCATCGGTGCCGCCCGCGTGGCCCGCGCCAACCCGGACGGCTACACGCTGCTGCTCAACCACATCGGCATGTCCACCATGCCCGCGCTGTACCGCAAGCTGTCGTTCAGCGTACCGAACGACTTTGAATACCTGGGCATGGTCAACGAAGTGCCCATGACGCTGATCGCTCGCCCCAGCATGCCTGCCAACAACTTCAAGGAGTTGACCGCCTGGATCCAGCAGAACAAGGGCAAAATCAACCTGGGCAACGCCGGGCTGGGCGCGGCGTCGCACCTGTGCGGCCTGATGTTCAAGTCTGCGCTGCACACCGATATGACGGATGTGCCTTACAAGGGCACGGCCCCTGCCATCACCGACCTGATCGGTGGCCAGATCGACCTGCTGTGCGACCAGACCACCAACACCACCAGCCAGATCGAAGGCAAGAAGGTCAAGGCCTACGCGGTGACCACCGCCAAGCGCCTTACGACCCCTGCGCTCAAGGACCTGCCCACCCTGGCCGAATCGGGTCTGAAGGACTTCAATGTGAGCATCTGGCATGGCCTGTATGCCCCCAAGGGCACGCCAGCCGACGTACAAAAGAAGATCAACGACGCCCTCAAGGTCGCGCTGAAGGACCCTGAGTTCATCAAGAAGCAGGAAGCCCTGGGCGCCGTGGTCATCACCGACAAGCGCATCGAAGGCCCCGAACACAAGAAGTTTGTGGCCGCCGAGATCGACAAGTGGGGCGCCGTCATCAAGGCCGCAGGCACCTACGCGGACTGATCCTCCCGCAACCGGCAGGGGCCTGAACGCAGCCCTGCCAGCCCCCTCTCCAAAGCCGCCGCGTCGCACGACGCGTTGCGGCTTTTTTCATGGGCGTGTAGTGGTCTGTTGATCGGACTGTGCGCGCGAGATTGCACGCCGCAGATGTCCTGCGCCACCAGGATTGGGGTTATCCATCTGCCCCCACTGCGACAACGCGCGTAGAACCCCAGCAGACCTTTCTCTTCTCCCCGACATCAAGGACCGATCCCCATGGCACGCACTCCCCTCCACGCCCCCACTCGCTCACCCCGCTCATCGGATGCCGCAGCCGCTGCGCACCCACTCCGCGCGCGTCGTCGCCAGGTGATGGTCCTGGCCGCCAGCGCCGTTGCGCTGGCCTGCGCGGCGGCGCTGCTGCCCACCATGGCGCGCGCCCAGGGGGCATGGCCCACCAAGCCCGTGCGCATCGTGGTGCCCTTTGCGCCCGGCGGCACGACCGACATCCTGGCCCGCGCCATGGCGCCCGAGCTGTCCAAGGCCTTCGGCCAGCAGTTCATTGTGGACAACCGCGCAGGCGCGGGTGGCAACGTGGGTGCCGAGATCGTGGCCAAGTCACCCGGCGACGGCTACACCCTGCTGATGGGCACCGTGGGCACCCACGGCATCAACCGCGCGCTGTACGCCAAGCTGCCCTACGATCCCATCAAGGACTTTGTGCCCATCACCATGGTGGCGGCCGTGCCCAATGTGATGGTGATGAACGCCGACAAGGCCAAGGCCCAGGGCATTCACAACGTGCAGGATTTCATCCGCGTGGCCAAGGCCAACCCCGGCAAGATGAACATGGCCTCCAGCGGCAACGGCACATCGATCCATCTGGCCGGCGAGCTGTTCAAGAGCATGACCGGCACCTTCATGCTGCACCTGCCCTACCGCGGCTCCGGCCCAGCACTGATGGACATGGTGGCGGGCAACGCGGACGTGATGTTCGACAACCTGCCCTCGTCCATGGCGCAGATCAAAGCCGGCAAACTCACCGCACTGGCCGTGACGAGCTCCGAGCGCTCGGGCGCACTGCCCGATGTGCCCACGGTCGAGCAAGCGGGAGGCCCCACGCTCAAAGGCTACGAGGCCAGTTCCTGGTTCGGCCTGCTGGCACCTGCAGGCACGCCTGCCGACATCGTCAACCGCATCCAGCAAGAAGTCGCCAAGTCACTGGCCACACCCGCCATGAAGGAGCGGCTGCTGGCCCAGGGTGCCATCCCTGGCGGCAATACCCCGGCCGAATTTGCCAAGCACATCGACAACGAGCACAAGAAGTGGGCGCAGGTGGTGAAAACGTCGGGGGCGAAGGTGGATTGATGGCTCCGGGATGCCCGGCCACCAGCGCATCCGTTGTCGACCGGGGGGCCGGGCTTGTGAGAAGGCTCCGCGGCCGCTGCGGGACGGTGCCAAGAACCTCCTCGTGCCCCGAGTGCATGCGCTCAGGTCATCCGCTCACACACCCCACACCACATCCACATCGGCCGCAGCACTGCGCCGGAGCATCTCGATGAACGGCGCTGCGCGCTGGTGCAGGCGTACGACATCATTGCGCTCCTCGGTCGCAGCCTCATCGTTTTCCTGGGCTTCGGGCTGGGTGTCGTCCGCAAGCACGGCTGCCTCCAGTGCGGCAATGGCGGCCGGGATCTGCGCTGCGGTCACGATGCCGCTGGTACCGGGTGTCTTGCCGATGATGGTCACGATCTGGCGCCCCTGGGGCTCGAGCATGATCAGGTCGGCAGTGGCGCGGGATTTGAACTTGTAGAGCATGGTGAAAGGCTTCACGGAAGGTGTTTCGGGGTCCGCATACATGTAGTCGCGGGCGAACGGATAGCTCGATTGTGCGCCGGGCAAGGGCCCCCGGGCCGTGTTGCCGTCCGGCTTGATCGCCAGCATCTGGTGCAGCGCCATCCAGCCACGTTCAAACCCCAGGGCGCTGCCCGCCAGGTACAGGCGGTACGCACGCAGGACCTTATCACCCCGCTCGGCACCGCCTTGTGCGGCCAGCACCTCACGGGCTGCAGGCAATTGGGCTTCCAGGCCGTCGGACCACGCCCACAGCGTGCGCGCGTAGTGGGGGCGCAGATTCTCGGTGTCCACCATCTCCAGGCCTGCAAGCGCCATGTCGTGCTGCACGGCGCTCACATGCAGCAGCTCTCCGCCCGGGAAGATGTACTGCTCGATGAAGTCGCCCATGCCTGCACCCAGCTGCGCGTTGTCCACCCCCCCGGCCGTGATGCCGTGGTTCAGTACCAGCCCCCCCGGCCGCAGCAAGCGCGCCACGGTGTCGAAATAACGACCCATCTGCGCACGGCCCACGTGCTCGAACATGCCCACCGAGGCGATCTTGTCGAAAGGTTGATCCACCCGCAGCTCGCGGTAGTCCACCAGCTGTACGCGCACGCGGCCTTGAAGGCCGCGCTCGTCAATCAGCCGCTGCACATGCGCGTGCTGGTTGCGCGACAGCGTGATGCCCGTGGCATCCACGCCATAGTGCTCGGCAGCCCACAACAGCAGACCGCCCCAGCCCGCGCCGATGTCCAGAAATCGCTCGCCGGGCGCCAGCAGCAGCTTGCGGCAGATGAGGTCGAGTTTGGCCTCCTGCGCCTGGGCCAGCGTCAGGCCGGGTGACCGGTAGTAGGCACACGAATAAACGCGGCGAGGGTCCAGCCACAGCGCGTAGAAGTCGTCCGACAGGTCGTAATGGAACTGCACCTGCCGGGCGTCATGCACCAACGTGTGCGCTGCCATAGACCGCGCTCTCGCGAGCACCCGCGGCCACCAGCCATGGTGCTCGTCCCGGGCCGGGTCGCGCGTGAGCAGGCCCGCGGCGGCGGCCATCAGGTCGCGCATGCCGCCTTCGAGCGCTATTCGCCCCTCAACGATGGCTGCGCCCACGTTGCCGATCTCGCCCGTAGCCAGCGCCACCAGGGCCATGCGGTCACGAAAGCGCAGGGTCACCGCCGGGTCGGACGCGCCCAGTTGCTGGCCCGCCGGTAGCTGGACCGCCATGGGCACTGGCAAGGTTGCCAGCCGCCCCTCCAGGGTGTGCAGCAAGTGCTTCATGCCAGGATTCTTGAAGTGATGCTGCAACGCGTCAATACGCCGCCCGGCTTTTTAGAAGCTGTCCTACAGAGGCAGCACGCTTTAGCAGCAGGGGGGAACCCCATTGACAGCAATTTGTTTAGGCCTAAACTATTTTGGCATGAACATCCTCTGCATTGGCGGCGGGCCCGCCGGTCTCTATTTCGCTCTGCTCATGAAGCAGCAGAACCCCGCGCACCGCGTGACCGTGGTCGAGCGCAACCGGCCGTTCGACACCTTCGGCTGGGGCGTGGTGCTGTCGGACCAGACGCTGGCCAACCTGCAGGCAGCCGACGCCCCCACGGCGGCGCTCATCGGCGATGCGTTCAACCACTGGGACGACATCGAGGTGTTCTTCAAGGGCCGCAGCGTGCGCTCCACGGGCCACGGCTTTTGCGGCATCGGGCGCAAGCGGTTGCTCAACATCCTGCAGGACCGTTGTCTGGAGCTGGGCGTGGAGCTGGTGTTCGAGATCGACGTGGCCGACGACCAGGCGCTCGCCGCCCAGTACAACGCCGACCTGGTGATAGCCAGCGATGGCCTCAACAGCCGCATCCGCACCCGATACGCCCGCGTTTACCAGCCGGACATCGACCTGCGCGAATGCCGTTTTGTCTGGCTGGGCACGCACAAAAAGCTCGACGCATTTACGTTTGCCTTCGAGCAAACGGAGCATGGCTGGTTCCAGGCGCACGCCTACCAGTTCGACGCCGACACATCCACCTTCATCATCGAGACGCCCGAGGCCGTGTGGAAGGCCCATGGCCTGGACGCCATGGAGCAGCCTGAGGCGATTGCATTTTGCGAAAAGCTCTTCGCGAAGTACCTGGACGGTAACGCGCTCATCAGCAATGCCACCCACCTGCGCGGCTCGGCCAACTGGATCCGTTTTCCGCGCGTGATCTGCAACACCTGGGTGCACCGCGAAGCCATCGGCGGCAAGCAGGTGCCCATCGTGCTGATGGGTGATGCGGCGCACACGGCGCACTTCTCCATCGGCAGCGGCACCAAACTGGCGCTCGAAGACGCCATCGACCTCGCCAACGAGTTCGCCACCGGCCTGCCCA
Organism: Acidovorax sp. Root70; assembly: GCF_001428225.1. Taxonomy (NCBI): domain Bacteria; kingdom Pseudomonadati; phylum Pseudomonadota; class Betaproteobacteria; order Burkholderiales; family Comamonadaceae; genus Acidovorax; species Acidovorax sp. Root70. The sequence continues at coordinate 352,521 of NZ_LMHQ01000031.1, forward strand.
TCGATGAGGTGCTGCAGCACTACGAGGCACGCCGCAGTGTGGAGGTGCTCAAGATCCAGAACGCTGCGCGCAACAGCACCGAGTGGTTTGAAAACGTGGCGCGCTACACCGGCATGCCCATCGAGCAGTTCACGTATTCACTGCTCACGCGCAGCCAGCGCATCAGCCACGAAAACCTGCGGCTGCGCGATGCGGCTTGGCTCGAGGGCTATGAGGCCTGGCTCGCAGGCGGCAAGGCGGCGATTCCGCCCATGCTCACGCCTTTCACCCTGAAAGACCTCTCGCTCAAGAACCGCATCGTTGTCTCCCCCATGGCGACTTACAGCGCGGTCGAGGGCGTGCCGCAGGACTTCCACCTCGTGCACCTCGGCGCCCGCGCCCTGGGCGGCGCCGCGCTGGTGATGGTGGAGATGACCAGCCCCACGCCCGAGGGCCGCATCACGCCCGCCTGCCCCGGCCTGTGGAACGATGCGCAGCAAGCCGCCTTCGCGCGCATCGTCAACTTTGTGCACGGCAGCAGCACGGCCAAGATCGGCCTGCAGCTAGGCCATAGCGGCCCCAAGGGCTCCACGCGCGTGGGCTGGGAAGGCACGGACGAGCCGCTGGAGACCGGCAACTGGCCCCTGCTGGCCGCCAGCCCCATCGCGTACGGCCCACAGAACCAGACGCCTGCCGCCATGACCCGCGCCGACATGGACCGCGTGACCGCCGCGTTTGTGGACAGCGCTCGCCGGGCCGTGGCCTGCGGCTTTGACTGGCTGGAGTTGCACTGCGCGCACGGCTACCTGCTGGCCAGCTTTTTGAGTCCCGCCACCAACCAGCGCACGGACGAATACGGCGGCAGCCTGGACAACCGCTGCCGCTACCCGCTCGAAGTGTTGACCGCGCTGCGCGCCGTATGGCCGGCCGACAAGCCGCTGAGTGTGCGCATCTCGGCACACGACTGGCTCCCAGATGGCAACACCGCCGACGACGCGATCGCCATCGCGCGCTTGTTCAAGGCCGCAGGCGTGGACCTGATCGACGTCTCCTCCGGCCAGACCACGCGCGAATCGCGCCCGATCTATGGCCGCATGTACCAGACGCCGTTTGCCGACCGCATCCGCAACGAAGTGGGCATTGCCACCATGGCCGTGGGCGCGATCACCGAGGCCGACCACGCCAACAGCATCGTCGCGGCCGGGCGCGCGGACCTGTGCGCCATCGCCCGCCCCCACCTGGCCGACCCAGCCTGGACGCTACATGCCGCCGCGCAACTGAGCCCCGTGGCCGCAGCGCACACCGACTGGCCGGTGCAATATCACAGCGGCCGCGACCAGATGCTGCGCGAGATTGCCAAGCAAAAGCAGATGGCCGCGCTGGCCGCACCGGCGCAAGAATCCAGCAAACCCGCAGCCATCGAGTAAACCACCATGGACCTCGAAGCCCGCCTGCACGGCACCGCCCCCAGCGAACACCCCGAGGCCCTGCGCCTGTGGCTGCGCCTGCTCACCTGCACCCAGCTCATCGAAAAGCAGGTGCGCAGCCACTTGCGCGCGCAATTCGACACCACCTTGCCACGCTTTGACCTGATGGCGCAGCTGGAGCGCGCGCCCGATGGCATGAAGATGAAAGAACTCTCGCGCCGCATGATGGTGACGAGCGGCAACATCACCGGCATCACCGACCAGCTCGTCGCCGAAGGCCTGGTCGAGCGCATGGACGTGGAGGGCGACCGCCGTGCGTACCTGGTGCGACTCACGCCCCAAGGCCGCGAGCAGTTCAACACCATGGCCCGCCAGCACGAGCAATGGATCGTCGAGGCCTTCGCCACGCTGGGCGAGCGCGACATCGCCACCTTGTACCGCCTGCTGGGCAAGGTCAAAGAACACACACAAAACAACTCTTTGGAGACAGCCGAATGAAGCACTACATCGGGGCGAGCAACCCCATGCGCGAGCAGTTCAACCCGCAGGCCAGCTACGTGGCCGAGCACTTCGCATGGAGCTTTGCCGAGGGCGTGGGCACCGTCACGCTGAACCGGCCGGACCGCAAGAACCCGCTCACCTTCCAGAGCTATTCGGAGCTGCGCGACTTCTTCTACGCGCTGCGGTTCGCCACCGACGTGAAGGCCATCGTGGTCACAGGCGCGGGTGGCAACTTCTGCTCGGGCGGCGACGTGCACGAGATCATCGGCCCGCTGACCACCATGACCATGCCCGAGCTGCTGGAGTTCACGCGCATGACCGGTGATCTGGTGAAGGCCATGCGCGCCTGCCCGCAGCCGGTGCTGGGCGCCATCGACGGCATCTGCGCCGGTGCGGGCGCGATGATGGCGCTGGCCTGCGACATGCGCTACGGCACCGAGGCCACCAAGACTGCGTTTCTGTTCACCCGCGTGGGCTTGGCAGGCGCCGACATGGGCGCTTGCGCGCTGCTGCCCCGCATGATCGGCCAGGGCCGCGCCAGCGAACTGCTGTTCACCGGCCGCGCGATGACCGCACACGAAGGCCTGGCCTGGGGCTTCTTCAACGACCTGTACGAAAGCGCCGACCTGCTGGCCAACGTGCAGGCCACGGCGCGCGCGCTGGCCGACGGCCCCACCTTTGCCCACGGCATGACCAAGACCATGCTCAGTCAGGAGTGGAGCATGACCATCGAACAGGCCATCGAGGCCGAGGCCCAGGCCCAGGCCATCTGCATGCAGACCGAAGACTTCCGCCGCGCCTACGAAGCCTTCGCCGCCAAGCAAAAGCCCGTGTTCCAAGGAGATTGAACCCATGCACGTCGCCACGCCCCCCGCCCCTTGCCCACCCTCCACGGCGCACCTGGCCCTGCCCTTTTTTGACAACGCCCACCGCGCACTGGCCGAGGGCCTGGTGCCCTGGGCGGCCGCGCAGGAGGTCGATGAAACCGACGACCGCGCCGCCTGCCGCGACTGGGTGAAGCGCCTGGGCGCGGGCGGCTGGCTGCGCTACTGCGTGCCGGCAGCGCACGGCGGCGCGCTGCCCGCGCTCGACTCGCGCGCGCTGGTGCTGCTGCGCGAAACGCTGGCCTACCACTCGCCGCTGGCCGACTTTGCGTTTGCGATGCAGGGCCTGGGCAGCGGCGCGATCACGCTGGCGGGCAGCCCCGCGCAGCAGGCGCACTACCTGCAAGGTGTGGCGCGCGGCGAGCTGATTGCGGCGTTTGCGCTGAGCGAGCCCGAGGCGGGCTCGGATGTGGGCGCTATGCAAACCATAGCTGTCGGCACAGATTCGACTAGCACCACAGGCACTTATTGCTTGAACGGCACCAAAACCTGGATCAGCAACGGCGGCATTGCCGACTTTTACTGCGTGTTCGCCAAGACCAACCCCAGCGGTGGCACGCGCGGCATCAGCGCCTTCATCGTCGATGCGAACGCGCCGGGCCTGGACACCTCGCGCCACATCCATGTGATGGCGCCGCACCCGCTGGCGACGCTGCAGTTCACCAACTGCAACGTGCCTGCCGCGACGCTGCTGGGTGAAGAAAACGGCGGCTTCAAGCTGGCCATGCGCACGCTCGACATCTTCCGCGCATCGGTCGCCGCCGCCGCGCTGGGCATGGCGCGCCGCGCGCTGGCCGAGGCGGTGCACCACGCGCGCCAGCGCCGCATGTTCGGTCAGACGCTGGCGGACTTCCAGCTCACGCAGGCCAAGATCGGCGAGATGGCCGCGCTGGTAGACAGCGCCGCGCTGCTCACCTACCGCGCGGCCTGGCTGCGCGACACCGGCCAGGCCCGCGTCACCGCAGAAGCAGCCATGGCCAAGATGACCGCCACCGAAAATGCCCAACGCGTGATCGACATGGCGCTGCAACTGCACGGCGGGCGCGGCGTGGAGGTAGGCAGCAAGGTCGAGTCACTGTACCGCGACATCCGCTCGCTGCGCATCTACGAAGGCGCTACCGAGGTGCAACAACTCATCATCGGCAAGGCCGTTCTGCAGGAGTGATGCCATGAAAGCCTCTTTCAAACCTTCCGCCCAGCCCGACCACTTTGTGCACGACCGCCTGCCGACACCCGAGGCCTGGCCCACGCTGCGCTACGACCTGCCGGAGCTACAGATCGCCAACCAGGCCAACCTGGTGCAGGCGCTGTTCGACCAGGCGGAGCGCGCTGGCCACATCGACCGCCCCTTGCTGCGCGGCCCGCATCGCACGTACACCTACCGCGACGCGCGCACCGAGGCCGCGCGCATTGCCGAGGTGCTGACGCAAGACCATGGCCTGGTGCCCGGCAACCGCGTGCTGCTGCGCGGTGGCAACACGGTGGAGATGGCGCTGGCCTGGCTGGGCACGGTCTACGCCGGTCTGATTGCGGTGGCCACCATGCCCCTGCTGCGCGCAGTGGAGCTGGGCAGCATCATCGAGCGCGCACAGCCCACGCTGGCGCTGTGCGATGGCCGCCTGCTGGCGGAGCTGCAAACGGCACAAACCCAGCACCCGGTGCTGACCACCATCGTGCCCTTTCACACCGCGCCCGATGCGGCCGACCTGCTCCAGCGCGCACAGGCCAAGCCCGGCACCGCGCGACCCTGCCCGACGGCGGCGGACGACATCGCGCTGATGGCGTTCACTTCGGGCACCACAGGCGCCCCCAAGGCGGCCGTGCACACGCACCGCGATGTGCTGGCGGGCTGCGAGGCCTGGCCGCGCCATGTGCTGCGCGCCACGCCCGACGACATCGTGGCGGGCTCGCCGCCGCTGGCGTTCACGTTTGGCCTGGGGGGGTTGCTCGTGTTTCCGATGTGGGCCGGGGCCAGCGTGTACTTTCCGGACCAGCCCTACACCCCGGAAACCATGGTGCGGCTGATGCGCGAAGCGGGCGTGACCATCTGCTACACCGCGCCCACGTTCTACCGGCAGATGGCGCCTTTTGCCAAGCAGATCGGTCTGCCCCAGCTGCGCACCAGCGTGAGCGCGGGCGAAGGCCTGCCGGACGCCACACGCCAGCTGTGGAAGGAGGCGACCGGCCTGGACATGACGGACGGCATTGGCGCCACCGAGATGTTCCACATCTTCATCTCCTCGCCCGGCGGTGAGAGCCGGCGCGGCGCCATCGGCAAGGTGGTGCCCGGCTACACCGCGAAGGTGGTGGACGACAACGGCAACGAGCTGCCGCGCGGCACCGTGGGCAAGCTCGCGGTGATCGGCCCCACGGGCTGCAAGTACCTCGACGACCCCCGCCAAGCCAAGTACGTGAAGGACGGCTGGAACTACCCCGGCGATGCGTTCACGCAAGACGCCGACGGCTACTTCTTCTACCAAGCGCGCGACGACGACATGATCATCACCGCCGGGTACAACGTGGGCGGCCCCGAGGTGGAAGACGCCCTGCTGCGCCATCCGGCCGTGGCCGAGTGCGGCGTGATCGGCGTACCCGACGAGGAGCGCGGCATGGTGGTCAAGGCCATCTGCGTCTTGAAGCCCGGGCACACTGGCGACGCCGCCATGGTCAAGACCCTGCAGGACCACGTGAAGGCCACCATCGCCCCGTTCAAATACCCACGCGTGGTGGAGTTTGTGACCGCACTGCCCCGCACCGAAACCGGCAAGCTGCAGCGCTTCAAGCTGCGCCAGGGTGCGGGCACCTCGCCATCGCCCTCCTCCACAAAAACAACGACATGACGATGAAAAACACCCTTTTGCAGCCCGAAGGCTGGGTCACCCCCAAGGGCTACGCCAACGGCGTGGCCGCACGCGGCACGATGGTCTTTACTGGCGGCCAGATCGGCTGGAACGCGCAGCAGCAGTTCGAGAGTGACGACTTCATCGCCCAGACCAAGCAAACGCTGCTGAACGTGCGCGCGGTTCTGGAAGCCGGTGGCGCAGGCCCCGAGCATCTGGTGCGGCTGACCTGGTACGTGACCGACCGCAACGAATACAACAGCCGCTTGAAGGAGCTGGGCGCGGTCTACCGCGAGGTGCTGGGCAAGAACTTTCCGGCCATGGCCTGTGTGCAAGTGGCGGGGCTCATGGAAGAGCGCGCGAAGATCGAGATTGAAGCAACCGCTGTAATCCCGGACTGAGCCTTTCCAGCCACCGCTGCAGCGCTTGCCCGTACAAAATGAACGCCAGCGCCGCTCCAATCAACGGCAGCGCGGCAAACACCCAGCCCGTCAACAATTCGCCCCCCAGCGCCACGCCCACTAGCAAAGCAACCGCAGGGTTCACAAACGAATAGCTGCCTGCCAGCGCTGCGGAGGTGTTCTGCAGCAGCCACAGGTACGCATTGAGCGCTACCAGCGTGCCAAACACCAGCAGGTAGACCCACGCCGCCCACGACTTGGCGGTGACCTGGCCCAGGGCGCTCAAAGGCTCGAACCACAACGCCACCACCAGCCCCATGGCGCCCCCCGCAAACCACTGCGCGGCCGATGCCATGGCGGGCGCGGGCAGCGAAAGCTTGCGCGAGGCATACGAACCGACGCTCCAGGCCAGCGGCGCACCAAAGGCCAGCAGCGCGCCCAGCCAGGTGGCGGAGAAGTCACCTTCCAGCGCCAGCAGCAGTGCGCCCACCACGCCCAGAGCCAGGCCGATCCAGCTGGTGAACGGCACACGCTCGCCGCCCCAGCGCGACCACAACGCCAGCCACATGGGCATGGTGGTGACCACCGTAGCCATCAGGCCCGAGCCAATGCCGAGCTTTTGCGCAAAACCCATCAGATTCATGGCCAGAAACACCATGCAGCCGCCCACCACCGCCGAGTTGCGCCATTGCACCCACGTAGGCAATGCATGGCCTTGCCACAGCGCAATCAGCAGCATCACCCCCCCGGCACACAGAAAACGGATCGCATTCATCAGCAGTGGCGGCATGCTCTGCAGCGCAATACCAATGGCGAAATAGGTAGTACCCCAGACGATGTAGACCAACAGCAGTGCCATGGCCACCGCCCCTTTGCGCTGTGCGCGCACTTGCGCATTGAAAATTGCCGGCATATTCTTCACCTGACCGAATAATTTATGGAAACCGCGAGGTTTTCGGAATTTTTACCAAAAACGAGCGGTTATGCAAGCAAATATTCAGACAGATGACATGGACGCCAGAATTATTTCGGCACTGGGCGCTGATGGCCGACGTTCGTACGCCGACGTGGGGGCTGAAGTGGGGCTGTCCACCGCCGCTGTACACGAGCGCGTGAAGAAGCTGCTGGACAAGGGCGTGATCCGCCGGTTTTCGATCAGCGTGGACCCAGAGCGTGTGGGACTGAACTTCACCGCGTTCGTGGCCATCCGCAACGATGGCGGCATCCACTGCCGCGACGTGGCGCCCCGCCTGCGCGCCATGCCCCAGGTCGAAGAACTGCACAGCGTGGCAGGCGAATACGACTTTCTGGCCAAGATTCGCACCACGCACGCCCGCGCGCTGGAGGATGTGATCTACGAGATCAAGGCCATCGCGGGCGTGGCCCGCACCACCAGCACGGTGGTGCTGAACACCGAGTTCGAGGACCGCCCGCTGGACCTGGGCTGGGTGAATGGCGACAAGGGCGGTTGACGTGGGCCGGAAGTCCCGGCCCCACCGCGCCGCTGTTTACGCGGCTACCGGGGCGCGGTCCGGCGTCACGGCAACGACCGCCGGGGCCTGCACCAAGCGCTGCACCAGCGCCATGTAGTAGCCCAGCGGAGGCGTGACCAGCCCTGGCACCTTGGCATGGTCGTCATAGCGGCGCAGGCGGATGGCCTCTTGCGCAAACGGCTGGGCGGCAAACTGCATCGCCTCTTTGGGCGTAAAGGGCCCGCCCTGCAGCACCAGGCTGTGCTGCGATGCGGGCGACAGCGTGTCCCAATACCCCGGCTCCATGGTGCACAGGTAGCGTTTGGCATCCACATGCAGGCGGATGGGCTCCAGCACCGCGTCGGGCAGCAGGCCGCGCAGGAACGGGATGGCCATGTACTGGTGCAGGTCGTCCTGCTCGGCCGTATCCCCACCGGGCGCCAGCAGATGGCCCAAGTCGTGCAGCAAAGCCGCTGCAACCGTCGCGGGAGTTTCGCCCGACTTTTCGGCCCACTGCGCGCACTGGAGCGCGTGCTCCAGCTGGCTGACCGCCTCGCGGCCGTACTGGTTCACGCCCCGGGTGGCGAGCAGGTGGGTGATGTCTTCAAGGCTCAATGCCATGGAATTTTCCTAAAAACTTAGAGCGGCTCACAACACTCAGCGAAGAGGTTCTGGCTAGGTGCTGCGTCGCGGGCAGTACGAGTAGTACGACAAGACGCGACAACAACGCCAGAAGAGTTTTGTTCGCCGCTCTCAGACCAAGGCCTTGCGGATGCGGGCGGACACCAGGTCGATCACGCTCACCGTGACCACGATGATGAGCATCACCGCACAGGTTTCGGCGTATTGAAAGCCGCGAATGATTTCCCACAGCACCACGCCAATGCCACCAGCGCCCACCATGCCCACGACCGAGGCCGAACGCACGTTGGCTTCAAAGCGGTACAGCGTGTACGAGATCCACAGCGGCATCACCTGTGGGATCACGCCATAGATGATCTCGTGCAGCGCGCTCGCGCCGGTGGAGCGGATGCCCTCCACGGGCTGCGGGTCGATGGCCTCCACGGCTTCAGAGAACAGCTTGGCCAGCGTGCCGGTGGTGTGGATCCACAGTGCCAGCACGCCGGCAAAAGGGCCCAGACCTACGGCCACCACGAAGAGCATGGCGAACACCATCTCGTTGATGGCGCGACATGCATCGAGCACGCGGCGCACCGGCTGGTTCACCCACCAAGGCGCAATGTTGGACGAGGCCAGCAGCGCCAACGGCACGGCCGTGACCACCGCAAGCGCCGTGCCCCACAGGGCGATCTGCAGCGTCACCAGCATCTCCTGCACGTAGATCGGCCACTGCGAGAAATTGGGCGGAAAGAACTCGGCCGCGTACTGGGCCATGTTGCCCGAGTCGCGGACGAGATCGAGCGGGCGCATGTCGGCGCCCTTCCACGAAGCGGCCAGCACCACGAGCAGGATGCCCCAGGAGAGGTACCAGGCGAGACTGCGCTTGGGCGCGGCAGTGCTCGCCAGGTTTGCGAGCGATGGGGTCAGTGCAGAAGACATGGTGGTGGCTGGCTGGACGCGCTGCTTGGCTGCCGGCTTACTTCAGGGACGCCAGCTGCTGGTCGATCTCGGCCAGGCGGGTCTTCTTGTCGGCATCGGCCAAGTTGGCGTCAGCCTCGATCTTGTTGCGCTTGCCGAACAGGTCCAGCTGGCGGATGGGCGTGAGCTGGGCGTTGGTCGAGGGCTTGAAGCCCGACAGCTTGGAGATCTTCATCACGATCTCCTTCTCACGCGCATCGGTCTTGGCGTAGTTGTAGAAGAAGTCGCGGATCTTGGTCTTGGTGGCCTCGGGCAGGTCCTTGCGCATGACCAGGGGGTCCAGGGCGATCAGCGGCGAGGTCCAGACGATCTTGATGTCCTTGAACTTCTCGGGCTGGCGTTCCTTGATCTTCTCCAGGTTCTCGCTGTTGTTGGTGGCCACATCCACCTGCTTGTTGGCCACGGCCAGCGCATTGGTCTCGTGGTTGGCACTGCGCGTGATCTTGAAGTGCGTCTTCGCGTCGATCTTGTTCTGTGCAAAAGCGTAGTAGCCCGGCACCAGGAAGCCCGAGGTGGAGTTGGGGTCACCATTGCCAAAGCTCAGCGACTTGCCGTTCTTGAGCACGTCGTCCAGGCTGGCCAGGGGGCTGTCCTTGTGCACGATGAGGTGCGAGTAGTAACCCTGGGTGCCGTCGGCATTGACCATCTGCGCGAAGACTTCGCCGTTGGCGCGGTCCACGGCTTCCATGGCCGACTTGTTGCCCAGCCAGGCCACCTGCATCTTGTTGAAGCGCATGGCCTCGATCAGGCCCGCGTAGTCGGACGCAAAAAAGGCGTTGATCTTCAGGCCCGTCTGCTTGGCCATGTCGTCCAACAGCGGCTGCCAGTCGGCCTTGAGGTTTTGAGAGGCCTCGGTCGAGATCATGCCGAAGTTGATGTCCTGGGCCAACGCGCCCGTGGTCAATCCCAGCCCGAGTGTCAGGGCAGCACACAGTTTCTTGAACATGTTGAAAGCTCCAGAGAAAGGAAATGAAGAGAACCGAATGACCGTTCAGGCGGCCTGCACCATGGCGGGCGACCACTGCGGCGCAGGCATGGGTGCATGCGCCGTTGCAGGGTGGGCGCTGGATGCATCCGAGAGGATTTCGTCGGCCTGCACGCCATACAGGCCCCGCAGCAATGCAGGCGTGAGGGCGGCCGAAGGGCCGTCGTATACCACCTGCCCATGGTGCAATGCCACCACGCGCGGGCAATATTTGATGGCCACATCCACCTGGTGCAGCGACACGATGACGGTGCAACGGTCTTCGCGGTTGATGCGGGCCAGGATGTCCATGACCTTGCGGGAGGATTCGGGGTCGAGCGAGGCAATGGGCTCATCGGCCAGCACCACCTTGGCGCCCTGCACCAGCGTGCGGGCAATGGCCGCGCGCTGCTGCTGCCCGCCCGACAGGGTGGACGCGCGCTGCGCATGGCACTCGGCAATGCCCACGCGGTGCAGCGCTTCGAGCGCCAGCGCACGCTCGTGCGGTTTGAACATGCGCAGCCAGCCGCGCCACCAGGGCGTGCGGTGCAGCAGACCTACCAGCACGTTCAACAGCACGGGCAAACGGTCCACCAGGTTGAACTGCTGAAACACAAAGCCCACCTGCGAACGCACCTTGCGGATGTCGCTGTGGATGCGCCCCGCCTGCTGCACGCAGCGGCCATCCACCTCGATCAGCGAATCGCTGGCCGCATCGGCCACCACCAGGCCCGCCACATGGCGCAGCAGGGTGGACTTGCCCGAGCCCGAGGCACCAATCAGCGCCACCATCTCGCCGCGCTGCACGGTGAGGTTGATGTCGCGCAGGGCGTGTTTTCCGTTGGCGAAATGCTTGTTCAGTTGGTGGATGTGCAGTGCGGCAGTCATGGCAGCCTCCTGGGGGTTAAGTCGTCTAGACAACCGGAGTGTGGTTGCTGGGCGTGACAGTGCTTTGACAGTTGGGAGAAGTTTGGATGTCAGGAAAGACCTGCACGCGCTCTACAGCACCCGCTGCCCTTCGCGCCACACCCCACGCACCACGGCTTGGCGGCCGCCATCGGGCAGCTCGGCCATGTGCACCTGCACCAGGTCCGCGCGCAGGCCGGGCGCGAGTGCACCCCGGTCCACCATGCCCGCAGCCCGGGCCGGGTTGCGGGTGACGGTGGCCACGGCCTGCGGCAGGGGCAGGATGTCGTCCTGCACCAGCCGCATCACCGCGCTCAGCAGGCTGCCGGGCACGTAGTCCGACGAAAGGATGTCCAGCAAGCCCCGGCGTGCCAGATCGGCCGCCGCCACGTTGCCCGAGTGGGAGCCACCACGCACCACATTGGGCCCCCCCATCACGGTGAGCAAACCACGCTCATGTGCAGCCTGCGCTGCAGCCAGCGTGGTCGGGAACTCCGACATCGCGGCCCCTTCGGCATGGGCCTGCTCCACATGCGCCACCGTGGTGTCGTCGTGGCTGGCCAGCGAGATGCCGTGCGTGCGGCAGTAGTCCACGAAGTACGCACGGTGCGGCTCGGCATACTGCGCCTGCAGCGTGGCGGCGTGCGCCACCTGGCGCTCGAACTTCTCGGCGCTCCAGCCCTTCTTGCCGGTGTAGTAGGTACGCGCCTGCTCGATGTTCTCCCACTGGCGCTGGCCCGGGGTGTGGTCCATCAACGAGATCAGCGACAGGCGTGGATGGCCGTGAAACGGCTCGAACAAGTCGATGGTGTTGGGTGCCGGCAGCTCGCAGCGCACATGCAGGTGGTGGTCGGCGCGCAGCAGGTTGCGTTCCGTACAGGTGTCGATGGTGTCGAGCACGCGGTTCCAGGCGCTGCCGCGCAGGCTGTCCACATCGGCCTCGCCCACACCCAGCGCATCCAGCACCGTCGTGATGCCTGCGGCGGCAATCTCGGCGTCGTGCGCCAGCAGGGCAGGCATCTCGGCCCATTGCACCTTGGGGCGTGGCATGAGGTGGCGCTCGAAATTGTCGGTGTGGATTTCGACCAGCCCGGGCAGCAGGTAGTCGCCCCCCAGGTCGATGCCCTGCAGGGCCGCGGTGGCGCCGCTGTCCAGCGACGCAATGCGCCCGCCCTCCACCTGCAGGCTGCCCAACACCACTTCGCCCGGCAGCACCATGCGGGCGTTCTTGAACACGGTTGCGGTCATGCCGATGCTCCCCGAAAATCGCCGACGTTCACGCGGCGCGTGGCCACGGCGGTCCCCACCTGCGCGTCGTGAAAAATGCCCACCAGGGCCGCGCCGCGCGCCACGGCTTCGCGGATCAGGGTGATCACGGTCTCGGTGTTGGCCACGTCGAGCGACGCGGTGGGCTCGTCCAGCAGCAACAGCGGCTTGGGCTTGATCATGTTGCGGGCGATGTTGATGCGCTGCTGCTCCCCGCCCGAGAACGTGGCGGGCGGCAGGTGCCACAGCCGTTCGGGGATGCGCAGGCGGGTCAGCCACTGGCGGGCGGCCTCGCGTGCGGCCGCGATGCCCGCAGGGTCGTCGCCCGCGTCTTCGGCCAGCGGCTCTGCCACCACATCCAGCGCCGACACGCGTGGAATGACCCGCAGGAATTGGCTCACGTAGCCCACGGTGTCGCGCCGCAGCTGCACCAGCGCACGCGGCGCGGCCTGCGTCACGTCCACCATGGTGCCATCGGCCGAGCGCACGGTGATGCGGCCCGCATTGGCGCGGTAGTTGGCATAGATCATCTTGAGCAGCGTGCTCTTGCCCATGCCCGAAGGGCCGTCAAGCACCACACACTCGCCCGGCTGCACGACCAGGTCCACGTGGGCAAGCACGGGCAGTTCGATGCCGTTCTGGTGGTGCAGGGTGAAGCGCTTGGCCACCCCTTGCATCTGGAGGATGGGCGCAATGGAAGAGGGATTCATGGCTGCAGTACCGAAGAAACGAGGAGCTGGGTGTAAGGGTGTTGTGGGTCGTCGAGCACCTGATCGGTCAGGCCCGCCTCGACCACACGGCCGCGCTGCATGACCACCATGCGGTGCGCCAGCAGGCGTGCCACGGCCAGGTCGTGTGTGACCACAATGGCGGCCAACTGCATCTGCCGCGTGAGCTGGCGCAGCAGGTCCAACAGGCGCGCCTGCACCGATACATCGAGGCCCGAGGTGGGCTCGTCCATGAACACCAGGCGAGGCTGGGTGACCAGGTTGCGGGCGATTTGCAGGCGCTGGCGCATGCCGCCCGAAAACGTGCGCGGTGCATCGTCGATGCGTGCGGCATCAATCTCCACGCGCTGCAGCCATTCCATGGCCGTGGCGCGCAGGCGGCCGTAGTGGCGCTCGCCCAGCCCCATCAGGCGCTCGCCCACGTTGGCACCGGCGGACACATCTATGCGCAGGCCGTCCGCCGCGTTCTGGTGCACAAAGCCCCAGTCGGTGCGGGCCAGCAGGCGCTGCTGGGCTTCGGTCATGGCGTAGATGTCCTGCAGCTCGCCGCTGCGCTGGCGGAACTGCACGGTGCCTTCGTCCGGGGCGCTGCGCGCCGCGATGGCGTTGAGCAGCGTGGATTTGCCGGAGCCCGACTCGCCCACCACGGCCAGCACCTCGCCGGGCCACAGGTCAAAGGACGCGCCTTGCAGCGCCACGCGGTCGCCATAGCGCTTGCTGACGTTGCGCACGCTCAGCAGCGGCGCAGCGGGTTCGGTGTGGTTCATGGGAGGTTCTCGACGACAAAGCTCAGGCCATGCTGTGCAAAGCCCAGGGATTCATAAAACGCATGCGCGCCCTTGCGGCGGGCGTTGGACGAGAGCGCTAGCTTGTAGCAGCCCGCCTCGCGCGCCTGCTGCATGGCGTGGGCCATCATCTGGCGGCCAATGCCACGGCCCTGCTGGTCCTGCGCCACCACCACGTCTTCCACGATGGCCGAGGGCGTCCCCCGGTGCGCCAGGTTGTGCATGACGAGCAGTGCATAGGTGCCCACCACCGCGCCGTGCTGCGCGGGGTCGCAGGCCACCCACAGGCGGTAGCTGGGGTAGCGCGCAAACTGGGCCCACACGGTCTGGGCGTCTTCCAGCGTCAGCACATCGGCAGGGCTGTCTTCAATGGCGGCATACAGCGCCAGCACGCTCTCCAGGTCTGCCTGCCGGGCTTCGCGGATGTGCACGGTGCTCATGCAGAACCGCCTTCCACCTGCACGGTTTCGGCTTGCCGTGCCTGACGTTCCTGGCAGTAGTCCGAGTCAGAACACACATGCATGCGCCCACCCTGGTCGTCGGTGATGACCTCGTCCAAAAAGCTGTCGGTGGCGCCGCACAAAGCACAGGCGGCGTCCCAGCGTTGCACCTCGAACGGGTGGTCCTCAAAGCCCAGGCTCTCCACCGGCGTGTAGGGCGGCACGGCGTAGATGCGCTTTTCGCGGCCCGCGCCAAACAGCTGCAGCGCGGGGTTCATGTGCATCTTGGGGTTGTCGAACTTGGGGATGGGCGACGGTGCCATCACATAGCGGCCGTTGACCAGCACGGGATAGTCGTAGGTGGTGGCAATGTGGCCGTAGCGCGCGATGTCTTCGTAAAGCTTGACGTGCATGAGCCCGTACTCGGCCAGGCCATGCAGGGTGCGCGTTTCGGTCTCGCGCGGCTCCAGGCGCTGCATGGGCTCGGGCACCGGCACCTGGTAGACGATGACCTGGCCTTCGGCCAGTGGCGTTTCGGGGATGCGGTGGCGCGTCTGGATCAGCGTGGCCTCGCGCGTGCGGGTAGTGGTGGCCACAGCCGTGGTGCGTTCGAAGAAGCGGCGGATGTTGACGGCGTTGACCGTGTCGTCCGATCCCTGGTCGATGACCTTGAGGCAGTCCTCTGGGCCGATGATGGACGCGGTGACCTGGATGCCGCCCGTGCCCCAGCCATAGGGCAGTGGCATTTCGCGCGAGCCAAAGGGTACCTGGTAGCCAGGGATCGCCACCGCCTTGAGGATAGCGCGGCGGATCATGCGCTTGGTGCGCTCGTCCAGGTACGCAAAGTTGAAGTGGCCGTCTACCGGTGCGGCGTCGGCGGGCAGGCCCATCACGGCGGGTTCCATGGGCGCGTTCATGCGGCGTCCTCCTCGGCGGGGGTGGTGGGGTGGGCGGCAGCGGCGCGCATCTTGCGCACCAGCTCCAGTTCGGACTGAAAGTCCACGTAGTGCGGCAGCTTCAAGTGCTGCACGAAGCCCGAGGCCTCCAGGCTGTCGCTGTGGCCCAGCACAAATTCCTGCATCTGCGCGGGCGATTCCACCGGCTCGCCCAGTTCATCGGCACGCAGGGCGCGGTCCACCAGGCTCATGGCCATGGCCTTGCGCTCGCTGTGGCCGAATGCCAGGCCGTAGCCGCGCGTGAACTGCGGCGGCTGGCTCTTGCTGCCGGCAAACTGGTTCACCATCTCGCACTCGGTGATCTCGATGTCGCCGATGTCGATGGCAAAGCCCAGCTCTTCTGGCACGATCTCCACCGCCACCGAGCCCAGGCGCACCTCGCCCACAAAAGGGTGCGAGTGCGAGTAGCCACGTTGCGTGGAATACGCCATGGCGAGCAGGAACCCTTCGTCGCCGCGCGCCAGGTTTTGCAGGCGCGTGGCCCGGTTGGCGGGGAAGCGCAGCGGCTCGCGGGTCAGGTCCGTGGGGACCGGGTCGCCCGGGGGCACGGGGCGGGTTTCGATCAGCCCTTCCTGGTTGAGCAGGTCCACCACACGCGGCGTGGGGCCGGGTGGCACCGCAGCGGCCGCAGCTGCCGCAACCGCAGACGGCGCCAGCGGGCCTTCGGCCAGCAGCTTGAAGTCCAGTAGGCGCTGCGTGTAGTCGTAGGTAGGGCCCAGCACCTGGCCACCGGGCAGGTCCTTGAAGGTGGCGGAGATGCGCCGGTCCAGCGCCATGCGGCTGGTGTCCAGCGGGCAGGTGGTGCCCAGGCGCGGCAGCGTGGCGCGGTAGGCGCGCAGCAAGAAGATCGCTTCCACCAGGTCGCCCGCTGCCTGCTTGATGGCGAGCGCGGCGAGTTCGGGGTCATACACCGAGCCCTCGGTCATGACCCGGTCCACGGCCAGTTTGAGCTGCTGGCGGATCTGCGCCACCGAGAGTTCGGGCTGCGCGGCATCGCCCCGACGCTGGCGGGCCAGCAGCTGGTAGCTGTTGAGAATGGCGGCTTCTCCGCCTTTGACGGCTACGTACATGCTCAGGCCTCCTGAAGTGCAGTGGCACCGCGCGCTGCCCGCGTGGTACGTGGCAGGCCCACGATGTGGTCTGGAGTGGCCAGCAGCAGATCCACACCGCGTGGAAACACTGCGTGGTTGGCTGCCCAGTGAGTCTCGAAGTCCTCGGGCAAACCATCCACCTGCAAAGCCGCCACGTCCTGGATACCGGGGCCGCGCAAGTGCCATGCATCACTCACGTCCTCCGTAGTGGCGGCGGCACGCGATACATCGATCACGCAGGTCGCGGATTGGTCGGGGTAGATGTCAGTACCCAGAGCGAGACTGTCCAGGGGCGGTACTACGTCGCCCTGAGCCACCCACACAAAGCGGGCCTGCGCGGCATCAGCCACCAACGTGCACCCCGTGTGAAAGCGCAGCCAGGCACCTGCATCACTGGCCGCAAGCCTTGGCGAGAGCCACAGCATGCAGTCGCTGTCGAGCAGCGCAAGCAGCACGGCCGCCGATGCGGCATGCCCCACGGCGGGCGTCTGCGCGTCGTGTTCCACGGCCACCGTGCGACCGGGGTGCGACAGCGCCTGCAGCACGGCGCGGAACACCGCCTGGCTGCCGAAGGCTTCGTTCGAGAATCCGGCACCCAGGGATGCCAAAGGGGTCACTGGGGTCATCGGGGCCGCGCTCATTCGGTGTCCTCGTCGTTGTCGGCGCCGCTCTCTCGGGCCACGGTAAAGAAGTCCACCTTGGTGCTGGCAGCACGCGCCTGGCGCTCGGCCTGGGTGGTGCGCAGGTGGGCGCGGATGGGTTCCAGCAGCTGGGCGTCCAGCACCGGTTGTTGTGCAGGGTCTTGCAGCAGCGCATCGGCCAGCGCGGCCAGCTGCACCTGGCGGTGCGACCGGCCCAGCACGTAGGCCACGCCCACTGTGGCCTCGGTAGCGTCCGATGTATCGGCCACGCGCAGCGCGCAGCGGGTGACGGTGACCTCACCCAGGTTGAAGCGCTCGCCCGTGCCACCAGCGCGGCCCTGCACCATCATCAGGCCGGTCTCGGGCGCACGCAGCCAGCGCGCGGGGCGCGTGGCATGCTCGTGCAAGGCAGATTCGAGCAGCCCCAGCGGCGCCCGGGCCAGCAGCGCCATCCACTGCGCGCGGCCCAGGGGGCGGTCCGGTCCCGGGTTGTCAAAGGCTTGAAACATGGAAGTGGTACCCTGAAAGTTGTATAGACAAATTGAACAACTGGCGCCAGCTTAAAGAGCGCGCATGTAGGTTTCATGACAGCCAGCACCACCTCTCTCACGACCTCGTTACAGGCCCCGCAAGCACCACTGCGCTCCACACGCGACAGCTTCTGGACACGCATCGCCGCCGAGCTGGCCGAGGCCATCGGCAGCGGCGTCTATCCGCCGGGCCAGCGCTTGCCCTCGGAACACGCGTTGGCCGAGCAGTTTGGCGTGAACCGCCACACCATCCGCCGCTCGCTCGCCAGCCTGTGCAGCCAGGGCCTGGTGCGCATCACGCAGGGCAGCGGCACCTATGTGGAAGACTTTGCAGTGGACCTGGTGCTGGGCAAGCGCACGCGCCACCAGCAGGGCCTGGCGCAGGCAGGGCTGCGTGGCAGCCTGGTGGTGCTGCAGGCCCAGACCACACGCGCCACAGCGGCGCTGGCCAAGGCGCTGCAGGTGCCCGCGCGCAGCCCACTGCTGGCGCTGCGCGTGCGGGGCGACGCCGAGGGCCAGCCCCTGCACATCAGCGAGCGCTACTTTCCCCTGCCGCGCTTCGAAAATCTGGCGGCCGTGGTGCGCGAGACGGGCTCCATCACCGCAGGCTTCACCGCCCATGGCGTGGCCGACTACACCCGCCGCGAAAGCCGCATCACCGCCGAGCTGCCCAACGCCGAAGTGGCCGCCCAGCTGCGCCAGCCCACGTCACGCCCCGTGCTGCAGGTAGAGAGCCTGAACGTGGACCTGGAAGGCACGCCCATCGAATGGGCGCGCGCCTGGTTTGCCGGCGACCGCGTGAAACTGACCATTGACCACAATGAACACACCTGACATGCCACCCACCCACCACCGCTATGCGGTCTATTTCGCACCCAACCCGGGCAGCCTGGGCTGGCTGGCGGGCAGCCACTGGCTGGGGCGCTGCGCTGCGCTGCTGCAACCGCTGCAGCAGCTAGCCATCGACGGCGTGGCGGCCGACACACTGCACCGCCTGACGGCGGCGCCCCGCCGCTACGGCTGGCACGCCACGCTCAAGGCGCCGTTTGCGCTGGCCCCCGGCACCGACTGGATCACGTTGCACCAGGCCGTGCAGGAAGTGGCACGCGGGCTGCAACCCTTTGTGCTGCCGCCGCTGCAGGTGCAACGCATCGACGACTTTCTGGCGCTGGTGCCCCCGGCGTTGCACCCCGCCAATGCGCAGATCCAGGAGACCGCCGCCACCTGCGTGACGGCACTGCAGCCCTTGGCCGCACCCTTGTCCGACGCCGACCTGGCCCGGCGCCGCGCAGCGGGGCTTACCGCACGGCAAGATGCTTTGCTGCAGCAATGGGGCTACCCGTTTGTGCTGGACGAGTTCCGCTTTCACATGTCGCTCACCAGCAGCCTGGCACAGGTGGACGCACCCACACAGTCGCTGGTTTTCGAGGCCGCGCAGGAATTTTTCTCTGACCTGCCCATCCTCAAGTTCAACAGCCTGGCTTTGTTTGCGGAGCCCACGCCCGGCGCGGACTTTGTGTTGCTGGACCACCTGGAGATGGGCGCATGACCACCGGTCGGCTGGTCTACTGCATGGGCCCCTCGGGAGCGGGCAAGGACAGCCTGCTGGACTGGCTGCGCGCCCACCTGCCCCAGCCCTGCCCCGCGCACTGGGCGCAGCGCACCATCAGCCGTGCCGCCACGTCCGGTGGCGAAGCCCATGACAGCGTTTCGCCCACAGCGTTTTCAGCCCTGTGCAGCGAACACGCGTTTGCCCTGCACTGGCAGGCCAACGGCCTGGGTTACGGCGTAAGACATGCGCAACTGGCGCCGCTGGCGCGGGGCCACTGGGTGCTGCTCAATGGCTCGCGCGCCTACCTGACTGAGGCCCTGGCGCGGTTCCCGGACCTGGTGGCCGTGCACATCACGGCCAGCCCGCAGGTGCTGCGCGAGCGCCTGCTGTCGCGCGGCCGCGAGACCCGCGAAGAGGTGGAGGCACGGGTTCAGCGCGCGCTGGCCTACACGCCGCCCCCGGGAGCTGCCAGCCTGGAGGTGCACAACGACGGCGCTCTGGGCGACGCAGGCCAGCGGCTGCTGAACGCGCTGGAAAATTTGCCGGGCTGGCCCCGGCGCAGTGGCAAACTTTCGCCCATCGCTCCCATCCTTTCCAGCACGCCATGACCACCATCACGATTTATCACAACCCGAAGTGCGGCACGTCCCGCAACACCCTCGCCATGATCCGCAACAGCGGCGTTGAACCCGAGGTCATTGAATACCTGAAAACCCCACCCGACCGCGCCACGCTGGTGGCGCTGATTGCCGCCACGGGCGAGCCCGTGATCAACGCCGTGCGCACCAAGGAAGCGATCTTCACTGAGCTGCAGCTGGACGCACCAGGCGTCACCGACGCGCAGCTCATCGACGCGATGCTGCAGCATCCCATCCTCATCAACCGCCCCATCGTGGTCACGCCCCTGGGCACTCGGCTATGCCGCCCGTCCGAGAAGGTGCTGGACATCCTGCCCGCGCCGCAGCAAGGCGGGTTCACCAAGGAAGATGGCGAGGTCGTCATCAACGCGCAGGGCCAGCGTGCTTGAGGCCACCCCACACCCCCAGGCCGTAGCGCACCGCGCGGCATGAACGCCGCCTCGCAACGCTGGACCGTAGCGCGCCTGGGCACGGCCCAGACGCTGGCCTGGGCCTCGTCCTATTACCTGCCCGCCATGCTGGCCGCGCCCATGGCGCGCGACCTGGGCGTGGCCACGCCCACGGTGTTCGCGGCATTTTCGGTGGCGCTCATCGTGTCGGCGCTGCTCGGGCCCTTCGCAGGCCGCGCCATCGACCGCCATGGTGGCCGCCCGGTGCTGGTGGGCACCAACCTGTTGTTTGCCGCCAGCCTGGCGGGCATGGCGCTGGCGCGAGGCCCAGTGGGCCTGTTTGCTGCCTGGGTGCTGATGGGCGTGGCCATGGGGTCGGGCCTGTACGAGGCCGCGTTTGCCACGCTGGTACGCCTGTACGGCCAGGGCGCACGCGGCGCGATCACCGGCATCACGCTGATTGCCGGGTTTGCCAGCACCGTGGGCTGGCCGCTGTCGGCCTGGATGGAGACGCAGTGGGGCTGGCGCGGCGCGTGTGCGAGCTGGGCGGCACTGCACTTGCTGGTGGGCGTGCCGCTCAACGGCTGGCTGCCGCGCGCCGACACTGCAAAGAAACCGCCCCCACCTTCGGCGGATGAACCTGTGGCGGCCACCTCGGAACCGGCGGCACCCTCCCCGCCCACTGCCGCCCACCCGCTGCGCACCACCGTGCTGCTGTCCTTTGTGTTTGCCGTCACCTGGTTCACCAGCACCGCCATGGCGGCCCACCTGCCGCGCCTGCTGCAAGCCAGCGGCACATCGCTGCAGGCAGCTGTGGCCCTGGCCGCGCTGGTGGGCCCGGCCCAGGTGGCAGCGCGCCTGCTGGAGTTTGGCTTGCTGCGACGCCTGCACCCGCTGCTGTCTGCCCAGCTGGCCGCCGCCGCACACCCCGTTGGCGCGGGCCTGCTGATGGTGCTAGGCGGGCCTGCGGCAGCGGTGTTTGCCCTGCTGCACGGCGCGGGCAACGGCATCCTGACCATTGCCAAGGGCACGCTGCCGCTGGTGCTGTTTGGCCCTGCAGGCTACGGCGCGCGCCAGGGCCTGATGATGGTGCCCGCCCGTGTGGCGCAGGCGTTTGCGCCGGTGTTGTTTGGCATGGCGCTGGACCGCACTGGCGCCGCCGCCCTGTGGCTCACCACACTGCTGGGCCTGGCCGCGCTGTGGTTGCTGCGGCCTGTGGCGCGGGCCTGAACGATCAGCCGCGCGGCACCACAAACGCCTTGCGCGCCGCCAGCGCTGCGGGGCGCGAATGGCAGCCTTCCAGGTGGTCGTTCACTAGCCCCATGGCCTGCATGAAGGCGTACACCGTGGTGGGGCCCACAAAACTCCAGCCGCGCTTTTTCAGGTCCTTGGACATGGCGATGGATGCGGCCGAAGTGGACAGGGTGCGCGCCACTTCGCGCGTGATGCGCTCTGGCCGGTCGGTGGCGGCGGGCTCGTAGCGCCAGGCGTAGTGCGCCAGCGAGCCGAACTCGCGCCGCAACTCCAGCACACGGCGCGCGTTGTTGATGGTGGATTCGATCTTGCCCCGGTGGCGCACGATGGCCGCGTCCTGCACCAGGCGCTCAACCTCGGCCGGGCCGAAGGCCGCGACCTGCTCCGCATCGAAGTTCGCGAACGCTGCGCGAAAGCCCTCGCGCTTGTTCAGGATGGTGAGCCAGCTCAGGCCCGACTGAAAACCCTCCAGGCAGATCTTCTCGAACAGCCGGCGGTCGTCCGCCACCGGGAAGCCCCACTCGGTATCGTGGTAGTGGCGGTACAGCGGCGTGGCCTGGCACCAGGTGCAACGCGGGCAACCGGCTTCGTCGGCGAACAGGCCGTCGGCCAGTGCGGGTGGGCGAGCAGGATCTTGAGCAGTCGGAGGGGTCATGCGCGGCATTCTAGAAACCACCACAGCCAGGCTGCTGACAGGGCGGGTACAAAGGGTTCTATCTGCCCATAAACTGCACTGCATGCGCAAGCCACTTTCCCGCCTGCGGGCCACTTTCAGCCTGATGTTTTGCCTGGTGCTGGGCGGCTGCGCCAGCACCACCGGCCCCTCCAACGCGTGGGGCTACTACTGGCAGTCGCTGCGCGGGCACATGCAGATCATGCATGCCGCAGAACCCATTGACGACTGGGTGGCGCGCAAAGACATCTCGCCCGCCCTGCGCGAGCGGCTGCAGCTGGCGCAACGTGCGCGGGCCTTTGCGGTCACCGAACTCGGCCTGCCCGACAACGCCAGCTACCGCCGCTATGCCGACCTGAAGCGCTCCGCCGCCGTATGGAACGTGGTCGCCGCACCGCCCTATTCGCTGACGCTGCACACCTGGTGCTTCCCGGTGACGGGCTGTATTGGCTACCGGGGCTACTTCACCGAAGCCGCAGCGCAGGCCGAGGCTGCCGAGCTGGCAGCACAGGGCCTGGAGGTGGAGGTGTACGGCGTGCCCGCGTACTCCACGCTGGGCTACATGAACTGGGCGGGCGGCGACCCGCTGCTGTCCACCTTCATCGCCTGGCCCGAGGGCGACTTTGTGCGCCTGCTGTTCCACGAGCTGGCGCACCAGGTGGTCTATGCCCAAAACGACACCTTGTTCAACGAGTCCTTTGCCACGGCGGTGGAGCGCATCGGTGTGGCGCAGTGGCTGGCTACGCAATCCACCCCCGCCGCGCGCGAGGCCTATGCCACCAGCGAGGCGCGGCGCAGCGCCTTCCGCGCGCTCACCCGGGCCACACGCACCCGCCTGGCGGCCATTTATGAGCAAAAAGAGCTTCAAGCGCTAGAGGATCATGCGCTGAATGCTATGAAAATAGAAGCAATGAAGGCTTTCCGAGACGACTATGCCGCACTGCGCGCACGCTGGCTGGACGCGCCCGGCGGCACGCCCCCCCGGACCACGACCGCCCAGGTGGCCGGCTACGACCGCTGGGTGGCGCAGGCCAACAACGCCAGCTTTGCGGCCCAGGCCGCCTACGACGAACTGGTGCCCGCATTCGAAGCCTTGTTTGAACGCGAGGGCCGCAACTGGCCCCGGTTTTATGATGCCGTACGACAACTGACGCAGCAGCCCCAGCCCGAGCGGCACGAGGCCCTGCGTGCCCTTTTACCTGACCCCCAACACCTCGAGGAGACAGCCGGTGCCTGACATTCATATCCACCGCGAACACCACCTGGGTTTCAAGGAAGCCCGCAAGGTCGCCTTCTCCTGGGCCGAGAAGGTCGAAGAAAAATTCGACATGGAATGCACCTACGAAGAGGGCGAAAAGGAAGACCTGCTCACCTTCACCCGCACCGGCGTCAAAGGCACGCTGCTGGTGGATGCCCACCAGTTCGAGATGAAGGCCCAGCTGGGCTTTTTGCTGGGCGCCTTCAAGGACCGCATCGAGGCCGAGATTGGCGAACAGCTGGACGCGCTGCTCAATGCACCGCACCCCGGTGCCAAGAAGCCCGCCACCGACAAGAAGAAAGCGGCGGCAGACACGGATGCCGGTAAGCCAGCCCCCAAGACAGCAGCCAAGCCTGCCGCCAAGGCCAAGAAGGCCTAGCCGCAAGGGCCCCGCCATGACATCCACCGCGAACGAGGCCAGCGCCCACAGCCCAGCGTTTGACACCCTCTCCACGCTGCTGCACACCCGCTACAGCTGCCGCGCCTTTCTGCCCGAGCCGCTGCCGCGCAGCACCATCGAGGCCATCCTGGCCGCCGCGCAGCGCACGGCCTCGTGGTGCAACGCGCAGCCCTGGCAGCTCGCCATCGCCAGCGGTGCCACGCTGGAGCGCCTGCGCAATGCCCTGCAATCCCACATGCTCGCCGCTGCGCCCCAGCCAGACCTGCCCTGGCCCCGCGAATACCGGGGCATGTACCAGGAGCGGCGGCGCGAATGCGGCTGGGGCCTGTACGAAGCCCTGGGCATTGCCAAGGGCGACCGCGAAGCCTCGGCGCGCCAGGCGGCGCAGAACTTCACCATGTTTGGTGCGCCGCATGTGGCCATCGTCACCAGCGATGAGGCCCTGGGCGTGTACGGCGCGGTGGACTGCGGCGCGTATGTGAGCAACTTCATGCTGGCCGCGCACAGCCTGGGCGTGGGCTCCATCGCGCAGGCCGCGCTGGCCTCCTACCCCGGCGTGCTGCGCGACGTGCTGGGCATTGGCGAGGACCGCAGCATCGTCTGCGGCATTTCGTTTGGCATGGCAGACCCCGACCACGCGGCCAACCATTTCCGCACCACCCGTGCCGATCCGGCCAGCAGCGTGGTGTGGCGTGATTGAGAAGGTTTGACCGAGCGGCGTCAGGCCGCAGCGCGCAGCAAGGGTTGACGCTCGCGCAGCAACCCAAACAGGTTCTTGGGGTCGGACAGCTGGGGGATGAGTTCGATGGGCTGGCCCATGCCCAGCTCGGCTGCCGCGTCGCGCAAGAAGCGCAGCGCAGAAAAGTCCTCCAGCGCAAAGCCCACGGAGTCGAACACCGTCACCGCAGCGTCGCTGGCGCGCCCGCCGTGCTGGCCCGCCAGCACCTCCCACAGCTCGGTCACTGCAAAGTCAGGCGGCAGTTGCTGGATGTCGCCTTCAATGCGCGTCTGTGGCGCGTATTCCACAAACACCTGGGCCTGGCGCAGCACGTCGGCATGCAACTCGGTCTTGCCGGGGCAGTCGCCGCCCACCGCGTTGATGTGCATGCCGGGCGCCAGCAGGTCGGGCGTGAGGATTGTGGCGTTGGTCTTGTCGGCCGTCACCGTGGTCACGATGTCGGCGCCGCGCACGGCCTCGGCCGTGCTGGTGCAGGCCACGGTGCGCAGGCCCGCCGTGCCTTGCAGGTTGGCCTGCAGCTTGGCCATTGCAGCCGGATCGGTATCGAACAGGCGCAGGGTGTCGATGCCCAGCAGGTGGTGAAACGCCAGCGCCTGGAATTCGCTCTGCGCGCCGTTGCCGATCAGCGCCATGGTGTGGACACCGGGGCGGGCCAGGGCCCGCGCGGCCACGGCCGACATCGCGGCAGTGCGCAGCGCCGTGGTGAGGGTGAGTTCGCTCAGCAGCAGCGGCGCACCCGTGGCCACATCGGCCAGCACGCCAAACGCCATCACGGTGGACAGGCCCCAGCGCGTGTTCTTGGGGTGGCCGTTGACGTACTTGAATGCATAGGTCTGCCCATCTGAAATGGGCATGAGTTCGATCACGCCGTCGCGGGAGTGGCTGGCCACACGCGCTGACTTGTCGAAGGCGCTCCAGCGCAAGAAGTCATCCTGGATGTAGTCGGCGATACCGCGCAGGCAAGGCTCGACGCCCTTGCGCTGCACCAAAGCGATCACATCGGGGGCGCTGAGGTACAGGGTGGAAAAGTGCTGGGGGGCAGCCATGGTGTTTGTCTCCAGATACGACTGAATGTGTCTCCAGGCAGTGTCCCGAAGCGCCAGAACAATAGGAATCGCCCAAACTGCCGCATATTGCTGGGCTGTTTGCCGGTATGGCAGCCCCAACTGCCACTTTGCTCAAAAGCCCCAAGACATGCCCCCACGCCACCCGCGCGCTATCCTCTGCGGCTTGACTCGCCCCGCACCATGACGCCCCCAGAAATCCTCATCAGCGAAGTCGGCCCACGCGACGGCCTGCAGTCCGTCCAGGCCACCATGCCCACCACCCACAAACTGCGCTGGATCGACGCGCTGGTGGCGGCGGGCCTGCGGGAGATCGAGGTCGGCTCGTTCGTGCCCGCACGCCTGCTGCCCCAGATGGCCGATGTGGCCGAGGTGGTGCGCCACGCGCTCACCCACCCCGGCATCACCGTGATGGCGCTGGCGCCCAACCTCCGTGGGGCCGAGGCCGCGCTGGCGGCCGGGGTGCACAAGGTCACGCTGCCGGTGTCGGCCAGTGCCGCCCATTCGCTGGCCAATGTGCGCAAGACGCGCGAGGCCATGGTCGAAGAGGTGCGGGCCGTGGCGCATCTGCGCGACGCGCAGGCGCCCGGCGTGCTGGTGGAGGTGGGGCTGTCCACCGCCTTTGGCTGCACGCTGCAGGGCGCGGTGTCCGAGGACGATGTGATATGGCTCGCTGGCCTGTGTGCCGAGGCCGGGGCCGACGAGGTGGGACTGTCGGACACCACCGGCATGGCCAATCCGGCCCAGGTGCGCCGCCTGTTCACGCGCCTGCGCGCCGAGCTGGGCGCCAAGGCTGGAGCCGCCCACATGCACAACACCCGGGGCCTGGGCTTGGCCAATTGCCTGGCGGCCTACGACGTAGGGGTGCGCACCTTTGACGCATCACTGGGCGGCCTGGGCGGCTGCCCCTATGCGCCGGGCGCGTCCGGCAATGTGGTGACCGAAGACCTGGTGTTCATGTTTGAGGCCATGGGCGTCCCCACGGGGGTGGACCTGGAGCGGTTGATGGCCGCGCGCGCGCCGCTGCAGGCGGGGCTGCCGGGCGAGCCGGTCTACGGCATGACGCCGGAAGCAGGGCTGCCCAAGGGGTGGGTTCAGCGTTAGACCGCCGTTGCCTCCAAAGAAAAAGGCGACCTTGGTCGCCTTTTTCTTTGGAGAGACCCGCCGTATCAGCTCAGCGAGGTGATCAGGTCCACATACTGCTGCTTGGCTTCATCGGCGCCCGTGCCCTTGAGCTTTTCCCAGGCGTCCCACTTGGCGCGGCCCACCATGTCGGAGAAGCTGGGCTTCTTCTCGGTGTTGTCGCCGGCGGTGGCTTGCTTGTACAGCGCATAGATCTTGAGCAGCGTGGCGTTGTCGGGACGCTCGCTCAGGTTCTTGGAATTGGCCACAGCGGCTTCGAAGGTGGCGTTGAGGTCGGCCATGTCAGTGTGCTCCTGGGAATGTTTGGGGGGAGGGAAAAAACGGTGTCGGCAAGGGTTTGCTGCGTTGTATCTTACGGGCTGAGCATGGCCCGGGGCCGCTCAATCCATAGAGGCAAGCCCCCAAAAATCAAACAATAGGTGTACATCTGATGGTGACCCGCATTCCAGCCCCCAGCAAAGCCGCGCCCGGCAATGGCCAGAATCCCTTGCGCAAGGTGCACGACCAGGCCCCCGAGGTGGCACGCAAGGCCGCCCAGGCCTTGCCCCCCGCAGCCCGCAAAGCCGCCACCGTGGTCCAGAAGAACGTGCGCCGCGCGGCAACCGGCATGTTGGGCCTGTCGGGCGAACGCATGAGCAAGGTGGATACCGCCTGGCTGCGCATGGATTCGAGCAGCAACCTGATGATGATCAACGGCGTGTGGACCCTCTCGCCTGGCATCACCTGGGAGGCGCTGTGCGAACGCGTGCAGCAGCGTCTGCTGCAGTACCCACGCTTTCGCCGGCGGGTGGTGGAAGATGCGGCGGGCGCCACCTGGGTGGAGGACCGCAACTTCGACATCGCCGCCCATGTGCTGCGAGAGAAGCTGCCCCACCGCAAAGGCCACAGCATGCAGCGTGCGCTGCAGGACCGCGTGGGCGAACTGGCCATGCAGCCGCTCGATACACGCCGCCCGCTGTGGCAGATGCACCTGATCGAAGACTTTGTGGGTGACGACGGCGCCCAAGGCAGCGCGCTCATCGTGCGCATCCACCACTGCATTGCCGACGGCATCGCCCTCATTTCGGTGACCATGTCACTGGTGGATGGCGGCTCGGAGCCCCCCAAGCGCAAGGCGCGGGCCAACAAGGAAGCCGCCACCGCCGAGGACTGGATTGCCGACGCGCTCATCAAGCCCTTCACCGGCCTCACCGTGAAGGCGCTGGACCTGGCGGGCGACAGCGCGGCCAAATCGTTGCAGATGCTGGGTGCCCCCGACAAGGCCATGCAGCATGGGCTCTCGGGCACGGCCGACATGGCCCGGGTGGCCTACCAACTGGTAAGTGATGCGGCCGCGCTGGCTTTGATGCCCGACGACTCGCCCACGCGCCTCAAGGGCCAGCCCGGCAGCGCCAAACGCGTGGCCTGGTGCCCGCCGATCCCGCTGGAAGAGGTCAAGGCCATCGGCAAGGCGCTCAACTGCTCCATCAACGATGTGCTGCTGTCCTGCGTGGCGGGCGCCATCGGCGGCTACCTGCGCAGCCAGGGCGACGACCCTACGGGCCAGGAAATCCGCGCCATGATCCCGGTGAACCTGCGCCCCATGGAAGAGGCCTGGAAGCTGGGCAACCGCTTTGGCCTGGTGCCCCTGGTGCTGCCGATTGGCGTGGCCAACCCCATCGAGCGCGTGTACGAAGTACGCAAGCGCATGAACGCGCTCAAGGGCAGCACCCAACCCATCCTGGCGTTTGCCATGCTGGCGGTGGCGGGGCTGATGATCAAGCCCGCGCAGGACGCGCTGCTCAACCTGTTTGGCCGCAAGACTACGGCGGTGATGACCAATGTGCCCGGCCCCAAGGAGCAGCTCACACTGTGCGGATCGCGCGTCACGCAGTGCATGTTCTGGGTGCCGCAGTCGGGCGACATTGGCCTGGGGGTCTCCATCCTCAGCTACGGCGGTGGCGTGCAGTTTGGCGTGATCACCGACACCACCTTGTGCCCCGAGCCGCAGCAGATCATCGACGCGTTTGCACCCGAGTTTGACCAGTTGTCGCTGCTCACGCTGATGCTGCCGTGGGGCGAATGACAGGCTCGGCACCACTTCCGCTCCGCGCCTGGGCACACCGGGCGTGTGCAATCGCGTTGCTGCTGGGCACCTGCGGCGTGCACGCGAAGGTGCAGGAAGAAAACACCCAGCGGCCCTACGTGGTACGCGCCCAGCCCGGTGAGAGCCTGCGCGCGGCCTTGCACGCAGCCACCCCCATTGCGGTGGTTGGGCAGCGCTTTCATGGTTATACCCGCTGGAACGTGCGCTGGACCTTCCGCTGGTGGCGCGAAGCCTCGGGCCTCTGCGCGATCACCGAGGTCACCACCCGGTTGCACACCGAGGTGCAACTGCCCGAACTGCAAGCCGCGAGCCCCGAGCAACAAGCGGCTTTTGACCGGTACCTGCGGGCCCTGTCCGACCATGAGCAGGGCCATGTGCAGATCGGCCGCGATGCAGCGCAGGCCATCGACCAGGGCATCCGCCAGATGCCTGCAGCGCCCGATTGCGCCACGCTGGAGCGCGAGGCCAATGCCCTGGGCCACCGGCTGCTGCAGGACCATGTGGCACGCGAAAAGCAATACGACCAGCGCACCCGCCACGGTGCCACACAAGGCGCGCGGCTGGACTGATCACACAGGCTGAGGCCAGTAAAGTTCTTAGCGCTTGCGTTGTAGAGGCGCTGCCACCAGCCCATCCGTCAAGCGGGACACCGCGGCCACCACCTCCGCCACGGGCTCGCCCATCTGCACACGCACGATGGCGCCCTCCACCACCAGGGTGAGTGCCTGCGCATCCTGCGCACGGTGGGCAGACGCAGGCAGCAAGCCCGCCAGCAGCGCCGTCATGTCGCGCTTGTGGCGCTGTGCAATCTCCAACACCTCAGGCACGGTGTCTCCCAGTTCGCTCACGCTGTTGATGAAGGCGCAGCCCCGAAAGTGCTCGCTGCCCAACCACTCCGCCAGGGCAGGCGCCAAGGCCCGCGTGCGGTCGGTGCTTGCAGGCAGCGCGTGCGCATGGCGCTGCAGCGCATCGGCAAACCAGGCCATCCAGCCCGTGTGCCGGTACTCCAGGTACGCGCAGATCAGGTCGTTCTTGCTCGGGAAATGCCGGTAGAAGGTCACCTTCGTCACGCCGGACTCCGCGATCACGCGGTCGATGCCCGTGGCACGGATGCCATCCCGGTAGAACAGCGCATGGGCCGTGTGCAGCAGGCGGTCTCGGGCGGGTAGGTCTTGCCAGCCAGGGGGGAGTGGGTCAAAGGTCATTCGCTCATTGTAGACAAACCTGTCTACATGGCTTTATGATGGCACGTAGACAGACCTGTCTACATCAACCCTTCACCTTCGAGGTCCCCATGGAAACACGCCCGCCCTTGCCTCCCTTTACACAACACACCGCCGTCCAGAAGGTGCGCCTGGCCGAAGACGGCTGGAACTCGCGCGACCCTGCCCGCGTGGCCCTGGCCTACACCGAAGACACTCGCTGGCGCAACCGCGCCGAGTTCCCCGTGGGCCGCGAGGCCGCCCGGCAGCTGCTGGAGCGCAAGTGGGCGCGCGAACTGGACTACCGCCTCATCAAGGAGCTGTGGGCGTTCAGCGGCCACCGCATCGCCGTGCGGTTTGCCTACGAATGGCATGACGACGCAGGCCAGTGGTACCACAGCTACGGCAACGAGAACTGGGAGTTCAACGACAACGGTCTGATGGCCGTACGCCACGCCAGCATCAACGACCGCCCCATCCAGGCCGCTGACCGGCTGTTCTTCTGGCCCCTGGGGCGCCGGCCGGATGACCATCCGGGGTTGAGCGACCTGGGCCTTTGAGGATCGGCGGCCGCCCAGGGGACCGGCAAGCGCTCAGGGCTGCGACGCCACCTGTGCCAATGCCAGTTCCCATAACGACTCCGCCACCGGCGACATCTCGGCGCGCTGGCGGTACAGGCGGATCTGCACCGGCACGTTCCAGTCGGCGCCCCCGGCGGCCACCAGCGTGCCGGTGCGCAGCTCGTCGGCAATCAGGCTTTCGGGCAGCCAGGCCACGCCCCGCCCTTCCTGGGCCAGGGTCTTGAGCAACACCGCGTGGTGCGCTGTGAACACCACCGCCACCGGGCCGTCAGCGCCTTCGGCAAACACCCCGCGCATACGGGCCCGCATGATGCGGCCCAGACCGGATGCCTCGCTGTAGGCCAGAACCGGCACCGGGGCCGACTGGCCCAGCGCGTGCAGCGGCTGGCCTGCAGCCCCCCCCGGCTGGCGCGCACTGACGGGCAGCAACCGGTCGTCCGCCAGGCGGCACATGGGGTACTGCGCCTCGTCCAGGCGTCCCGGCACCCCCTCATGGCCATGGCACAGCACAAACTGCACACGGCGCTGCAGCATCAAGTCTTCGCAGGCCTGGGAGCTGTCCGACATGGTCTGGATGGGCCCTAGGCGCAGCCGTGCCTCCATGCCCACCAGCCAGCGCGGAAAGAACGTGAGCGAAAGTACATGCGTGGCCGCAAAGCGCAGGCTGGCAGCGGCCAGGTCATGCGCAGCGCGGGCCTTGATGCGGGCAGCCTCCAGATTCGCCAGGATGGTTTCGAGCAGCGGCAACAAGCGCTGGCCCGCCGCCGTGAGCGCCGCAGGGTGGGCACTGCGGTCGAACAACTCCACGCCCACCCAATCCTCCAGGGCGCGGATATGCCGGCTGAAGGCGGGCTGGGCAATGGCACGGGCCTCCGCCGCGCGCGAGAAATTGCCCGTCTCGGCCAGGGCGAGGAAATCCTCCAGCCATTCCAGGTCGAGGGGTCGGTTGCCGGGTCCCATGTGTCTCCGCGATGGATCGATAGATAGTTGTATGCGATTCGAGTATTGGACCGCTGGCACCGGGTGGGAAATGATCCACCCCGTTGTTCACCAGCTTTTCCCAACGGAGACAAGAAAGCATGCCTGCCATCTCGAATTATCGCGGGATCATCCCCGCCATCTCGTGCCCCTTCACCCCGGATCACCGCATCGACGAGCCCGCGCTGCGCAAGCTCGCGTCCTGGCTGGCGGGCCACGAGGGGGTGGTGGCCATCATGACCAACGGCCACACCGGCGAGGTTTTCTCGCTGACGCCAGCCGAGCGCGCCGAGGTCACCCGCATCGTGGCCGACGAGCTCAAGAGCCGTTGCCCGGTAATCTCGTCCATCGTCTGCGAAGGCCTGAAGGACGCGGCCGACCATGCCCGCGCAGCGGTCGAAGCCGGCGCCGTGGCGCTCGACGTGATGCCCCCGCACCACTGGCTGCGCTTTGGCTTCACACCTGGCCATGCACTGCAGTACTTCGAGGCCATCCACCAGGCTGCGCCCAACGCCGACTTGGTCTGCCATGTCTACCCCGCCTGGACGCGTGCCTCGTACTCGTCGCAGCTGCTGGCCGACCTGGCGAAGCTGCCCTACCTGCAGGCCTTCAAGGTAGGCCAGCGCGACATGAACAAGTACGCCCGCGACATCCAGGCGATCCGCGAGGCCGATGCCTCCAAGGCCATCCTGACCTGCCACGACGAGTACCTGCTGGCCTCGATGGTGCAGGGCGTGGACGGCGCGCTGGTGGGCTTTGCCACCTTCATCCCGCAGCTCATCATCGATTTGTGGAATGCGGTGAAGGCTGGCGATCTGAAAAAGGCTATGGAAGTGCAGGCCGTCATCACGCCGCTGAAAGACGCGGTGTACGGCGGCGGCGAGCCCACCGGCGAGGCACACGCCCGCATGAAGGGCGGCATGTACCTGGCGGGGGTGATCGACGACGCCACCGTGCGCCCGCCGACCGAGGCGCCGAATGCCAAGGAAGTCGAAGCCCTGCGCGCTGCGGTGAAGCAGGCCGGCTTGCTCAAGCGCTGAGCCCCTCGGCGAGGCGGGGGGATTTGGAGTCCCCCGCGCCTGACTGCACATCAGAAAACCGACAAGGAGACAAGACCCCATGCAACGCCAACATTTCCTCCGCGCCGCCGTGGGTGCGTTCACCCTCGCCATGGCGGCCGGCAGCTTTGCGCAGGCTTACCCCACCAAGCCCATCCGGATGGTCATCCCCTTTCCGCCGGGCGGCACGCTCGACACCGTGGGACGCCAGCTCGCGCAAAAGCTGGGCGAGCAGATGGGCCAGAACTTCATCGTCGAGAACAAGCCTGGCGGTAATGGTGTGATCGGCGGCGATGTGGTGGCCAAGGCCCAGGCCGACGGCTACACGCTGCTGTTCAACGCATCCACCTTCACCACCGCGCCCATGACAATGAAGTCCGTGCCCTATGGCGTGGTCAAGGACTTCACGCCCGTGGCGCTGGTGGCCAAGGCCCCGCTGTCGGTGGCCATCAACAAGAACCTGCCGGTCACCGACATCAAGTCGCTGATGGCCTACGCCAAGGCCAACCCCGGCAAGATGACCTTCGCCGTGGGCTCCATCGGCTCGGCCGGGCACCTATCTACCGAATTGCTCAAGCGCGCGGGTAATCTCGACTACCTGATCGTGCCGTACAAGGGCACGGCGCCGGCCTTCCAGGACCTGATCGGCGGGCAGATCGACGGCTTCATTGACCCCATCCTCGGCTCGCTGCAGTACCACAAAAGCGGCATGCTGCGGGTAGTGGCTGTCACTTCCGCCCAGCGCGCGGCCAGCCTGCCCGACGTGCCCACGGTGGGCGAGACGATTCCGGGCTATGAGTTCTACAGCTGGTACGGCCTGTGGGGCCCGGCCAAGCTGCCCGCAGACATCACGCAGCGGCTGAACTCCGAGGTGAACAAGGCCCTGGCCGAGATGACACCCAAGCTCAAGGAGCAAGGGCTGCTGACCACGCCGGGCAGCGTGGAGGACTTCGCCAAGTTCCAGCGCAGCGACATGGAGCGGTCGCAAAAAATCGTGACCGAAGGGAACATCCGTGTCGAGTAATGCCCGCCACGCGGTCGTCACGGGTGCCAGCAGCGGCATCGGCCGCAGCATTGCCGAATCGCTGCTCGCGAACGGCTGGAGCGTGAGCGGCCTGGACGTTGCCCAGCCATCCATCGTCCATCCATCGTTCATCCACGTGCCGGTCAATCTTGCCGACGGCGCCGACATCGCCCACGTGGCCGCAGCCCTGCCCAACGTGGATGCACTGGTCCACGCGGCGGGTGTGCTGCGCGTCGGTCCGCTGGGCCAGCTCGACCATGCGGGCGGCGAGCTGATGTGGCGGCTGCATGTCGACGCCGCCACCCGCTTGGCCGACGCCATCGTGCCCGGCATGGCCCGGCGTGGCCAGGGGCGCGTGGTGTTCATCGGCAGCCGCGTGGCCCAGGGCATGGCCGGGCGCGGGCAATACGCCGCAACCAAGGCCGCGCTGATCGCGCTGGCGCGCAGTTGGGCGGCCGAGGTGGCTGCCCAGGGCGTGACGGTGAATGTGGTGTCCCCCGCAGCCACCGCCACCGGCATGCTGAGCGACCCCGCGCGCCAGGGCAGCGCACCGCGCCTGCCGCCCATCGGCCGCCTGATCGAGCCGGCCGAGATCGCCGCGCTGGTGGGCTTTCTTCTGTCCGTCCCTGCCGCCGCCATCACGGGGCAGGACATCGCGATCTGCGGCGGCTCCTCGCTCGCCCGCTGATCCGTCCTCTTTATTCCGCCCTCTTTCCTCTTTGCCAACGAACGCGACCACCATGAAGATCGTCAACATCCTCGAATCGACTCGCCCCATCAAGTCGGACATCCGCAACGCCTACATCGACTTCTCGAAGATGACGCTGAGCCTCGTGGCCGTGGTCACCGACGTGATCCGCGACGGCAAGCCGGTGATCGGCTACGGATTCAACTCCAACGGCCGTTACGGCCAGGGCGCGCTGATGCGTGACCGCTTCATCCCGCGCGTGCTGGAGGCCGAGCCCGGCAGCCTGCTCGACGAAACCGGCGAGAACCTGGACCCGCACAAGGTCTGGGCCCGCATGATGATCAACGAGAAGCCGGGCGGCCACGGCGAGCGCTCGGTGGCCGTGGGCACCATTGACATGGCCGTGTGGGATGCCACGGCCAAGATCGCGGGCAAGCCGCTGTACCAATTGTTGGCCGAACGCTACGGCAACGGCACGCCCAACCCGCGCGTGTTCGTCTACGCCGCTGGCGGCTACTACTACCCCGGCAAGGGCTTGGACGGCCTCAAGAAGGAAATGGAGAGCTACCTGGCGCGCGGCTACTCGGTGGTCAAGATGAAGATCGGCGGCGCCACGCTGGCCGAAGACTGCGAGCGCATCGAGTCCGTGCTCAAGATCCTGGGCCCCGGCCAGCAACTGGCGGTGGACGCCAATGGCCGCTTCGATCTGAAGACCGCCATCGAGTACGGCAAGGCCCTTTCGCAGTACCCGCTGTTCTGGTACGAAGAAGCCGGCGACCCGCTGGACTATGAGCTGCAGGCAAAGCTGGGCGAGGTCTACCAAGGCCCCATGGCCACGGGCGAGAACCTGTTCTCGATGCAGGACGCGCGCAACCTGATTCGCCACGGCGGCATGCACAAGGACCGCGACTATTTGCAGTTTGACTGCGCACTGAGCTACGGCCTGGTGGAGTACCTGCGCACGCTCGACATGCTCAAGGAGTACGGCTGGTCCCCCAGCCGCTGCATCCCGCACGGCGG
Organism: Acidovorax sp. Root70; assembly: GCF_001428225.1. Classification (NCBI taxonomy): domain Bacteria; kingdom Pseudomonadati; phylum Pseudomonadota; class Betaproteobacteria; order Burkholderiales; family Comamonadaceae; genus Acidovorax; species Acidovorax sp. Root70. The sequence goes on from NZ_LMHQ01000031.1 coordinate 387,678, forward strand.
CCACCAGATGTCGCTGGCGATTGCCGCCGGCCTGGGCCTGGGCGGCAACGAGAGCTACCCCGACCTGTTCCAGCCTTACGGCGGCTTCCCCGATGGCGTGAAGGTGGACAACGGCTATGTCACGCTGCCGCCGCTGCCGGGCATCGGCTTTGAAGGCAAGTCGGACCTGATCGCCGAGATGCGCGCGCTGGCATCCTGACGGACGACTGGACGCAAAAAAAGGCACGCCCCTGGGCGTGCCTTTTTCCATCCAACGCAGCGCTCAGGTCGCAGAGCAGCTGAAGCTCTCGGCCTTGGCCGGATCGCCCATGCCGTTGTAGCGCGGGAACTTGGGGTACTCGCACACCGGGCGCTGCGCCACCGGCGTGGTGGTGCCAGGCACGAACTTGGCGGCCACCAGCTTGTCAGGTGCCGTGCCCTTCTCCACCCAGGTATCCATGGCGGCGAGCAGGTCGATAGAGCGCGGCTCAGTGCCCACGCCGTCCAGGTCATGTCCGTTGGAGGGCGAGGTGACCATGCGTGCAAAGGTCTGCACCTTGCTGGCGCCCAGGCGCTGCTTCACCGTGTCGAAGTATTCCGCCGTGCGGTACAGCGACACGCAGGTGTCGCCCAGACCGTACCAGATCAGCAGCTTGCCGCCGTTGTCGGCAAAGGCGGAGAGGTCCGGGTCCGTGCCGTCGATCATCTCGGCCAGCCGGCTGTACTGGGCCTGGTACTGCGTGGGATCGTGGGTCAGGATGTTGGCGTTGGGGTTGCCCTCCACCAGGCGCGCGGCTTCCGTCACGGCCATGTGGTTGAACGAATCGGGCGTGTCAAAGCTGGTGCCGAACATGTACGACTGCCAGTCCGAGGTGGACGCACCGCCCCGGCCATAGCGCGGGTAGCCCACTGCGCCGCGCGACAGGGTCACGGGCGTCTTGTGGTCGCTGTAGATGAGGCGGATGGACTCGATCTGGCCGGCCGTGAGGCAGCTGTCGTTGTCCGCGCCCTGGCACAGCAGGTCGGTGGGCACGTAGTGGCAAGCCTCGATGTTGCCGATGATGCCGTCCTTGAGGCCGTCCAGGCCATCGCATGCCGCGGTTTCGGCTTTGGCGTAGAGCGCAATCTTGGCGGGGCTCATCCAGTTGTCGCGGCTTTTGAAGATGTGGCGCAGCACCGTGGGGCCCAGGTTGACCTGGTGCGCCTGCTGGGCGATGGCGGGTTCCATGGCCACCACACCGTCATAGTCCTTGGGGTACTTCTGCGTGGAGATGAGCCCCGAGCGCCCACCGTTGGAGTGCCCCATGTGGTAGCGCCGCACGGGGCGTTTGCCGTAGAACTCGGTGGCGATCGCGGTGCCCACCTCCAGCACGAAATGGTTGGCGTCGAACGCGTGGTTGCGCAATGCCACGTCGCTTTGGCCCCAGGCAAAGCCGCGCACCTGGTGGCCGGAGTCGGAGCTGATCTTCACGAACGGGTTGGCCGACGGGCCTACCAGTTGCTGGTACCACGGGTCGTCGGTGGGGATGAAACCGTCAAAGCCGCCACCGCCAATGGTCAGCGTCTTGCCGTTCCACTGCGCCAGCGTGGGCAGCTCCACCGCCCAGTTGATGGTGGACTCGGGCGAGGAAAAGATCTGCCCGCGCACGATGCAGGCCTCGGGCAGCGTGGCGTCGGCCTTGCGCAGCTCGGTGCGGGTGATTTTGGCGCCGTGGGGCAAGGTGGCCGAGGTGTAGGCGGCGCAGGCCTCGGCCAGCGGCTTGCTGGCCAGCGGAGGGTTGGCGTCGCTACCGCCGCCGCAGGCCGTCAGCGTGAGGGCTGCCACAGCACCCAGGGTGCAGCCAGCGGCCCATCGCCCTGCGCGTTTCAGGGCGTGGAGGTGGCTTTGTCTCGCCACGGCAAATGGGTGGGGGTTTGGGAACATGCAAAGGTCTCCTGTTGTGAGTGGTTTTTCAGGAGCCCGGGCCGGGTGGCGATGCAGCGCGCACCGGTGTCTGGACTCCGGTGCGGACGATAGGAAAAGGCGGTGCGGTTGCAGCCTCTGCAAATGCAGAGGGAGCGGGAAACTACCGAGCCCCAGAGGCCTGCGTGCAGCACCCCGCAACCGCTAGTTACTGGTGGCGCAGTGCGGCCACCAGCTCCAGCTTGTTGCTCACGCCCAGCGCGGCGTAGGCTGTACGCAGGTAGGTGCGCACCGTCGCGGGGGTGAGGCCCAGCGTGGCCGCAATGTCTTTGTGCGAGCTGCCCTGGGCGTACAGCATGGCGGCGCTCAGCTCGCGCGGTGCCAGCGCCTGCTTGTGCTGGCGCGAGGCCAGGCTCACCGCCACCAGCGGCCCGCAGGGCTCCAGCCGCAGGCGGCAGGCCTTGCCCACCGACAGGGTGCAGGGCGCGCCCGCCAGCGCCTGTGCCACCGCCGGAGGCAGGTGGGTGCCGTTCCAGCCGGGGCTGGCCTCCCCCAGCGCCCGGCTGATGCGCAGCCCGGCAAACAGCAGCTCGCCCGACGGACGGGCCAGGGCAAAGCTGTCCCACGGGCGGCCGGGGGTGTCGCTCTGCAGGCGTTGCAGCCGGTGGTGCCACTGCTGCAACAGATGCAGGACGAATTCGCCGAACAGCACGGTCTCGCCGTCCGAAAACTCTGGCCGGGTTGGCGGGCGGTAGATGGAGACAAAAAACATCAGTCCGCTGTGCGGCAGCTCGGCCGTGAGGGCCATACAGTGGTACAGGCCGTGGCGCTGGCTGAAGGCCAGCACCTGCGGGTGCTCTGGAGCCTCGCCGATCACATCGCGCTCGCGGATCACCACCCCGAGCTGGCGCATGGACTGCAACCCAAACTCATCGACGGCCGCCAGCGCATTCCACTCCTCGGCAAAGCTGCGGCTCAGGCCAATGCTGCCGTGCAGCCAGTTGCGGGGCGCCACCTGCACATCGCCCGCCGAGACTTCGCCCCACCAGGCAGAATCAAAAGGCACCAGGCCTTGCAAGGTCTGCATGGCCTGGTGCAACAAATCCTGTGGGGCCACCTGCTGGGTTTGCTCTGAGAGCCTGAACAGGCTGCGGCTCAGCGCGCGCAGCGGGTCGGTCGGCGGAACGAAGGGTTGCTGTGCCAGCCTCGCCTGCCGGGCAGAAGGCGGGCTCATCGGCATGCGCGTCGCCCCGCATCGCGCACAGGGTCAGAGGCCATGGTGTCTCCTGGTTTTTGGGGCGATGGTAGCCGCCACACGGTGGCAACCCCACCCCCCGTAAACCCGGATCACCCGCACCGACTCGGCACGAAAGCTACTATATTGATAGCAACTCAGACATATGGCACTAGCGCCTGGGGTTGCTGGGGCACAAAATCAGGCTGCCAACCCGTTCACTGCCTGGAACATCGACTGCCGTGCCTGGCTGATGATCTGGCCCTTCCACGCGTCCGTGTCGGTGTAGAAGGCCGCCAGCATTTGCGCCTTGATCTGCGCGGCCTTGTCAGCGGGGGTCTCAGGGTGCAGGTTGAGCCATTGCTCGGCACGAATGGCGTTCATCACGTCGAGCACGGGCACCGTGCCGTACTCCATGGCAATGCCGGTGTACTCGGCATGGGGGCACTCGTCGTAGATCGAGGTCCACATCAGGCCGGTGAGAAAGGCCGAGGTGGACGAGCCGTCGTAGATCGACGTGACCGGCGTGGCGCCGCCGCCGTCCCACCAGGCGCGTGCGCGGGCCACGGCCACGGCGTCGTCATTGCCGGCATAAATGCGCTCGCCATGGCCGCTGGGGCCCAGGCCGGTGTGCAGGTCAATCCAGGCAATCTTGGAAGCTGCGGCACCGTGCTGGCGCAGCACCTGGCGCAGCGTGCGGTTGCTCCAGGTGGGCTCGGTGCCGCCAAAGAACACACCCTGCGGAAACTCGTGCTGGCCCTGCGAGATGGCGGCCTGCCATGCGGCCTCGCCCTTGGTGGCGATGTACTGCTGCACGGCGGCCAGGTTCTCGGGGCCAGGAGGCCATTGCTCAGGCAGAAGCAGGGGCTGCACCTCGCGGTAGGCAGTATTCACCGGCAGGGGCTTGCTGAAGTCCTGGAAGTTGCGGTTCAGGTCCACGTTCTCGTGCGTGAAGCGGCGCACGTGCGAGAAGCCATACGGGTTGAGCGCATGGATGTAGAGCGTGGCCACACCGGCATCGCGCGCCTTGGCGCGCCATTCGGCGTCGTGCAGCGCAAACACCTGCACGCCGCTGCCGCAGTAGCCCTCGACGCCGTGGCAGGCGCTGCTCACGATGAGCAGCTTCTTCGCATCGGCCGGACCGTCGCGCACCACGTCCATGGCCAGGTCTTCGCCGTCGCGGCCCTTGAGCGGGTGGGCGTGCGATTCGATGGGCAGGCCGGCGGCTGCGGCGGCCTCCAGAAACTTGGTGCGCGCCTGGGCATAGCTGGGCGAGAAGGCTTCAACGATTCCGGTCATGGGCAGGGCTTTCAGGAGTCAGTGGGAAGACAAAAAGAAAACCCGGGCACGCGCGCTGCGCGCGCCCGGGTGGTTGGGGTAGCGCCGCCTCAGGCCGCTTTGGCGGGCTGGGCCAGCCACTCCTCGGCCAGCTTGACCCAGTAGGTCGCGCCCAGCGGAATCAGGTCGTCGTTGAAGTCGTAGCTCGGGTTGTGCAGCATGCAGGGGCCGCCGCCGTGGCCCATCTCGCGGTGGGCGCCGTCGCCGTTGGCGATGAAGCAGTACGCACCGGGCTTGGCCTGCAGCATGTAGGCAAAGTCTTCGGCACCCATGGTGGGCTCCTGGACCACCACCCGCTCTTCACCCACGATGCCGGTCATGACCTTGCGGGCAAATTCGGCCTCGGCGGGGGAGTTGACGGTGGGCGGGTAGTTGCGCACGAACTCGAACTCGCAGGTGGCATCGTGCGCAGCGCAGTGGTTCTCGGCGATCTGGCGCATGCGCTTTTCGATGAGGTCCGTGACCTCGGTGGTGAAGGTGCGCACCGTGCCCTGCAGCTCGACGCTGTCGGGCACCACGTTGGTGGCCTCGCCCGCGTGGATCATGGTGACCGAGATCACGCCCGCGTCCACCGGCTTCTTGTTGCGGCTGATGATGGTCTGGAAGGTCTGCACCATGCCACAAGCGATCGGTACCGGGTCAATGCCGGTGTGCGGCAGCGCCGCATGGCCGCCCTTGCCACGGATGGTGATCTTGAATTCGCTGGTCGATGCCATCACCGGGCCGGGGCTCACCGCAAAGGTGCCCACAGGCATGCCGGGCCAGTTGTGCATGCCGTACACGGCCTCCATGGGGAACTGCTCGAACAGGCCGTCCTCGATCATCACGCGGGCACCACCGCCGCCCTCTTCGGCTGGCTGGAAGATCAGGTACACGGTGCCGTCAAAGTTGCGGTGCTTGGCAAAGTGCTGCGCGGCCGCCAGCAGCATGGCCACATGGCCGTCGTGGCCGCAGGCGTGCATCTTGCCCTGGTGCTTGCTGGCGTGAGCAAAGGTGTTGAACTCCTGCATGGGCAGGGCGTCCATGTCGGCGCGCAGGCCAATCGCGCGGCCGTTGGCGCCCCCATCGCGCCCCTTGACGATGCCCACCACGCCCGTCTTGCCCAGGCCCCTGTGGATGGGAATGCCCCACTCGGTGAGCTTTTGCGCCACCATGTCGGCGGTGCGCACTTCTTCGAAGCACAGCTCGGGGTGGGCGTGAATGTCCCGGCGCACCGCTGCAATACTGGCCGCCTGGGTGACGATGGAGTCAATAACGTTCATGATATGTGTCCTTACGATCTCACAGTCTAGCCCGGGAGCAACACACGTGCCAACCCGGGTTATTCGCTAGCCGCCCATGATTTCTGCCCACGCCCTCGAACTTGCGCAAACCCTGGTGCGCATGAACACCGTCAGCCACAACTCCAATCTGGAGCTGATCCACTTCATCCGCGACCACCTGGCCAAACTGGGCGTGAAAAGCCGCCTGACCTTCAACGAGGACAAGACCAAGGCCAACCTGTTCGCCACACTGGGCGAGGGCAAGCCCGCGGGCATCATCCTCTCGGGCCACACCGACACGGTGCCGTGGGACGGGCAGGACTGGACCATGGACCCGCTGAGCGCACTGGTCAAGGACGGCAATCTGTACGGGCGCGGCAGTGCCGACATGAAGGCCTTCATCGGCGTAGCCGTGTCGCAGGCCGAGCAGTTTTTGAACAGCGACGCGCCATTCGCCCTCCACTACGCGTTTAGCTACGAGGAAGAGATTGGCTGTTTTGGCGTGAAGGAACTCATCGCCGACCTGCGCGACGCGAACATCAAGCCCCTGGCCTGCATCGTGGGCGAGCCCACCAGCATGGTCCCCGCCATCGCGCACAAGGGCGTGTACCGCTACAAGTGCTGCGTGCGCGGCAAGGAGGCGCATTCATCCCTCACCCCGCATTCGGTCAACGCCATCGAGATGGCCGCCCGCGTGGTGGGCCGGGTGCGCGACATGGCGGAAGACTTTGAAAAGAACGAGCCCCGTTTCGAGGGCTTTGACGTGCCGTTCTCCACCAGCAGCGTGGGCCAGTTCCACGGTGGCATTGCCGACAACGTGGTGCCGCGCGACGCCGAGTTCCGCTACGAGTTCCGCGACCTGCCCACGGCCAACGCCGCGCAGATGCAGTCCGAGGTGGTCGCCTACGCCAAATCGCTGGAGCCTGCGATGAAGAAGGTGGCGCCCGCAGCAGGCTTCGAGTTCGAGACCATCTGCGAGATTCCGAGCTTTCTGGGCAGCAAGGACGACCCAGTGACGCGCCTGGCGCAGGAACTGTCGGGCGAAAAAGGCACCACGCTGGTGGCCTTTGGCACCGAGGCAGGCCTGTTCAAGAACGCGGGCATCTCCACCGTGGTGTGCGGCCCCGGCAGCATCCAGCAGGCCCACCAGCCCGACGAGTACGTGAGCTTGGAACAGCTCGCGCGCTGCGAGGCGTTCATGCAGGGGCTGGCTGCCACCAACGCATTCGGCTGAGCGGCGCCGGACTGCAGGCCCTTTTCGCACGACGCTCATCCGCCAATACGTGAGGCGCCCCGCAAGGCGCCGCGATTCAACGCTGGCGACCGCGCTGGGCGCGCCACCCGAGGCCGCCCAACAACAGCGACATCAAAGCCCACATCCAGGGGCTCCACATCGGAATGGCAGTTGCGGAGGTCGGAGCGGCAGGCACAAGGCCCACGGGCAACGCCGCGGCCAGCACCTGGCCCACCGTCACTGTCTGTCCGCTGGTGCCTGTGGTTTCGGCATAGCCTGTGGGCGGCGTCACAAACAGCTGCACCGTGGTTACACCCGGAAGCTGAACACTGAAGTTCCCATTGATGTCGGTGACCGCTGCCCAGGTGCCCGCCTTGACCTGCATTGCACTGCGCAATTGCAGCGCGGAGGACGTGCCTTGCGTCACTTGTTGCAACGTGATCTGCACGTTCGCAAAAGGCGGTTCGCCCGCGTCCTTGACGCCGTTGCGGTTCAGATCCTGGAACACATGCCCCGTGAGCGTGCAATTGCAGGCGGCAATCGTGGTTACGTCGCTGGCGGTGTTGTTGCCCGGTGTGGAGTCTCCGCCTCCCGACACAGTGGCCGTGTTCGTTAACGACGCGGCAGCATTGACGCTCACTGCGACCGTCACCGTGATAGCCGGCCAGGAGGCCCCGGCAGCAAGCGTGTCGCTGCGCGTGCAGCTCAAGGCGGGGAGCACACAGCTCCAACCACTCCCTCCGAGGGCCGTGGCGGTGAGACCAGAAGGCAGCGTATCCACGACGGTCACGGTACCTGATGTGGGGCCTGCGCCGGTGTTGCGAACTGTCAGCGTGTAAACCGCGCCCACCTGGCCCTGGCTGAAATTGCCCGCATGGGTTTTAGCCAGCGTCAGGTCCGGCGCCAGGACCGTGGAAGTGACGGTAGTGGCATCGGTGGCGGTGTTGTTGCTGGTGTTTGTCTCGCCACCGCCACTGACCGCAGCCTGATTGGTGATCAGCGGCGCGGCATTGGCGGCCACGTTCACCGTGAGGGTGATCGCAGGGTATGACGCGCCAGCCGCCAGAGGATCGCTGCGCGTGCAGGCCAAGGTCGCCAACGTGCAAGAAGACCATCCGGCGCCGCCGATATTCGTGGCCGTGAGGCCTGCCGGCAGAGTGTCCGTCACCGTGACGGTACCGCTCGAGGGTCCGGTGCCCCTGTTGGTCACAACCAGTTGGTACTGTGCCCCCACCTGCCCTTGGGCGAAGTTGCCGGAGTGCGACTTGGCGATGGAGAGGTCGGGCAAGGCAGTCGGGTTGACGAAGCCCATGTCGGTTTGCACGCTCTGCGCTGACGCAACATGGACCGATGCCGGGTTGTTGAAGCCTGATCCCAGCGTAAGCCCTGCGGGGATGCCGGTGGTGACTGCTCGCACCGACCAAGTACCCAGCGGTACCACGCGTGCGTAGCGTCCCCCCGCGTCCGTGACTTCTTCATAGACCAGGGTGTTGCCGGCGTCAAAGAACTGCACGGACACGCCGGACAAGGGCAAGTCCTGCGCTGCGTCATAGCTGCCGCTGTTGTCGGTATCGTGGAACACCACGCCCGAGATCAGGCCTGCGTCTGCGCCCAGCACCACCACGTCTTCCGTGGTGGAGGCCAGAAAATCGTACGCCACCGTGCGGTTCTGCGGCGTGGCCCCGGCGTCATTCTGGTAGGTGGCGGTGCCCGCATTGGCCGACACCCGGGCCGCAAATCGAACGGCAATCACCTGACCAGGCTGCACGGTGAACGTTCCCCAGGCCAATTCCGTGCTCCCCGGTGCAGGCGCCGAGCCCGGCATGACGGGCGCGCCGTTGTTGCTCACTTCCGTGGTCGATTCATACTGGAAGCCGGACGGCAGCACGTCCGTCACGGACACGTTGGCGATGGCCGTGCTGGCGGTGTTGCGCACCTCAATCACATAGTCCGCCAGCCCGCCCGCTGCCACGGTAGGTGTGTTGGTGCGTTTGGCAACCACCAGCCCGCCCACCGAGGTGGACGCACTCGCCTGCACCGCCGGCCCGCAGGTGCCGCACTGGACGCTGGCTTGATTGAGGTACGTGCCTGCTGCTGATGGCAGAGCCACCAGACGCACGGAGCCCCCTGCCTGGGGCTCCAGACTGCCCAGACTCCAGCTCACCGTGTTGCCTGTGACAGAGGCGCTCGGCTCGGACGCAACCCACGCCATGCCAGCCGGCAAGGTGTCGGTCAACGTCACGCCAGCGGCCGTGGCGGTGCCGGTGTTCTGGTAAGTCAGCGTATAGGTGATGGCTGCCTGGACCAAGCTGCCCGTGGCCGCCGTCACGGGCGACGCCAGGGTGAGCGTAGTGGGCGACAGCGCGACCACGCGCGCCACCGAGCCGCCCACAGCCACGTACTGGTCGAGCGCAATCTGGCTGCTGTCGTTCACCCGCAGCTGCGTGGTGTTGGAGGCTGACTGGGTGAGCGTGGCTGCAGGGTAGCCGACTTGGGCGGGCGCCTGCTTGCTCAACGTGAGCTGTGGCTGGGCCGATGCCGTTACGGTAGCGGATGCTGTGCGTGCAGGTGCGTTCTGAGCTGAGGCGCTGGCCGTGTTCACGATGGGCGTGCTGCCCGCAGCCAGCGCCTGCACCGTGGTCTGGAAGCTAAGCGCCGCCGTGGCGCCCGAGGCCAAGGTGCCCACCTGGAACACCATGCGGTTGTTGAGGGCATCAAAGCTGCCCGTGCCCACGCTGGCGCTGTAGCTGCCGGCGTAACGCACGCCCGATGGAATGGGGTCGCTCACGACCACTGCGGTGGCAGGCGACGAGCCCGTGTTGCCCACGGTCAGTGTGTAGGTCACGGTGTCGCCCGGTTGGGCCGTGAGCGGGGTGGCGGCCTTGGACAGCGTCAGGTTCGGGTTGCCGCTGAGGGCCACGGTCACCGTGTTGCTGGTGCAACTGGCCGGGGGCGAGCCCCCCGTGCAGAAGCTGGAATCTGCCACGGTCGCCGTGTTGTCCAGCAGGGTCACGCCCACAGGCACGCTCGACGCCGAGGCATTCATCGTCACAGTGGCGGTGGCGGAGGCGCCGCTGGCGAGCGTGCCAATGGTCCAAGTCAGCGTGCCTGAGGCCTGCGCGCAAGAGCCTGCGGATGCGCCGCACGCGCCATAGCTGAAATATCCCTGCACCGGCAGAACGTCGCGCACCACCACACTGGAGGCACTGGCCTGGCCAGTGTTGACCACCGTGAGCGTGTACACCACGGCGCCGCCAGCCGACAGCGTATTGCGGTCGGCCGACTTGCTGATGGTGAGCGCCGGCGCCCCCCCTCCCGCGAGACTGCCCACCGTGGTGGCCACGGAGGCCGTAGTCACGGGCGTACCCGCCACTGCCAGCGAGGCGTTGTTGGTCAGCGTGCCACTGGCCGAGGCATTCGCCGTGGTCTGGATGACCAAGGTGCCGGATTCGCCGGCTCGCACCACGCCTGCTCCGCCACCGGTCGAGTTCACGGCGAATGTGTAGGGGTTGGCATAGGGCGTCGCCCCCAGGTTCACTGCATTGCCGTTCAGGGTGGCGCTCGTCATGGCCACATTGGCGGGCAACGTGTCCTGCAGCGTCACGCTGGCGGCATCGGCACCGCCCGTGTTGCTGAACGTCAGGGTGTACTGCAAATTGGCCGGCACGCTGTTCACCTGGGCCTGGTTCACTGTCTTGGTCAGCGTGAGGTTGGCGGGGGCGGCCGGATCACAGAAGGACGAACGCGAGTTGTAGGTCGTGCTGTTGTACCAAAAGGTCGGCGACTGTCCCGATCCGCCCAGCGTGAACCGCCACTCCAGCTGGTCGCCCGCGTTGATAGTGACCCCCGCCCCCACCGTAGTGGTGAAGTTCTGCAGTATTGCTGCGCCCTGGCTGTTGCTGACCCCTTGGGCGCTACTGCTGGCAATGGTCTGGTTGCGCGTCACGTTGAACAGCGTGACCTGGAAAGTCGCGTTGCCGTTACTGGACGTCATATAGAAGCTGATGGTGAGCGTCTTCCCGGCGGCATTGATGCCGCCGGCGGGGGCCACGCCCGGAAACACCAAGGTGGTGGTTCCCGGCTGTTCGTTGATGGCGACATCGCCTGCGGCGGGTGAAATCAAGGTAGCCGTGCGGCTGGTCGTGGGCCCATGGAAGTAGTACACCGCGCTGCACGAGGCCCCCGTCACCCCCACGTCCGCCGTGGCCGTCACGCCGGTGGCGTTGCCCGTCCAAGTCAGCCGGGCGGTGTTAGACAAGGGGTTGGGGAAGGTGAACGGGGTCGCCGAAGCCACTCCCGTGGTCAGCGTGACCGAGGCCGTGGCACCTGCAGCCACCGTGCCAAGATTCCACGTCACAACGCCGCCAGATTGGGCGCAGCCACCGGTACAGGACGTGAAGGTGGTGCCCGCCGGAAGCGTGTCGCTGATCACCACGCCCGTGGCTTGGCCGGTCCCGTAGTTGCGATAGCTCAGCGTCCAGACGATGGAGCCGCCCGGCGCAACGCGCACATTGTTGGCCGTCTTGCTAAGGGTGAACGCAGGAGTCGGCACGTTGACCGCCACCGTGGCCGAACCGCTGGCCGAAACTGTGGAGCCATCTGGTGCGGTGGCTGCCACCGTGGCGTTGTTGAGCAGCGCGCTGCTGGCATAGCTGGTGTTGACCATCACCGCAACGGTTGCCGTGCCGGAAGCCCCACCTGGCAACGCCCCCAGCGTCCAGCCCACCGTGCCGCCCACGTTGCTGCAAGCCGTGCCTCCGCTGCAACCCACATAGGTCACCCCGGCGGGCAGTGGGTCGCTCAACGTGGCACCTGTCACCGTGACGGCCGAATCGTTGGAATAGCGCAGCGTGTAGGTCAGCTGGGTGCTGCCGTCGGGGTTGATGCTGTACTGGCTGGGCGTCTTGGTAATGGACAGGCGGGCGGCATCCACTTGCAAGGCCACCGGGTTGCTGGTCAGGCTACCGTAACTGGTGGCGGCGCTGGCCGTGTTGTTGTAGTTGCCCGCCACCGCCCCGGCCTGGGCCACGAAGCTCAAGACCACGGCCGTGTTAGGCGCCACCGTGAGCGGGGCCGCCGGAACCCAAGACACCGTGCCCGTGGCATTGACCGACGGCGCGGCATAGCCCGTCACCGTCGTCCCACCGTTGGTGAACGTGGCCGTGGACTGGTACAGAAAGCCACTGGGCAAGGGGTCGTCGATGCGGCTCAGGGTGATGGGCGAACCAGTGCTGTTAGTCACCGTGACCGTGAAGGTAGTCGCGCCTCCGGTGGCGATGTTGGATTGGCTCACAGCCTTGCTGATCGTGGGAGCCACGCCGCAATCGTTCAGCGCCAGGCCCACAAGCGCCACCTGGCTGCCCGTGACCGAGGGGTTGCCCCACCAGTTCTCAGAGGGCACGGAGCCAATGGCGGGGTCATGGGCAGGCACGGTGGCGTAGCTGGTGCCGCCCACCTGGATGCGGTTCTGCGCATCGCCTGCAACGTACGAGAAGGTGCGGTTGTTCACACCCGAAGGCGTGACGCCCAAATCGACCTTGGTGTTGTCGTCCAGCGCCTGCACACCAATCAAGTAACTGCCCTTGGGCAGGCCTGCGCCGCTCCATTGGCCGGTCCAAGTGTTGAAGATGCCGGCGCGCAGGCTGCCATCTGCAGCAAAGGTCCAGCTGCCGCCATCGTCGGCCAGGCCGTTTCCGTTCGCGTCATGGTAGTAATAAAACCGCACCGCTTGCACAGAAGGGACGACCGCGCCATTCACCACGGCCAGCGTGTCCTGCACCGTCGCAGTCAGCGTGTAGCTGCCCGGGCAAGTGTTGGGCGGCGTGGCCACCACCTTTGAAACAATCGGCTGCGCGTAGGGTTCGGACTGATTGAACGACACATAGTCGCCAAACGGCGCCGGTGTGGCGGCCTCGCCCGTCCAGCGCGCATTGATGGCGCAGTCTTTCTGGAAGGGGTTGTTCAGGCTGTTGGCCGTGCAGAACACCATTGAGATGGGCGTGCTGCGCGTGATCTTCGGCCCCCCTTGCGCGCTCGCGTCCAGCATCTGAACGGGGATCTGGTAGTCGATGAAGAACTCGTTGCAGGGGCTGGACGAAACGCGTTTGGCGCGGGTGGGGCCGTAGTCCCACGTGGTCTCGGCGCTGCCGTTGGGCCACGTGGGCTGCGGCACGCCCGCGATGCGGTTGCCGAAATTGAGCAACCGGCTCGTGCCGGGGTCCACGAACGCGGTGGGGTTATGCGCCAGCAACCGCACATTCGTAGGATCGCCCACATAGTCCAGCGACTGGGTGGGCCGGCGGCTCCAGATGCCGGCAATGCGGTCAATGGAGGCAGAGGGCGAGCCCGAGGACCCGTCCAGGTGCGCGGCCAGGTCCAGGTAGCCGTCGCCATCCACATCGAACATCACGCTCCAGAGCGCGGAACTCCAGGGATCAGAAGCTCCATACGCCCCAGCACTCGGTCCCGTCGCGTAGGTGTTGGCAATCTGCTCCACCCGCCAGCGGAACATGATGACGTCCTGGGTGCCGTCGGTCGCTGCCCCCTGGCGCAGCGAGTAATACACGCTGGGGTAGGACTTGTCGACGCAGGACGAGGAGATGTTGACGTAGTTCTGTGGCGCGGTGCCCCCGTTGGAGGGGTCCTGCACGCGGGGGTCGGCAACGCCGCTCTGAAAGCGTGTGTAGGGGAGCCACTCGCCACACTGCTGGCCGCACTGCAAGGGATTCGCGGGCTCCGCGGGCCAAGCTACGGGAGGGAAATGCGCCGCTCAGTTGGACAGCGTGGGGGGAAACGGCTCGCCGGTAACTGAAGAACCAGCAATGACGAGAGCAACCGATGCCATCCCTTTGAGGATGGGCTTGAGAAAGTGAGCCATAGCGTAAACGTCCGTGCACTGCAGGCCCGCCCCCTGCCCTGTCTCGGACCGTAGCTAACCCCCTCCGGACGATGAACAACCCGCCCCGGAAGAGCAAATTATTCCCGGAGTCGTTGCTGCTACACCAGAACTGTTACTTGCTTTTGGCACAAATTGGAAAATTTGCAACACTTTGTCACATGCAATTCTCCAAGCCGCAGAGAAACAGCCACCTCCGTGAACACAGCCTCCCGGCCTGTGGAGGGAACTCGGGGGCAGCTCAGGTCCTCACGCGGCCGTCGCCGGTCAGCATCGACATCTCGACAAACTTCGATGCCGCATGGCTGGTGGGGCTGAACGACACCGGAAAGCCCGAGATCACCTGGTTGCCGATGGACTCCGTGCCGGCGATGAAGCTCTCGCGCGTGATCTTGCCGCTGGCCTGGGCCTGGCGCAGGCCCTCGGTGAAGACGCGGGCGGCCAGGTAGCCCTCCATGCTGGAGTAGTTGGGTTGGACCTTGTCGCCGCCCTTCTTGATGGCCTCCAGAAACTCGCGCGTGATCTGGCGCGAGGGTTGGTAGGGCGAGGGCACCACTTGCGACACCACCACGCCTGCGCCGTCCTTGCCCAGCTCGTCGGCCAGCGCCTGGGTGCCCACAAAAGACACGTTGTAGAACGTGCCGCCAAAGCCCGCCTTGCGCGCCGCGCGCACAAAAGCGGCGCTGCCGGAGTAGGCAGCAATCTGCACCACCGCATCGGGCTTGGCCGGCACCAGCTTGTCCACGGCCGCTTTCACGTCGCTGGAATTGCGCTCGACCGTGGCAGTGGCCACAGGGGTCAGCTTCAGCTCGGCCAGTGCACGCGTCACGCCGTCAAGGCCGGCCTTGCCGTAGGCGTCGTTCTGATAGAACACCGCGATTTTCTTGAGCCCCAGATTGGTGAGTTGGCGCACGATGAGTGCGGTTTCGTCGTAGTAGGACGCACGCACGTGAAAGATCAGCCGGTTGAACGGCTGGCGCAGCGCCTCTGCGCCAGTGAAGGGGCCAAAGAACGGCACCTTCTCCTTGGTGAACAGCGGCAGCGCGGCCAGGCTGGTGGGGGTGCCGATGTAGCCAAACAGGGCAAACACCTCGTCGGCAATCAGTTTGCGGGTGTTCTCGGCGCAGCGGTCGGGCTCGTAGCCGTCGTCCATGGTGTGGATCTCTACCATGCGCTTGCCCACGCCGCCCTGGGCATTGAGCTGGTCAAAAAAGAGCTTGGCGCCCTGGTTGAACTGCACACCCAGCTGGGCCGCCGGGCCGGTGAAGGCGGCCGACTGTCCCAGCACGATCCGGCCATCGCCCTGCGCACGCGCCAGACCAAACCCGCCCAGCGCCACGGCCCCCACACCCACTGAAAACTGCCGGCGGCCCAATACTGTCTGGTTCATGGTGAAATCTCTGCTCTTGTAAGAAGAAAGAAGGGGCATCCCCCTCCGCGCTGCCGGTAGGCAGCCCCGTGGAAACAGGGGTCATATATGCACGCCCGTTCCAACCCTGACAGCCAGTTTAACGATCCAGCCCCCGAATGCCCACGCCTTCTGACGCTAAATCCCCTCCATCGGCCCTGATTCAGGTGCGCGGCGCCTGCCCCCACGACTGCCCCGACACCTGCGCCCTGCTGACCACCGTGGACGAGCACGGCGTCGCCACCCGTGTGCAGGGCAACCCCGACCACCGCCATACCGACGGCGTGCTGTGCGCCAAGGTGAGCAAGTACACCGAACGCAGCTACCACCCCGAGCGCGTGCTCACACCGCTCAAGCGCACAGGGCCCAAAGGCCCGGGCAGCAGCGGCCAATTCGCGCCCGTGACCTGGGACGAAGCCCTGACCGACATCGCCCAGCGCCTGCAGTCCATCGCCGCGCGCGCGCCCGAGGCCGTTCTGCCCTACAGCTACGCGGGCACCATGGGCATGGTGCAGGGCGAGAGCATGGACCGCCGCTTCTTCCACAAGCTGGGCGCCTCGCAGCTCGACCGCACCATCTGCGCATCCGCCGGTGCCGAGGCGTTGGTCCAGACCCTCGGCGGCAAGGTGGGGATGAAGGTGGAGTTCTTTGCCGAGTCGCAGCTCATCCTCATCTGGGGCAGCAACTCCATCGGCAGCAACCTGCACTTCTGGCGCTATGCCCAGCAGGCCAAGCGCAATGGCGCCAAGCTGGTGTGCATCGACCCCCGCAAGAGCGAGACGGCTGACAAGTGCCACGAGCACATAGCCCTGCGCCCCGGCACTGACGCCGCGCTGGCACTGGCGCTGATGCACGAGCTGATCGTGAATGACTGGCTGGACCACGACTACATCGCCCGCCACACGCTGGGCTGGGACCCGTTGCGCGAGCGCGCACTGCAGTGGCCGCCCGAGCGCGCGGCCGAGGCGTGCGGCATTCCGGTGGAGCAGATCCGCCAGCTGGCCAAGGACTACGGCACCACCAAGCCCGCCGCCATCCGCCTGAACTACGGCATGCAGCGCGTGCGCGGCGGCGGCAATGCCGTGCGCGCCGTGGCCTGCCTGCCAGCACTCACGGGCGCCTGGCGCCACCGCGCGGGCGGCGTGCTGCTGTCCAGTTCGGGCCAGTTCCCGGCGCAACGCGGCGTGCTGCAGCGGCCCGATCTGATGCCCGCCAAGACGCCGCGCACCATCAACATGTCCACCATTGGCGACGACCTGCTGCGCGACACGTCCGTCCAGTTCGGCCCCAAGGTCGAGGCCATCGTGGTCTACAACAGCAACCCCGTGGCGGTGGCGCCTGACTCGGGCAAGGTGGTGCAGGGCTTTGCGCGCGAGGACTTGTTCACCGTGGTGCTGGAACACTTCCGCACCGATACGGCCGACTACGCCGACTACATCCTGCCCGCGACCACGCAGCTGGAGCACTGGGACATCCACCTGAGCTACGGCCACACCGACGTGCTGCTCAACCGCCCTGCCATCGCGCCGCAGGGCCAGGCGCGCAGCAATGCGCAGATTTTTCGCGACCTGGCAGCGCGCATGGGCTTCACCGAACCGTGTTTTGCCGACAGCGACGAGACCCTGTGCCGCCAAGCCTTTGGCGACGCGGTGGACTACGCACTGCTCGAAAGCCAGGGGTTTGCCACGCTGGCGCTGCCCGATGCGCCGTTTGCCGAAGGCAATTTCCCATCGCCCTCCGGCAAGTGCGAGTTCTACAGCGCCCGCCTGGCCGCGCAGGGCCTGGACGGCTTGCCCGACCACCTGCCCAACTACGAGCTGCAGGGCACCAACGCGCGCTACCCGCTGGCGATGATCTCGCCGCCCGCGCGCAACTTTTTGAACTCCACCTTCGTGAACGTGCAGAGCCTGCGCACCCTTGAAGGCCGCCCGCTGCTGGAGATCCACCCCGATGACGCCGAGGCGCGTGGCATCGCCAACGACGCCGTGGTGCGTGTGTTCAACGACCGGGGCAGCTACTTGTGCCACGCCACCGTCTCGCGCCGCGCGCGGCCCGGTGTGGTCAACGGCCTGGGCATCTGGTGGCGCAAGCTGGGGCTGAACGGTACCAACGTGAACGAGGTGACCAGCCAGGCGCTGACCGACCTGGGCCGTGCGCCAACGTTTTATGACTGCCTGGTGGAGGTAGAGGCCAGCGCGGAGGAAACGCAAACACTGGCATCTGCCTGATCGCGTTCATCTGTGCAACCGGTTTGATATCAATTTAATAGCATTCAGCGCATACTCCACTAGCACTACAGGCTGGTTTTACTAAAAATCCCCCCTCAGTGTGCGTGCAAAGCGTTCGTTGACGGGGCTGCGCCCTCTGCACCCACGCCCCCTGGCGTCAGCGCCAGAAAGTGGTGCACCACTGGCCGCTCCGGCCCGACATGGAAGCGCAGCGCCTCCGCTTGCAGGTCGGCATCGGCCTTGGACACGCGGTGGTGCTGGCGCAGGTGCTCCGCCCAGGACTCGACCAGGAACCATTCGATGACCCGGCCCGGCTCTACCGTGTGTTCGGCCACGCCCCAGGCGTAGGCGCCGTCGCGGCGGCGTTCTTGGGACAGGTGTTGCATCGCCAGCAGGAAGGCGGGCAGGTCGGGCTTGGCGATGCGGTATTCGATCTGCACCATCACCGGACCCCGGTCGTGCGCGACGGGCTCGGCCAGCAGGGGCTCGGGCCAGTGGTTCGATGGCTGCAGGTCGGCTTCGCCGGTGGGCAGCTTCACGCGGTGAAAGATGAGCGACGCCACGACCAGCCCGGCCGCGCCGGCCAGCAGCGTGACCGGCGGCCCGGCCTGCCCCGCGATGAGGCCCCAGCCCAGGCTGCCGGCGGCCATCGCGCCGTTGAAGACCATGAGGTAGATGGCCAGGCCCCGCCCGCGCACCCAGTTGGGCAGCACGGCCTGGGCCACGCCGTTGAGCGTGGTCAGCGCGATGATCCAGCCCAGGCCCAGCACCAGCATCAGCGCCACGGCGGCCCACTGGGGCGGGGCCACGGTCAGCACGCCCATCACGGCTGCGGTGAGCAGCGAGGCCAGCAGCACCAGGCCGTCGGTGTCCAGCCGCTGGCGCAAGCGGGGCAGCAGCACGGCGCCCAGGATGGCGCCCGCGCCCACGGCGCCCAGCATCACGCCGTAGAAGCCGGCCGTGCCGCCCAGCATGCGGCGCGCCACCAGTGGCAGCAGCGCCCAGACGGAGCTGGCGAACAGGAAGAACACGGCCGCGCGCAGCAGCACCACATGCAGCTCGCGGCTGGCGCGGGCATAGCGCACGCCGGCGCGGAAGGCGCCGAAGAACTGCTCATTCAGGCCCGACGCCTCGGCCTTCGGGCGCTTCCACCACAGCAGCGCGGCGATCACGAACACATAGCTCAGCACGTCCAGGCCGTAGGCCATGGCCGCGCCGAAGCTGGCCAGCAGCAGGCCGCCGGCCGCAGGGCCGATGGCGCGCGCAATGTTGATGCCCAGCGAGTTGAGCGCCACGGCGCTCTTGAGCTCGCTGCGCGGCACCAGCTCGGGCACGATGGATTGCCAGGTGGGCCCCATGAGCGCGGCGCCGATGCCGCCCACGAAGGTCAGCGCCACGAGCCACTCCACGGTCAGCGTGTGGGTCTGCGCCAGCACCAGCAGCGTGCCGCTGACGGCCGCCAGGAGCACCTGCACGCCGATGAGGAAGCCGCGGCGGTCCAGGATGTCCGACAGCACACCTGCGGGAATGGCGAGCAGGAAGACCGGCAGCGTGGCCGCCGTCTGGATCAGCGCAACAGCCGTGGGGCTGGATGAAAGCTCGGTCACCATCCAGGCGCTGGCCACGTCGCGCATGAAGCTGCCGATGTTGCCCAGCACCGTGGCGGCCCAGAGCACCGCAAAGACAGGGATGGCCAGGGGTGCGAAGCTGCCGGACGCCGCAGCCGCAGGTGCTGCCGGCGCGGGTTCGGAGTGGTTGTGGTGATCGTGGTGATCGTGGTGATCATGCGGCATGGTGGCCTCCGAGGTCGTGCCAGGCGACGAGCAGCATGCCGCCCACCAGGCCCCAATGTTCAAAGAATGCGTTGGCGCTGCGCTGCCGCTCGGGTGGCGGCGCAGCCCAGAAGCGGTCCGCCAGCAAGGCGGCGAGCACGGTGAAGCCCGCCAGGGCCAGCGCCCCGAGCCAGCGGTACCAGCCCGACAGGATGAGCGCCGAGGCCGAGAGCTGCAGCACCAGCGTGGCGGCGGCGATGGGCGCGGCGGGTGCCAAGCCGAGCGAGCGCACCTCGGCCACGGCCCCGGCAAAGTCACGGGCCTTGCCGATGCCGCCCTGCAGGTAGGCAGCGCACAGGCACAGCAGCGCCAGCGTCTGCACCCAGGGCGCGGTGGCGGCCGATTGCAATGCGTGCTGCACGGTCACACCGCCCAGCAGGCACAGCCCAGGGCGCCCCAGAAGCCCTTGAGGTCGGACACCGGCAGCTTGCTGCTCCAGGCCGTGGCGTGGGCATGGCCGTGCAGGTTGCAGTTGCTGGCGCAACCGCAGTTCGCGGCAGCATTGCGCAGGACCGATTGCAGCGGCGCGCCTTCCTGCGCGCCCCAGGCGCCATAGCCGCCGAAGGTGCGCACAGGCGACCAGTCGGGCATGGCGGGCGGCGGGGCGGCGTCGTCGAAGCGCGCGAAATCGCCCGCGCCATAGACCACCTTGCCGCCCACCACGGTGAGCAGGGCGGTGGTGTCGGCGATGTCGGATTCGGGGCAAGCAAAGAAGTCGCGGTCGGGCACGACGAGGTCGGCCAGCTGGCCCGCTTCGATGCGGCCCTTCTTGCCCTGCTCGTTGCTGAACCAGGTAACGTTCTCGGTCCACATGCGCAGGGCCTGGTCGCGGGTCAGGCAGTTGCGCTGCGGCGTGAGCTGCAGGCCGCCCACCGTCTTGCCGGTGACGAGCCAGGACAGCGACACCCAGGGGTTGTAGCTGGCCACGCGGGTGGCGTCGGTGCCAGCGGACACGTTGACGCCCTTCTCCAGCATGCGCTTGACCGGGGGCGTGGCCTCGGCCGCCGCGGCGCCGTAGCGCTCCACGAAGTACTCGCCCTGGTAGGCCATGCGGTGCTGCACGGCCACGCCGCCGCCCAGGGCCGCGATGCGATCGATGGACTTTTCCGAAATGGTCTCGGCATGGTCGAAGAACCAGTTCAGGCCGGCCAGCGGTGTGTCCTGGTTGACCTTCTCGAACACGTTGAGCGCGCGCTCGATGGTCTCGTCGTAGGTGGCGTGCATGCGCCAGGGCCAGCGGTTCTGGGCCAGGATACGCACCACCTCTTCCAGCTCGCCCTCCATGCCAGGCGCCAGCTCGGGCTGGGGTTGGCGGAAGTCCTCGAAGTCAGCGGCAGAGAACACCAGCATCTCGCCCGCGCCGTTGTGTCGGAAGTAGTCCGTGCCCTGCTTGTACTGCGAGGTGGCCGTCCAGTTCAGGAAGTCTTCCTTCTCCTGCTTCGGCTTTTGCGTGAACAGGTTGTAGGCCAGGCGAATGGTGAGCTGGTCGGCATCGGCCAGCTCCTGGATGACGTCGTAGTCGTCCGGGTAGTTCTGCATGCCGCCGCCCGCGTCGATGGCGCCCGTCACGCCCAGGCGGTTGAGTTCGCGCATGAAGTGGCGCGTGGAGTTGACCTGGTAGTCGTGCGGCAGCCTGGGACCCTTGGCCAGCGTGGCATACAGGATGGCCGCGTTGGGCTTGGCCAGCAGCAGGCCCGTGGGATTGCCCGCGCTGTCGCGCACGATCTCGCCACCGGGTGGTGCGGGCGTGTCCTTGCCGTAGCCCACGGCGCGAAGGGCGGCTCCGTTGAGCAGCGCGCGGTCGTACAGGTGCAGGATGAACACGGGCGTATCGGGCGCCACGGCGTTCAGCTCGGCCAGCGAGGGCAGGCGCCTTTCCACGAATTGGTGTTCGGTAAAGCCGCCCACCACGCGCACCCACTGCGGCGCGGGCGTCACGGCCACCTGACGCTTGAGCATGGCCATGGCGTCGGCCAGGCTCTTCACGCCGTCCCAGCGCAGCTCCATGTTGAAGTTGAGCCCGCCGCGGATGATGTGCAGGTGGTTGTCGATGAGCCCCGGCAGCACGCTGCGCCCGCCCAGGTCGATGACCCGCGTGCCCGCACCGGCCAGCGCCATCACCTCGCGGTCGTCACCAACCTGCGTGAAGCGCCCTTGCGCAATGGCGACCGCACTGGCCGTGGGGTTGGCGCGGTCTAGCGTAGTGAAGCGGCCGTTGCGCAGGATGAGGTCAGGGGTTTGGGCGGGCGTATTCATGGTGTTCGGACTTCGAAATTTCAGCAATGGCAGAGCGCAAAGAGTGCACCAGATTTCGTAGCGAGCGGGCCGAGGTCGCACCGAGGACCGCAGCCGTACTTGCGTACGGCGAGGACCGCAGGTGCGAGATCGGCCCGCGCAGTAGAAAGATGGTGTGCTCTTTCAGGCTTCTTGGGCGTTGAACATTGTTTTGGCGTAGGTGATGCCCAGGCCATAGCCCCCGCCGAACTTCCTGGCGATGCCCGTCGTCATGTCGTACGTCTCGCCGCGTGCCCAGTCGCGCTGCAGCTCCAGCAGGTACTGCAATGCCGTGATGGGCCGCGCGCCGGCCTGCACCATGCGCTCCATGGCGCGGTTGTGGGCTTCGGCCGAGATGTCACCGCTGGCGTCGGCGATCACATACACCTCGAAGCCCTGGTCCAGCGCCGACAGCGCCGGGCCCACGATGCACACGCTGGTCCACAGGCCGGCCAGCACGATGCGCGGCTTGCCGATGGCGTTGACACGGGCGATCACGGCCTCGTCTTCCCAGGTGTTCATGGAGGTGCGGTCCAGCAGCGCCTGGCCGGGGAACGGTGCGGTCACTTCCTCGAACATGGGGCCGCTGAAGCTCTTCTCGGCCACGGTGGTGAGGATGGTGTCCACGCCAAACCCGGCGGCTGCGCTGGCCACCAGGCCGGCGTTGGAGCGCAGCGTGATCGCATCGATGGAGTGCGTGGCAAAGGCCATCTGCGACTGGAAATCGATCATGACCAGGGTGTGGTCGTCGGCGTTCAGCAGCGTGGCGCCGGGCTTGGCGTAGGCGACGGGGCGGGCGGCGTTGGCGCTGGCAGTCGTGGTCGTGTTGGCGTGGGTCATGGTGAACTCCCTGGAAATTGAAGATGAAGTGCGTCGAGAAGAACAGACAAAAAAACGAGTCAAGGCAATGCGGCTGGCCGGGGCGCAAGGGATGGGCGGCATCGCCCACCCATCCGCACCTCAGTGCGCCCCATCCGCTCAGTGCGGCATCGTGGGCAGCTCGTTGGGCCGCAGGTCGAACACCAGCACCTCGGCGCCTTCGCCGTGGGCAAAGCGCAGGGCCCCGGCGTCGCGGATGCGGGCGCCGTCGCCTTCGGACAGCCGCTCGCCGTTCACTTCCAGGCTGCCGCGGGCCACGTGCACATACACGTTGCGGCCCGGGCCCACGTCCAGATCGGCCGCTTCTTCGCTGCCGTCGAACAAGCCGGCATAGACCCGGGCGTCCTGGTGCACGGCCAGCGATCCGTCGGCCCCTTCGGGCGAGATGATCTGGCGCAGACGGCCGCGCTTGTCGGCCTCGCTGAAGTGCACCTGCTGGTAGCGGGGTGCGGCGCCGCGGGCACCGGGCACGATCCAAATCTGCAGGAAGTGCACGGGCTCTTCGCCCGAGTGGTTGAACTCGCTGTGGCGCACGCCGGTGCCGGCGCTCATCATCTGCACGTCACCGGGGCGGATGACCGAGCCGGTGCCCATGGAGTCCTTGTGCTCCAGCGCGCCTTCCAGCACGTACGAGAAGATTTCCATGTCGCGGTGCGGATGGGTGCCAAAACCCTTGCCCGGGGCCACGCGGTCGTCGTTGATGACCAGCAGGTCGGAAAAGCCTTGCTGGTGGGCGTCGTGGTAGTGGCCGAACGAGAAGGTGTGGCGCGAATGGAGCCAGCCGTGATTGGCGTTGCCGCGGTGTTGGGCTTTGCGGATGTCGAGCATGGTGTCTTCCTTTCAATGTCTGTCGATGAATTTCACACTGCGTTTCCGGTTTGAAATCTGCTGGATTTCATTGGGCTTCAGTGCTGCGATGGATGAAGTATCCGGCGCATCAGCAGGCATCAGGTTGAAAGGTTTAGCCATTCATCATCGATAATTTCGATGATTCAGATCAAGGAATTAGGGCCATGTTGAAGCTCACGCTGGAAGCCATAGAAACCATCGACGCCATTGCCCGCCAAGGCTCGTTTGCAGGCGCCTCCGAGCGGCTGCACAAGGTGCCGTCCACCATCTCATACGCCGTGAGCAAGCTGGAAGATCAGTTGGGCTTGGCCCTGTTCATCCGCAACGGTCCGCGCGTCACGCTCACGCCGGCCGGGCAAGAGATGCTCAAGGAGGGGCGCTGGCTGCTGGCGGCCGCGCAGCAGCTCGAATCGCGGATGCGGCAGATCGCCACGGGCTTCGAGTCCGAACTGCGGCTGATGCACGACTCGCTCATCCCCACACACGCGTTCAACCAGGACATCTGTGCGTTTGAAGACCTGAACTGCGGCACGCGCCTGCGCATCAGCAGCGAAGCCTTGACAGGCACCTGGGAGGCGTTGCGCGAAGGGCGCGCAGACATCGTCGTGGCCGCAGGCGAAGGCCCCGCGGGCGGCGGCTACAAGGCAGTGGCCGTAGGCAGCCTGGCCTTTGCGTTCTGCGTGACGGCCACACACCCGCTGGCCAAGCTGCAGCGGCCGCTCACGCGCAGCGACTTGCTGGAACACACGGCCGTGGTGGTGGGCGACGGGGCGCGCTCGCTGAACGACCGCACGGTGGGGTTGCTGTCGGGCCAGCGCCGCATCACCGTGCCATCGATGCAGGCCAAGATCGCTTGCCAGGCCGCCGGTCTTGGCCACGGTTTTGTGCCGCGCGCCTGTGTTCGCGTGGAGCTGGAGAACGGCATTCTGGTGGAGCTGCAGGTGGAGGAGCCCCGCCCGGACGAAACCTTCTGGCTGGCCTGGCGGCCCGAGCACATGGGCGAGGCGCTCAAGTGGTGGCGCCACCGGCTGGACCGCCCGCTGTTGCCGGGCATCCTGCCGTATTGAAGCGGGAACGCTGTGCGGGCCAACGGCAGGCAGCACCGCACAATCACTTCCAATTTGATAGCTGCTTGCGCTTATGGATCAAACACTGGCGGTCATTTCATTTTCAAATCTGTGCCACGGACACCCCGTGCGTACGCACAGCGTAAACAAAGGGGCCGAAACCCCTTTTTTTCTTATCAACCCAGTTGCTGCAGCAAAGCGTGCGCACCCTGCTCTGACGACGCCGGGTTTTGCCCCGTGATCAGCGTGCCATCGGTCAGCACATAGGGCGCCCAGTCGGGGCCTTTGGAATACACGCCCCCGTTGGCCTTGAGCATGTCTTCCACCAGGAACGGCACGATCTTGGTCAACTGCACCGCGTCTTCTTCGGTATTGGTAAACCCCGTCACCTTCTTGCCCTTGACCAGGGGCGACCCATCGGGCGCCTTGGTGTGGCGCAGCACGCCCGGTGCGTGGCACACCAGCGCGAGCGGCTTGCCTGCGGCAAAAGTGTTTTCAATAAGGGCGATGGACTGCGCGTCTTCGGCCAGGTCCCACAGCGGGCCGTGGCCGCCGGGGTAGAACACGGCATCAAAGTCCCCGGCCTTCACGCTCGATAGAGGCACGGTGCTGGCCAGCTGCTGTTGCGCGGCGGCATCGGCCTTGAAGCGGCGCGTGGCCGCGGTCTGGGCGCTTTCGTCGTCGCTCTTGGGGTCTAGCGGCGGCTGGCCGCCGTGGGGCGATGCGATCGTGATCTGCGCGCCTGCGTCCTTGAACACGTAGTACGGGGCGGCAAACTCTTCCAGCCAGAAGCCCGTCTTTTTGCCGGTATCGCCCAGTTGGTCGTGGGACGTCAGAACCATGAGGATGTGTGCCATGGGTGTCGCTTTCGTTGTGGCGTTGATCGGGAGAACAGAAAACGACACCCTACCAGCCATGGGGCCCTTTGTCCCACGGTGCGCGCAGGTTGGCGGTATTGGCTTACAGCATGGCATTGCCGTGCGTGCCGTCGCCGCAGACCTTCAACGCAGCTGCCTCGCCAGAAACTCCACCACCTCGTTCTCCAGTGTGGCGTGGTAGGCCACGCGGTCGAAGCCCTCGGGGTTGGCGGCGGCGTCTCCCGCCTCGGACGCCAGCGGCCAGACGGACTGGGCCATGAAGGCAAAGTGGCCTGCTCCCGGCACCGTGCTGGCCTGTGCGGATGGCAGTTGGGCCGCCACGTAGCCGCCGTGGTACTTGCCGGTGAGCACGGCATCACGCTCGGCCACCATCAGCCGCACGGGCACGCTGATGGCCTTCAGGCTGTCGGGCGTGAACACCACCGCCATGGGCGCCATGGCCACCACAGCGCGGATGCGGGGGTCTGCCACCGAGACCAGCGGGCCGTCCTGTACGACGGCGGAGCCCTGCGCGGGCGCCTCAGCGGCAGCGGCAGCAGCCGGTACGGCCTGACCAGACTGGGCACGGCTCGGGAGCTTGCCCAGGCTGCAAAAACCAGGGTCGTCCGACACGCTGCCGCAATGCTGCGCTGCACGGGCCGGTTCTGCCTGTGCGCCAGCCAGGGCCAGCACGGTGTAGCCACCCGCCGAGTGCCCCACGGCGCCAATGCGCCCGGCCGGAATGCGGGGGCCCCATTCGGGGCTGGCCAGCAGCGCGTCCAGCACGCGGCTCACCTGGCGGGGGCGCTCGCTGAAGTAGTGGCCCGAGGTGATCATCAACCGGTCTTCCCAGTTGTCGCCCGGGTGGCGCAGTGCAGCCACCAGATAGCCGTCGGCCGCCAGGCGCGTGGCCAAGTTGTGGTGGCCCAGTTCGTGGCCACCGGTGCCGTGCGAGATGAGGACCAAGCCCTTGAGGGGCGCGGCTGCCACCGGCGCGCCCGGCGTGACCACGGGCCGCCACGGGCCCATGGGCTGGGTGCGCGCCACCACCGGGGTGGGGTAGAACAGTGCCACGGTCACGGGCTCGGCGCCAGGGACCACCAGGGTGCGCAGGCCGGCGTACTGGGCCGAGGCCGGCGTGGCCCAGGCCAGCAGCGCCACGAAAGCCACCAGCAGCGGGGCACGGGCCTTTCGCCATGCAGAGCGGAGGGCCAGAAAGAAGATGAGGGTCACGGTGCGCCTTTCGTCAAATGCCACCCAGAGGGGCGGCTTGACGGCACTGTAGGCGGCACAACCGGCGGGCTCCAGCGCCCTGCGACGAAACGCCGCTGCGCGGCGCGAAATGCGGAGCGGAAGGGGCGAGCGCATGCCCACCCTAACCGCCCTAACCGCCCTAACCGCTTGCAGCGCGGCTTCGAGGATTCGGTAGCTCACGGCGGGCCCGATCTCGCGCTGCTCGCCCAGGGTCACCATGCCATGCGCTCGATAGTGGCGGTGGATGGAGGGCGCGGGGGTGCGGGCGTGAATATTCGCTCCCCATTTCGTAGCACCCAGTGCTTAATCAACGAGCGCCCTATCCGTTTTCAACCAAAATCCAAAGCACCCTCGGCTGGCGATCGGCGTCCGGTCAGGCTGCACTCGAAGGGGCTCTGGACAAAGTCGGTGCGGTCATCGACGCAGGTGCCAAAGACGTATTCGGGGTACAGGTAGTCGTCCCCAAAGCGCATCAGATCGAGCGGCATGGTGCGCAGTACCGGCTGGCGCCCCTGCACCGCCACCGCCATGTACTCGGTCCACACCGGCAGCGCCAGCGTGCCGCCGGTGTGCCGGCCCAGGCTGCGCGGCTGGTCGTAGCCCATCCAGACCACCGAGGCCACGCCCGACGAATAGCCCGCAAACCACACGTCGCGCGCGTCGTTGGAAGTGCCGGTCTTGCCCGCCACGTCGGGGCGCCCGAGCGCCTGGGCCCGCCTGCCGGTGCCGTGCTCGACCACGTCGCGCAGCAGGCTGTCCAGCACGAAAGCGTTGCGCTCGGACACCACGGTGGCGCGGGGTGAGGGCCCGTCCGCCGCGTACAGCACCGCGCCGCCGCGCTTGCTCACGCTGCGAATCAGCCGGGGCTGGACCAGTGTGCCGCCGTTGGCGAACACGGCATAGGCCTGCGTGAGCTGCAGCGGGGTGACAGCGCCCGCGCCGAGCGCCAGCGGCAGCCGGGGCGGGTTGAGCGCGGGGTCGAATCCGAAGCGGGCTGCGAACTGCTGCACGTACTGCACCCCGGCCGCTTCCATCAGGTTGACGGCCACCATGTTCTTGGAGCGCACCAGGCCGCGCCGCGCGGAAATGAAGCCTTCGTAGTTGCCGCCGTAGTTGCGCGGGCTCCAGGCGGCGCGCCCCCGGGCGGCAGGGGTCACCACGCGCTGCGCGTCGTCCACCAGCGTGCCGGGCGCGTAGCCTTTTTCCAGCGCGGCCGAAAAGATGAACGGCTTGAAGGTGGAGC
The DNA here is from genome assembly GCF_001428225.1 of Acidovorax sp. Root70. Taxonomy (NCBI): domain Bacteria; kingdom Pseudomonadati; phylum Pseudomonadota; class Betaproteobacteria; order Burkholderiales; family Comamonadaceae; genus Acidovorax; species Acidovorax sp. Root70. The sequence goes on from NZ_LMHQ01000031.1 coordinate 415,414, forward strand.
CGGGCTGGCGCAGGGCCTGCACCGCATGGTCGAACTGGTTCAGCGCGTGGTCAAAACCGCCGGCCAGTGCCAGGATCTCCCCAGTGTCTGCGTCCAGCGAGACCAGGGCCCCCTCCATGCCCGGCAACTGGGCCAAGCGCCATTGCTGTCGCGCATCAGCCACCACGCGGATCACCGCACCGGGCGCAATGCGCCGCCCCGGGGACGCTGTGGGCGAAAGCGCCGCCCGTGCGTCCGCGCTCAACCGGCTGCGCGGAATCTGCACGCGCGTACCGTCGCGCAGCACGGCGGTGACGCCCTGGGCCGGCGACGCCTCGCGCACCAGGGCCGCCCGCAGTTCACCGCTGTCCGGAAAGGCCGCGAGGGCCGCGCGCACCTCGCGGCGATGGCCGGTGGGCACGCGGGCGGCCACCCAGGCCTCTGGCCCCGCATAGCCCTGGGCCTCCTGGGCGCGCAGCAGCCCGGCGCGCAGGGCCTGCGTGGCGGCCCGCTGGTCGGCCACTCTGAGGGTAGTGACCACATTCAGGCCCAGCGCGTACGCATCGTCGCCAAAGTGGGCCACCACCGTCTTGCGTGCCTGCTCCACGGCAAAGGCCGCTGCCGGGTCGATGGAACGCGTCTGCGTGCGCAGCGTGAGCACCTCGGCACTGGCCGCGTCGTAAGCGGCGCTGTCCAGGTAGCCCAGCGCGTGCATGCGTTGCAGGATGTACTGCTGGCGCACGGTGGCGCGCTCGCGGTTGACGACGGGGTTGTAGGCTGAAGGTGCCTTGGGCAGGCCGGCGAGCATCGCCGCCTCGGCCACCGTCAGCTCGTCCAGGGTTTTGTCGAAGTACACCGACGCTGCCGCTGCGAAGCCGTAGGCGCGCTCGCCCAGGTAGATCTGGTTCATGTACAGCTCCAGGAGCTTGTCCTTGCTGTACGTGGCCTCCAGCTTGTAGGCCAGCAGGATCTCCATGAGCTTGCGGCTGTAGGTTTTCACGCGGCTCAGAAAGAACACCCGCGCCACCTGCATCGTGATGGTGCTGGCGCCCTGGGCGTGTTCGCCAGACACCACGTTGCGCAGCGCGGCGCGCGCCAGGCCGGTGAAGTCCACCGCGCCGTGCTCGTAAAAGCGCGCGTCTTCAATGGCCAGCAGCGCCTGGCGCACATGCAGCGGGATGTCGCCGACGGGCACGACCTCGCGGCGCTCCTCGCCAAACTCCGCCAGCAGGCTGCCGTCGCGCGCATAGATGCGCAAGGGCCGCATGGGGTCGTAGTCGGCCAGGTGGTCCACGGCGGGCAGTTGCTGCCACAGCAGATGGAGCACCCAGGCCCCGCCGGAGCCCCCGGCCAGGACCAGGCCCACCAGGAACCCGCAGATGAATTTGAGCGCCGAGCGCTTGGGGTGAGGCGCACCGCTGGGCACGGCGACAGACGGAGATGATGACGGCATGGGAGGGAACTCGGGCTGGTGCAGTGCCCGTTCCAAGACGGGCCTGCGGCGCCTCTCCCCCTGTCCCTGTTACCTGAGAGTTTCAGCTGCGGTGGCAGCCAGCCCCTTCGGTGGACCCCACCCGCGTTGCGCGATGGTGGCGGCCTCTCTCCAGTCGGCGATGGTCTCTTGCGGTCCGGTTGCCTGAGCGATGATGGGAGTTTGCGCCTTCGGCGGGGGCGCCGTACGCCCCGCTCTCCCGCAAGAGAAGGGTTGACTCTAACCCACGCGCACAAACCAAACCGGGCTTCAAGGTCATTGGCCCGGGGTCTTGGGCCTATTCGCTGGCACGCCTGGTGCGCAGCGTTACAGCGCGGCTTCGAGGATGCGGCGGCTCACGGCGGGCGTGATCTCGCGCTGCTCGCCCAGCGTCACCATGCCGTGCGCTTCGAGCTGCGCCACCACGGTGTCCACCACCTCGCTGCCCAGGCCGTAGCCCGACAGGCGCGTGGCGATGCCCATGGCCTCAAAGAAATCGCGCGTGCGCTCGATGGCCGCCGTGATGCGTTCGTCGTCGGTGCCGGTGGTGATGCCCCATACGCGCTCGCCATACTGCAGCAGCTTGGCGCGCTTGGCCACCCGGCGCTCGTTCAGCAGCGCGGGCAGCACGATGGCCAAGGTGCGCGCGTGGTCGATGCCGTGTAGCGCCGTCAGTTCATGGCCGATCATGTGCGTGGCCCAGTCCTGCGGCACGCCCGCGCCGATCAGGCCGTTGAGCGCCATGGTGGCGGCCCACATCAGGTTGGCGCGGTCGTCGTACACGGGCTCGGTGGCCGTGAGCAGGCGCGGGCCCACCTCGATCAGCGTCTGCAGGATGCCTTCGGCAAAGCGGTCCTGCACGGGCGCGTTGACCGGGTAGGTCAGGTACTGCTCCACCGTGTGCACAAACGCATCGACCACGCCGTTGGCCAGCTGCTGGGGCGGCAGGGTGTAGGTCTTGGTGGGGTCGAGCACCGAGAACACAGGGTAGGTGTGCACGCTGCCAAACGACAGCTTGGCACCCTTGCCGCGGTGGGTGATGACGCCACCGTTGTTCATCTCCGAGCCCGTGGCGGGCAGCGTGAGCACCGAGCCGAACGGCATGGCGCCCTTGATATTGCGGCCGTGCTTTTCAAGGATGGCCCAGGGGTCGTCGCCTTCGAAACGGACAGCGGCCGCGATGAACTTGGTGGCGTCGATCACCGAGCCACCGCCCACGGCCAGCAGAAAGTCAAAGCCCCCTTCGCGGATCTGTGCCACGGCCTTCATGGAGGTTTCATAGCTCGGGTTGGGCTCGATGCCGCTGAAGGTGGCGTGCTGGCGATCGCCCAGCGCGGCGCGCACCTCGGCCAGCGTGCCGGTCTTTTCGGCACTGGCGCCACCCACCAGGATCAGCACCTTGGCGGCAGCGGGCACCAGCTTGGCCAGGTCGGCAATGCGGCCCTGGCCGAAGGCGATGTGGGTGGGGTTGTGAAAGTCGAAGTTCAGCATGGGAATCTTTCTGAGGAAGACGGGCGCGGGCGCCGCTGGGGCACGCATTGTGCGGCGCACCCGTCCGCGGGCCGCGTCGCGCGCGCGATAACCCTGTGGCCACCACCGCCAAGCCGGGCGCCCACGGCGGGGACGGGCCATCGGGGGTAAGGCGCCGTTCAGCGCCTCCGAGTGCGCGCGCCCTTGGGGCGCGGGGCGCCGCGGCAGCAAAGCGGGAGCGGGAGCGGGAGCGGGAGCGCCCGAGCGGCTCGACCGGAGGTGGAGTCAGGTGCTGCGTGTCACCACGCTTCCCCTGAAATGCTTGCCAAAATACATGTACATAAATAAGGGGTATCTGCTTAGCTCCAGTAGCTCCGTTGATACTGTGATTTCATCCAGCAATGGTATCCGATTGCCTCTCCCCGGTATTCTTGCTCACGACATCCC